>JANNMC010000362.1:0-8141 GCA_031397435.1 Candidatus Eiseniibacteriota bacterium
GTGTGTTTGGGGGCTTGGGGGGGGGCGCGGCCGCCCCCGCCCCCCGCGTGAGGATCGATGGCGTTAGTTGCCGCCCTTCTTGTTCCCCTTGTCTTCATCCTGGGTCTTGTCCTGGGCTGGTCCCTTGTCCTGGGTCTGGCCCTTGCCCTGGGCCTTGGCGTCGGCCGCCGGCTTGGCGGCGGGCTTCTGGCCCTTCTCCGGCTTCACGATCTTCTTTTGGGCCCGCTGTTCCAGGACCTGGCGCTGCTGCGTCGCATGCACGGTGAACGCCTGCTGCTCGGCCGCGTGACGCTTCCGAACTTCGTCGGCCGGCGCACCCTTCGCCTGGGAGCGCATTTCACTCTGCTGTTCGCGCGTGAGGCGAGTCTGCTCCGACTTGAGGTCGTTCTCGAGGCGGCGCTGCTGCGCCCCGCGCTGGCGCTGCACGACCGCATCGGGGATGGCATCCCGGCGTTCCCTGACCGCGGGCGTGGGTGCCAGATCGGGAGCCGCAGGCTGCACCGCGGGGCGATAGTAGCCGACAGCACCCTTGCCTACCGACCGGCCGTTGCCGCGCGCTGGCGCGTCGACGTCGACGATCTTATGGCGTGGCACAGGCCGGCGGATGGTTCTTTCCACAAGCGCTACGTCGACACCGAGATTGATGGGGTGTCCGTCCCGCACCTCGAACCGCGTCGCGTCGCGCGAGCGCTCGATCAGCGTGACGTTGCGAGCAACCGACGCAATCTGCAGGCGAATATTCACGTCGAGCACATTCCGCTGCGGAACGAAGTTCCAGTCGCGCGACGGGATCGAGTTCGCGTCGGCGAAGGAGAGCCCGAGCGAGAGATCCCAGCCGGCCCGGGGCGGCAGAGGAGCCCAGCCGATGTAATCATCGCTATAGCGCCAGGCGACCCACGCCGGGGCCCACTGGGTGCCGGGCACCCAGACCCAGCCGTAGTTATCGTCGAAGAGCCATCGCCCGTAGTGATACGTTGCCCAGCCGAATCGTTCATTGGACGCCCAGCTCCAGCCGTAGTCGGTGTACTCCCAATTGCCGTTGTAGTATGGGCGCCAGTCGGACGACATGTCGTAAGGCGTCCAAACCCACCCGTACGTCGGCTCCTGGAACCACTCGCCGTCGTCCGCAAGGTTGTCGTAAAAATACGAGAAGCTCACCTGGCTTCCGCCAGAACCATAGGATGCGCTTATCTCGGTCTGGGCGTCACTGGAGGCACAACCCCCGGCCGACGCCAGCAGCGCGAAGCACAATGCCCGCGCGAGTACTCGTCTCATCGTTGTTCTCCTTCACTGGTTGCCGCTGCCGCGGCGTGAGTTGCGTCGAGTTACGGTCAGGATGGGGAGCACGCAGGAACCGTGCCTCGACCTTCAAAGGTTTTAACGCATGCGGCAACGTGAGTTATCACGGGAGAATCATCAGAAGGAATGCCGGAGGATCCATCGCGGTCCCCGTATTTACAAGAATGTGTAAGTCGCGCTCCGTCGGGTGTCCCACGCCGCTGTGGCGGAGCACCCCAAAGGGTTCGGGGGCCCCTTGCCGTTCGGCCGGGAAATGCCAGAAAGAGGCCCCCACCGCCGTCGGACTGCCCGAGTACGGGTCAGTCGTTTCCCGCGCCGTGATCAAAGGAAGCGGTCCGAGCCCGCGAACGCTCTCGCTTACCAGAACCCCTCGTCCGTTTCAATCGGCTCCTCCTCCGTCAGGTCCGTGACGGTCTCGGTGCCAACGCCTTGCAGGTAGTCCGTGATGCGTTGTTCCATTTGCGAGGGGAAGGGCGGGGGAGGTCCGATGATCTGGTCGGCGTATACCTTAAGCATCACTTCCTCGAACACCGGAAGGGCCACACGCCCGCCGACCTCTCGCTTGCCCAGCGAGCGGTTGTCATCGAATCCGATTCGGACGGCGACCGTGATGCCGTCGAGACCGTAGGTTGAGCCGACGAAGAGGGCATCCCTGAAGTCGCTGGTCGTTCCCGTCTTCCCCATCACGGGAATTGGAAATCGCTGAGAGTTGAGTGCGTGAGCCGTGCCCGACGGGATCCGGACGACGCCTCGCAGCCCTTCTTGGATCATCGAGAGCGCGTCGCTGTCGATGGAGATTGGCGTTTCAATTTGTATGGCTTCCCGCAGGTCCCCGCCCGGGCCGCGGGCGATGGTGCGAATGACGTGGGGCCGCGCGAGGATGCCGGACGCAATGCTGCGATACGCGGTCGCCAGCTCCAACAGGGTCATTTCAGAGGCGCCCAACGCCGTCGGGGCGTAACGGTGAAGCGGCGTCTCCACACCGAGATGACGCGAGGTGCGCAGGATACTCCCAATCCCCACTTGCTCCACGATCCAGATCGCGACCGTGTTTCTCGACTCGGCGAGCGCCTGTCGGATCGGGATCAGGCCCTTGTATCGACCGTCATAGTTCGAGATCCACTTCGGGCCGCGCGTGCCATCGGGCACGCTGATGGGCTCGTCGGGCACCATGGTCTCGAGCGTAAAATCGCCGTCCAGGAACGCGGCCAGGTAGACGATTGGCTTCATCGTCGATCCCGTCTGCCGTAGCGACTCCCTCACTCGATTGAAGTCCCGGTAGCACGCCGCGCGTCCCTGGTAGTACTTTCGGCCACCGGCCTCCGCGAGAATAGAGCCGTCTCGATTCCTCAGTACGACGACGGCGCCCTGGGTCAATCCGAGCGACTTCGGGTGGCGCAGCTCGTACTGTTCCAAGCCATGCTCCAACGCTTCGTTGGCGATGTGCTGCACCCGGGCGTCGACCGTGGAGTACACCTGGATGCGTCCCTGCAGGAGGTCGTCGATGTCGAGGCCGTTGTGATTGGACTCTAGATCGTCGAGAACGTGTTCCACGACCGAAGGGGACTGAGTGCGCGGGGGAGCGGGCAGGGCAGGGAGCGGCAAGGAGCGCTGGCTCGCCGCGGCCACCTCGGCCCGAGAAAGGAATCCATTCGCGGCCATCAGGGCGAGAATCTGATTTCGGCGGCGGAGGATCGGCTCCGTGGGGTTCGCCGTCGGCGCATAGTCGCGCGGCGCCTTGGCGATGCCCGCCAGCAGCGCCGCTTTGTCGGCATCCGCGGTCGTGAACGTGGAAAGCCGCCGGCCGAAATAGAACTCCGCTGCACTCGCGAAGCCGTACTGTCCGCGGCCCATGTACACGAAGCTCGCGTATCGGGCCAGGAGCTCTTCCTTAGCCCGGCGCTTCGATCCGAATCGTTCCCGCATCTGTTCTTCGAGCCACAGCGAAAGCCGGATCTCCTCGCACTTCCGAATGACCATATTCACGTTGCGCTCGCCGATCAACGACGAGAGTGCACGCGGCCCGAGGCCGGAGTGGCGGAGCGTGTAGCTGTTTTCCTGCGAGGTCAGGCGCTGGAGAAAGCAACCCCGCGCGAGCTGCTGGGTGATCGTGGAGCCTCCCTGCGGGAAGATGGCCCGGCCGATCTCGCCGTCGTGGCGGCCCGCGGCGGCGAATCGCACCGCCAGGGTGTTGAACCGGACTTTGGAGACGACGCGAGGAAGGCTCGAGTAATCGACACCGTTGTGGGAGAAGAAATTCTTATCTTCGGCCGCCAGGATCGCGTCACGAACGATCGGCGGAATCGCTTCGTACGGGACTATCTGCCGATACTCCCGGGCGAGCGCGATGAGCGTCTGGCCATTGGCGTCGTAGACATGCCCGATCGCGGGGAACTCAAACCGCGTGAAGGGCCCGACGTCAGGTAGATTGCTGCGATCCAGATAGGTGTGATGAAGCGCGCCCAGCGTGAAGAGCGCCGCACCAGCAATCGACAGAGGCACGATCAAGACGCATGCCAGAATGGCGAACCTGCCGACGGTCCACGTCGTACCGCGCTCCCGAATCAAGCGATCCTCGCATCCATTCCTCGGTGCCCGTCGGGCGGTGGAGGCGAGTGGTTCACGCGTCGAGCCGGCCGAATGTCAGAATTACAACGTGGATCTAGAGCCGGCGCCGACATCGCGCACCATCCTTCGGTAGTCGGGGTATCACGTTAGCGCGGAATCGGCCGCGGATCGCGACCGGCCGAGCCGGATACCCCATGTAGGGTAGGGCAAGATCGGGGCCAATTGGCGCGCACGACTGGGTGTGCCCTTTGGCCGCAAGCAATGTGCTGCAGGCATCTGGATCGGGGTTGCGGATCGATTGGAGGATGGGAAGAGGCGCCGCGTGCGGCCGATCGCCGGACATCCTCGTCCGGCGATCGGCCATTGCTGATTAGAAACCGTTATAAATGGACGCTGATCGCAAGCTGGACGTCCGGGTATTCCTCACTTAGGAGGTAGTATCCGCCTTGCGACTCGATGACGGTCACATAGTCCGTGTCGTACCAGTCGTTGCCCCAGTATTCCGGCACCGGGTCGAGCATGGTGAACCAGAAGCCATCCGCGTAGAACTGCGGATAGGCCCCTACAATTCTTATCTGGTAGCTGGAGAGGTGGAAGCGGTGCGACCGGCCGAAGTAGAGAATGAACTGCCGGCTCGGGATGCGATATCCGGTGTAGCCGCCCCGCTGGGACCACGTCCGATGCTGCGAAGTCCAGTTATTCGCACGGTAGCGCGGCCAAACCCTTTGGTGTTCGGCGCGCCTCGCGCCAGTGCGCATTTGAGTAGGGGCCTGGGTCACGCGGCGCGTCGGAGACGTCGATCGACTCTGAACGCCTGCCGTGGACTGCCGCTGCGGACTCCGAACCGCCGCCTTGGACTGCTGGCGCTGGGTCGTGGGCCGCTCCGCCTGCGATTGCTTCTGAACCCGCGCCTGACGACGCGACTGCGCCTGCCGGTCCTGAGCGGGGGGCCGCTGCTGTCGCTTCTGCGCCGAGGGCTTCTGCTGCTGCTCCTGCTGCTGCGGTTGCGTTGCCTTGTCTTGTTGCTTCGCGGAGCCGCCCTCGCGAACACTTTGGTCGGCTTGGGATCCAGTGACCGAAGCAAGTCCGAAAACCAGAATTGTGGCTGTCGTACGAAACAGCACTCTTGGATTCATCATGATCATCCCTCCCATTTTCATTCCCGGGCGTAGCTCCGGACAAGCCGGCAGAAGCGGGGCGAGTCGTTCGATTGAGCGATCGAAATACGACGACCCGATTTCCCAGACGTCACGAGTCTACCAGTCGGCGAGGTTGATCTCGTCGAGTCAAGCCGTCGATTTTACGCCCGGTCCGTTGGACTCGTGCGCCGCGCGTCGAAACAACAACGCCGATCCGACAAACAGTATGGCGAAGAGCGCATTCAAGACAAACAGACCGGAGGTAACCGAGGGCTTCGAGATAATCATCGCAATCACGGGAACCAACGCTTGAGCGAGCGCTGTCGCGAATAATGCGCGGGCCATTCCACGCGGCTCTAGGCGCGCGACGACGGCACCGATGAGTCCGACGGCGAGCACCCCGATGTACATCAGGTTTGCGGGGTTGTCCTCGCTCCCGATGATGCCGACGGCAAGATTCAGCCAGACGAGGATGAGTGCCGCCGCGAGCGCAATGCCGACGGCGGCTCGGTACGCGAGATTGCCCCCCTTCTTCGCTACCAGCTCATACGTGAAACCGGTGCCTGCCAGGAGGGCGCCGGCCACAACGAAATCGGCCAGGTCCCAGGCCACTTCATCGGTAAACTGCATCGCCACCAAGGGCAGCAACAGGATGAACGCTGTCGTGAGCACAATGCGGATCATGGCTTTGCTTTGCATCATGATGAATGTCGTCCTTTCTTCAGATCAGGATTCAGCCCCTCAGAACACTTCGGACAATCTATACGAAGTACTTTAGCATGTAAAGTCAAATCGTGAGGGAAGTGCCCGTCGGGCGCCTTCACGCGCCCCTCGCGGACCGCTCGTACCAGCCGAGGACACGCAGCGCCCGCCGTTGCCCTCTCGAAACCCGCTTCCCGGCTCATCGACCAGCGGGTCCGCGACCTGGGAGGATGGCGCGGGGAGACCCAGGCTTCAGCGGCGCGCGCGACCCAGCTAGTCTATCCTCATGCCATGATCCCTGCTTCCGTTCCCGCAAGGCCGCCGAGGGTTGCGTCGATCTTGAATTGGCGGCGAGTGCTGTTCACGCTCTCCCTTTCGATTGCCCTCGGCCTGATTTTCAATTTCCTGTGGGGTCTTGAAGGGTTCATCCGGATCGTGCTCCTCGGGCTCATCGCGATGCTCGTGTTCGGCTTGTTTGAACGGTGGCCAAAGCGACTCCCCGCGAAGCTCGCACGCTGGGTGCTGCAGGTGTTGGGTGTGGCCCTGGCCATGCCGATCAGTACGCTGGTGCTCAACGTGCTCACTCCCGATACCGGCATGCCGCCCTACTGGGAGGTTCAGGGGCTCGGACTGCTTGTGGCGCCTTGGGTCGCTCTGGCGGTCCTGGTGCGACAGAAGGACGCGCTGGCGCGCCATCAGGCGCTGGCCTTCGACCTGGAACGGAGCGAACTCGAGCGCCAGGCACTCGACGCGCGTTTGCGTCTGTTGCAGGCGCAGGTCACACCGCATTTCCTGTTCAACACGCTGGCAAACGTGCAGGCCCTGGTCGACGCGGGATCTCCCCAGGCGTCAGCCCTGCTGCAAAGTCTGATCGCCTATTTGCGCGCGGCCGTGCCGCGCCTGAACGAGCGGGCCACCACGCTCGGCCAGGAGCTTCAGCTAGTCCAGGCGTACCTCGAGCTGATGCACATGCGCATGCCCGATCGCCTGCAGTTCGCGCTGCACGTTGATGAAACGGCGCTGATGCTTCGCTGTCCGCCGATGACACTGCTGACGCTTGTGGAGAACTCGGTGCGTCACGGTATTGATCCCAGCGAGGAAGGCGGCCGCATCGACATTTATATTCAGCGGCGCGACGATCGCTGCGTGGTGAGAGTCAGCGACACCGGTGCGGGCTTACGGCAATCGGGCAACGGGACCGGAACGGGCACCGGCCTGTCGACCCTGCGCGAGCGCCTTCATCTGACTTATGGTGGCGACGCACAGCTGCGCGTAACCGCACAGCGGCCGCGGGGCGTCTGCGCCGAAGTGGATATCCCGGCGCGCGGAGCGGGGGGCGGATGAGCCCACGCCCGACCGCATTGATCGCCGACGACGAGCCGTTGCTGCGTGGAGCCTTGGCGCGGCAGTTGGCGCAGGCGTGGCCAGAGTTGGAGGTGGTCGCGCAGGCACGAAACGGCCGCGAGGCCATCGAGCAATTCGAAGCCCTGCGACCCGACGTCTGCTTTCTCGACGTGCACATGCCCGGCCTTTCCGGCGTCGAAGCGGCGCACCAGATCGGCCGCCGCGCGCATCTGGTGTTCGTCACCGCTTACGACCGCTATGCCGTGCAGGCATTCGAGCAGGGCGCACTGGATTACCTGGTGAAGCCGGTCGAGCAGGCGCGCCTGGCCGAAACAGTCGTCCGGCTGAAGGAGCGCTTGCGGGCGGCGCAGCCCGCGCTGAACACGGAGGCGCTGCTGCAACAACTCGCCGCCCAGATCGCGCACCTGCAGAGCGGCGCGGCTCCGGCGCCGCTGCGTTGGATTCGAGCACAGGTCGGGCAGTCCCTGCGCCTCATCCCGGTCGATGACGTCGACTACATGCGCTCCGAGACGAAGTACACGCTGGTTGCCTATCGCGACGACGCTGGCCAACCCGGAGATGCGCTTGTCCGCACCGCGCTTAGCGAGTTGGTCGTCCAGCTCGATCCCGCCCATTTCGCTCAGGTGCACCGGTCGGTCGTGGTCAATCTGAGGGCCATCAGCCACGTCACGCGCGGCGACAATGATACGGCCGAAATCCACCTGAAGGGCCGCAAGGAGGTGCTGCCGGTCAGCCGCAGCTACCTCCACTTGTTCCGCCAGACGTAGGCGGTTCTCGCGGCGCCGAAGGCGCCGGCGAAACGATGCCGGACCACGAAGGCGCGACCCTCGTCCCGCCCGGACCCGCCGTTCGTCCGCCCCCGCCGTACCTCGACCGCGAAATACTGTCGTTCATCCCAAGCCGCTTTCAGATATCTGGCCAGGCTGCCAGGCTGCTACTGCGGCTGAAGTGCGGCGGACCTGTGACGTACATCATGTGGATCCCGATGGCGCTGTTCGAAGTGGCGGTCGCGTTCTGGCTAATCCTCAAGGGAGTCGCCACGCCGGCGGCTCGATGAGGTGGGACGAC
>JANNMC010000400.1:0-2421 GCA_031397435.1 Candidatus Eiseniibacteriota bacterium
GGTCGTGCTGCCCGACGTGCCGATCAAGGTGCGCGGTTATGCGGAAGAGCGCTTCTTGTTCGCGCAGCTGTGCGCGGCCGCAGAGAGCGTGAATCTTTCGTGGCAGGAGACGACCGACGACGGCAAGGAGCGGCCCGTTTCGCCGTTGGTGCAGCGGCTGCGCATCGCCCACGGCCTCGGCGCAGATTCGCCTGCGGCGCCGCTCGTCTGGAGCGAGCGCACGGCTCCGCGCCCGGCGCACGAGCACGCGCTGCTCGCAGGCCTCGCGGGCGATCGCAGCGGCGCCGAGCACGCGACGGCGCTCGCGCTGGCGCCGCTGTTAGGCGCGCGCGCCAGCGCAGCCGCGCGCGCGCGCTACGCCTCGCTCGCGTTCCGCGACGAATGGGAGCCTCCGCGCGTGCTCGGCCCGCACCTCGGGCAGATCGGCCCCGTGCTTGCCCGCACGAGCGAGCTCTCGGTGACGCGCCTCGAAGCGCTGGCGTATTGCCCGTGGCGCGCGTTCCTCGAGAAGCTGCTCGGCCTGCAGCCGCCGCCCGACGCGCTGGCCGCGCTGCCGGAACTGAGCCCGCTGCTGTTAGGGAACAGCGTGCACGGCGCGCTCGAAGAGATCGCGCGGCGCGCGGGCGTGCCGGTGAAGCAATCGCTCGCGAGCGCGCGCGAGGCTGCGTCGATCTCGGTGCCGTGGCCGAATGCGAACGAGCTCGCAGCGATCGTCGCGGATGCGGCGCGGGAGGCGGCGATCGATCAGGGCATCTTGCTGCCGGGTTTCGCCGAGCTGCTCGCGCATCGTGCGGGCGCCTACCTCGAGCGCGCGCGCGAACTCGATTGGCCGAACGGGGTGCTCGGCGGCGTGCGCGGAGTCGAGGTGACAGCCGAACTGGAGCTTCCGATTCCGGGCGATGCGCCGCTGCGGCTCAGCTGCCGCGCGGATCGCGTCGACGAGAACGGCGGGCGGCTCGTGCTCACGGACTACAAGACCGGAAAGCCGATCTCCGACGCGAAGCAGGCCAAGACGCGTAACGCCCATTTTCTACAAGCGGTCGTCGAGGGGAAGAAGCTGCAAGCCGCCGCGTACGCGAGTGCTGCGGGAGGCGCGAGCACGGGGCGATACCTGTTCGTGAAGCCGGGCCTCGCCGCGGAGCTCGCCGATGCGCGCGCCGAGGGCGACACGCCGGCCAGTGGCGTGATCGCGGCTTTCGAGCAGTCGGCCGTGCGGGCCGTCCAGCAGTGGCGAACGGGTGAGCTGCTCCCGCTGTTGATCGCCGACGACGCGGACAGCGAGGGCCCGAGCTGCAAGTTCTGCGAAGTGAGCGAGGCCTGTTGGAAGGGCGACGCGAGCGCGAAGCGGCGGCTCGCGGCTTGGCTCGAGTCGACCGGCGCAGCCGCGCAGCGCGGCGCTGCGGAGGACGACACGTGAGCGAAACGCCGCTCTCGGATTCGGCCGCGCGCGAGCTCGCGCAGACGTGCTTCGAGCGGCCGCTGCTCGTTGAGGCTGGCGCCGGCACGGGCAAGACCGCGGCGCTGGTTGCGCGCGTCGTCGTGTGGGCGCTCGGGCCTGGTTGGGAAAATGCGCAGAACTTGGCGAAAGCGCGCGACCTGGAGAACGCACAGAACTCAGAGGCGGTGCGCGGCCGAGGCGCCGCGCTTCGCGGCGACGGCGACGCCGGCACGGCCGTGCGCGTGTTATCAGGCATCGTCGCGATCACATTCACCGAGGCCGCTGCCGCCGAGATGGCGACGCGCATCGCGCTCGATCTCGCGAGGATCGCCAGCGGCCCGACGCCGGCGGGATACTTCGCGAAGGCGCCGCTGCCGCCCGAGGAAACTCGCCGCGCGCGCGCACGCGAGCTGATCGGCGCGCTCGATCACCTGACCGTGCGCACGATCCACGCCTTTTGTCGGCGGCTGCTGGCCGCGCACCCGCTCGAAGCGGGGCTGCATCCCGATCTCGAGGTCGACCCGGATGCCATCCGCGCCGACGCGATCGCGCGGGAAGTGATCGAAGCACGGCTCGCTGCTGTTACGGGCGCCGGGCTCGATCGCGATCTCGCCGCGCTCGCCGATGCCGGCATCGGCCCGAAGGCGCTGCACGAGGCGCTCGTGAAGTTGCTCGCGGAAGGCGCCCGGCCCGAGGATCTCGCCGAGGAGTTGTTGGGGGAAGTCGCGGTCTGCGAGTTCGCGCGCGACATCGCCGGGCTCGCGCGCGGAATCGCCGAGATCGAGGGCGGCGAGCTGGCGCGGACGCGGGCCAAGAAAGGCGCTGAGGTGTGCGAGCGGCTGAGAGCCCTCGGGCGCGAACTCGGCGCCGCCGCAGCTGGCAGCAGCTCGCTTGTCGATCTCGCGTCGCACGCCGCCGCCGCCGATTCGACGCACGCGGGCTGGAGCGAGGAGGTCAAGAAGCTCGGCGAATGGGCGCGTGGG
>JANNMC010000008.1:0-1840 GCA_031397435.1 Candidatus Eiseniibacteriota bacterium
CCTACATCTACAAGCTCAAATCCGACGCCGACGCGACCGGCGCCGCGGTCGCCAGCATGCTGATCTACGTGCTGATGGCGCTGATCCTGTATTTCCGGCCGCAGGGTCTGTTCCCGGCGCGCACCGGATGATGGCGAGCGAACGCGCCCGGCGCGCGACCTCGCGCTCGAACGTACCCATGATTGGCACGATGGCCGTCGCGCTGGCGACTGCGCTCGCGCCCAAGATCGACGGGCTCGGCGCGCTGTTCGGCCTCTCCGAGTTCCTCTACATCGCGCTGCTCGTGCAGCTGGCGATCGGCGGCGCCGGCGCGATCTCGCTCGACCGGCTGCTTGCGAGCAGGCTGGGCATGGCGGGCGCAGCCGTGCGCGGCTGAACGCTCGACTTCTCAGGGAGCGACTTCTCCGGCCAAGAAAGCCCACGCGATGCTGCGGATCACAAAGCTCGAGGCTCCCGACGGCCGCGTGGTGTTCCACCTGGAAGGGCGGCTCACGCTGCCCGAGCTCCCGATCCTGAACGCGTCACTCGCGGGCTGCACGCCAGCCGAGCTGGCGCTCGATCTCTCGCGGCTGCGCTGGATCGCCGCGAGCGCCGTTGCGACGCTCAGCGACCTAATCCATGCCGGCGCCTGGCTGGTCGCCTGCTCGCCGTTCATCGAGCAGCTGCTCTCGAGCGAGGCGCGCTGAAGAGGCAAGAGGCAACTGCGAGCACTCGGCGCCGACCGTTCTCGAGCAACCTGACCCTGGCGCGAATCCATTAGCATCGCCTCGAGTTCCGAGCTGCCGGCGTGGAGCGGATTGATTTGCCCTTCTGACCGGACGCCGACGCGATTCTGGAAGGCTCAGACGATGAAGCTCCGCGAAGGCCGGCTCGACCTCAGCGCCACGGACGTCTCGAACTTCCTCGGCTGCCGTCATCGCGTCGGGCTCGAGATGGCCGCAGCAGCGGGCGACCTCACGAAGCCGGTCTTCGACGATCCGCAGCTCGAAGCGATGTTCCGGCGCGGCCTCGAGCACGAGAGCCGCTACGTCGCGTCGCTGACCGCGCCCGGGCGCACGGTCGTCGACCTGGGCCAGGAGCGAGATCCCGAGCGCGCCACCGCCCTAACACTTCGGGCGATGCAGGAAGGCGCCGACGTGATCGTGCAGGCCGCGCTTCGGCACGAGCGCTGGCAGGGGCGGCCGGACGTGCTCGTCAAGGTGAGCGGCAGCAGCCGCTTCGGCGCATGGTCCTGCGAGGCCGAGGACACGAAGCTCGCGCGCGAGACGCGCGCGGGCGCGATCCTCCAGCTCTGCCTCTACTGCGAGCTGCTCGAGCGCGCGCAGGGAAAGAGGCCTGCGCAGTTCCGCATCGTGACGCCGCGCGGAGTGCACGCGTATCGCGTGGATGACTTCGCCGCGTACTTCCGCTGGGTGTGCGCCAGCCTGGATGCGCTGACTCGGGAGAGCGCGGAGGCAGTTGCCGGCGCGAGCTATCCCGAGCCCTGCGAGCACTGCGAGATCTGCCCGTGGTCGAGCCGCTGTGCGCAGCGGCGACGGGCCGACGATCACCTCTCGCTCGTGGCTGGCATCTCGCGCTCGCAGCGCAGGGAGCTGGAGGAGCACCGCGTCGGGACGCTCACCGCGATCGCAGGCACGCCGCTTCCGCTCCGTTTCAAGGCAAAGCGAGGCGCGCCGGACAGCTACGTGCGCGTGCGCGAGCAGGCGCGCCTCCAGCTCGACTCGCGTGGCCGAGAGCGCCCACTGCACGAGCTGCGGGCGCTCGAGGAGGGGAAGGGCCTGGGCCGTCTTCCCCCGCCGTCGCCTGGCGACATCTTTCTGGACCTCGAAGGTGATGCCGT
>JANNMC010000375.1:0-4088 GCA_031397435.1 Candidatus Eiseniibacteriota bacterium
CCGCGGCGATGCCGCGAGGCTTCGACGGCGCGTGACAGTTCCGCCTCGATGGCACCATGGGCGTCACCCGCGTCGTGATGACGCGCGGCGCCAAGATCGGCAAGCGAGGTCCAGTGATGTGCGGTGGACCCAAGGAGCAGCCGGCGTCCCTCGACCTCGACGATCAGAAGCGAACGGCCGACGCCGACTCGCGTCCTGCCGAGGACCAGCACCTCGGGCGCCGGCGAACCGAAGGAAGCCTCGGTGCCCGTGGAAGGGCGGCGCCAGAAATAGTGGACCGCTCCGTAGAGCACGAATGCCGCCACCGCAAACGCCGTGGCATAAACGAAGATCGCCTGGTTCATAGGCGGCCTCCCGCTTCGCGCGTCTGGCGCGGCGTTCCCGCCCCCGTACGCACGCGGGAAAGACTGACCACGCGCACGACCAGTTCACCCTCGCGCTGCTCCAGACGGCCGTAACCGACCGACACGGCGTTCGCCACGATCTCCACCAGCCCCACACGGGCGGCCTGGATCGGAAAGATGCTCCCGGGCTCCAGCGATGCGACCGCTTCCGGGGTAAGCGCGGCGCTTCCAGCCTCGACCGTCACGGTGAACGTCTCGGTCGGTGCTGGAATAAACGGCTCGTCCGCGGCGCGAAGGGCGGCGATTTCGGCGGGACTGAGAAGACGCGACATGGCGGCGCGCCTAGCGGCCGTTCCGCGGCGTGTTGCCGAGGATGGCGCGGATGAAATCGAGGTAGCGGCGGAACTTGGAATTGCCGCTGCGGGTCGACGACGACTTGCCCCCGGAACGACTGGAACGGCTCTTCCGAGAGGCGGACGCGGCATGCGACGTGCGGGACTTCGTGCGCGGCATCGATCTGCTCCTTTCGTGGCTCGCCGGAACCTCGCGTCCCGGCCGGCCCTTCCCAGGGCCGTCGCCATACGCAAAAGGCAACGGGCGTGCCCGCGCGGCCAGAAAATGGCCAGATCGAGCTAAGCTCTTATATTCACATTGAGTTAGGGGGAGCGTCGCGGCGGGGGTGCTTCCCTGAATGGATCGGCCTGGGCGGCGAATTCTTGAGCGAAATGCGAGGTGCCGTGCAGAACGGAGCCGGCTGGGCGGACGCGGCGAGGTGCCGCGGGCGCTCTACACGATCAACATGGCGTCGCCGTACGAGTAGAAGCGGTAGCCCTCCTTGACGGCCGTGGCGTACGCCTCCAGCACCCGTTCGCGCCCCGCGAAGGCGGAGACGAGGAAGAGGAGGCTGGAGCGCGGCAGGTGGAAGTTCGTGATCATCGCGTCGACGACGCGAAACTCGAACGGAGGCAGGACGAAGAGATTCGTCTCGCGCCAGGCGCCATCGTCGGGCATCCCGTCGCGCGCCCACGCTTCTAGTGTGCGGACGGAGGTGGTCCCCACGGCGATCACGCGGGCTCCCGACTGCTTTGCCGCACGCACCGCCGCCGCCGTCTCGGGCGGCACGCAATAGGGCTCCGGATCGAGCAGATGCTCTTCCGGATTCTCCGCGGTCACGGGGCGAAACGTCCCCGGCCCCACATGGAGCGTGACGGTGGCGAAGGCAACGCCGCGCGCGCGCACCGCGTCCAGCGTCGCGTCGGTGAAGTGGAGTCCCGCCGTCGGCGCCGCCACCGATCCGGTCTCGCGCGCGAAGACCGTCTGATAGCGCTCGCGATCTTCCGGCTCGTCGGGACGCTCGATGTAGGGAGGGAGCGGAATGTGGCCGATGCGGGAGAGCCACGACTCGAACGAGAGCCCCGCGGCTGCCGAGTTCACCGAGTTCACAAGGAGCGGCCGAAACGAGATCCGGCGCTTCCCGCGTTCGCCCACGGAGTGGACTCGCCCATGCCAGGAGGCGTCGGAGAAGGCCAGCTCCACGCCGGGCTGGAGCGCACGCGCCGGTTTGGCGAGGACTGACCAGATCCGCTCTGGCATCACGCCCGGCTCCTCGCGCAGGAGCAGCACCTCCACCTCGCGATCGCCGGCGCCGTCGGCGCGACGGACGCGCGCGAACATCCGCGCCGGCATCACGCGCGTGTCGTTGGCGACCAGGAGGTCCGAGGGCCGAAGGAACTCCGGCAGATCCCGGAACGACGCATGACGCAGCCCGGCCGCCCCACGGTCGAGGACCAGGAGTCGAGCGGCGTCGCGCGTGGCGGCCGGGTGCTGCGCGATCAGACCAGGCGGGAGCAGAAAATCGAAGTCGGCGGTCTTCATGGGATTCGGGGTGTAGGATAACGTGTGGAAGCAGCGTGGACCGGGACGATCTCTCCGGGAGGGTGTTCATGACCCAGAACGAGGCATTGAAGCGAATTCGGCAATCCCACTGGCAGTCCCTCGAGCGGCACTTGAAACGTGCCTATCAGGAAGGTGTGGAGGAAGGGCGGTCTCGGGCGAAGGGCGCGGGTCGCCATGGGCGAACCATCCGGGGCGACGCCACCGTAGCGGGGCTGACCCGCCTCATCGAGAAGCACTTCGGACTCGCCCGTTACGCCTTTGAAGTTCGGATCGTCCATCCCCAGTCGGGCCGCCGCATCCCCACACGCAACCTCCTGCGCGAACACTTGGCCGAGGAGTAGGTCCGGCGGAAGCGCCGAGGCGGTGTCAGAGGAGGCGCTGCTGCGGCGTGTCGTCGCCGCTTCCGGGCGACGCCTCCGACCGGGAGGGCGGCTCCAGCCCCAGATGGCGGAAGGCGAGTTCGGTCGCTTCGCGGCCGCGCGCGGTCCGCTTCAGGAATCCTTCCTGAATGAGGTAGGGCTCGTAGACATCCTCCAGCGTGTCGGCCTCTTCCCCCACCACCACCGCGATGGTCGAGAGTCCCACCGGCCCGCCGTTGTACTTCACGACGATCGCCTCGAGAATGCGCCGGTCCATTTCGTCCAGTCCCCGCGCGTCGACTTCCAGCAGTTCCAGCCCTGCCCGAGCCACGTCGCCGGTGATGATGCCGTTGGCCCGCGTCTCGGCGTAGTCTCGAACGCGGCGAAGGAGGCGGTTCCCCACGCGCGGCGTGCCGCGTGAGCGCCGCGACAGCTCCGAGGCGCCCTCCTCATCGATGGCGACGCCCAGGATGGAGGCCGATCGCAGGATGATCGTCTTCAAGTCCTCGGCCGGGTAGTAATCGAGGCGTGCGGAGAGGCCGAAGCGGCCCCGGAGCGGCGCGGAGAGAAGCCCGGTCCTGGTGGTGGCCCCGACCAGCGTGAAGCGCTTGAGATCGATCCGCACGCTCCGCGCGCTCGGTCCGCGGTCGATCATGATGTCGAGGCAGAAGTCCTCGATGGCCGGGTAGAGATACTCCTCCACCACGGGGTTCATGCGGTGAATCTCGTCGATGAAGAGGATCGCCCGCTCATCCAGGTTCGTCAGGAGTCCCGCCAGATCGGCGGCACGCTCCAGGACGGGGCCCGAGGTCTGCGTGAAGGAGACGCCCATCTCCGCCGCCATGATGGAGGCGAGCGTCGTCTTCCCCAGCCCCGGCGGGCCATGGAAGAGGACGTGGTCGAGCGCCTCGCCCCGCGCGCGCGCCGCTTCCACCGCGATGCGCAACTGTTCACGGATGGCGCGCTGGCCGACGAACTCTCCCAGTTCGCGGGGGCGAAGGCTCCGGTCGTAATCGACGTCGCCCACGAACGGCTCGGGATCGGTGATCCGTTCCCGGTCGTCGATGGGGTCGAAGGCCGGCGGTATGACTGTGGGAGTCGGCAAGGGCTTCGCCGCGGGCTTCGCTGGTCGTGCCATGCGGCGACTCTACCGCACTTTCTGCTGGAGCGCGCGGCGGATGATCGTCTCCGCCGTCGCCTTCGCGCCGAGTTCGGCCACAGCATCCTGCACGGCCGACTGAGCGCCGCCCCGCGTGAAGCCGAGCGACTGAAGCGCGATCGACGCGTCGGAGGCGACGCTCGTCGTGAGCCCGCCCGGGAACGCCGCCGCCGAGGGAGCCGTGCTCCCCGCCGCAGTGACCTTCTCCCGCAACTCCAGCACCAGGCGCTGCGCCAGCTTCTTCCCCACGCCCGGGAGCGTCTGGAGGAACTCCGCGTCTCCCGCCTCGATCGCCTCGCGCACGCGTGCCGCGGTGGCGCCCGAGAGAAT
>JANNMC010000026.1:0-1076 GCA_031397435.1 Candidatus Eiseniibacteriota bacterium
GCGTCCCAGCCCTCGGCATAGCAGCAGCCGTGCGACTCCTTCTCGCCGATGATGTGCGCCTGGTCGCGCAGGATCCGCGACACTTCGGTCGCGCGCGTGCTGAACACGACCGTGCGGGAATTCTTGAGCCGCTGCTGGAGGCCAAACATCAGCTGCAACAAGAACGGGTTGTAATCGTCCATCGATCCGCTGACGTCGCAAATCAAGACGATTCGCGTCTTGCGAATCTTGCGTCGCACGCGCGCGAGATCCACGATGTCCATGCCGTGGCGTAAGTTCTTGCGCAGCGGCCTGCGCAGATCGACGCGCCGGCCGCGCCGCGAAGGCCGCGTGCGGCGGCTCGGGCGCGTCGCGAGTTGTTGGGCCAGCAGCTGAATCGCGCGCTCCAGATCCGCGGACTCGCCATCCCAGCGAGCGAACAGGTTGCGCGCGCGGAACACCTCGTCGCCGCTGTAGACCTCGCGATCGCCGCGAATGTCCGGTGGTTCCTCGGGCGTCTCCCTGTGGTCGTCGGGGCGCGGCTCCAGATCGAGCTCGGTCGGCTCGAGCCGCGTTTCGGGCGCGCCTTCCCAGTACACCGAGAAGATCCCGTCGAAGCGCTCTTCCTCCTCGCGGCTGCCCACGAGGTTTGTGCGCAGCGCCAAGCGGAACTCGTCGCGCACTTCGATACGCACGCGAAGCAGCGAGCGGAACACGTCCATGATCCGGGCAGGCGTGACGATGAACCCGGCCTGGCGGAGCACGCGGCAGAAGTCGTGCACGCGGCCTGCGAGCTGCTCTGGCAGCTCCGGCGACAGCGCGGGCTGCGGCCGCGGTCGCGCAGTGCGCACGCTCACCTCCATAGCTTTTCGCTCTCGGCTTGGGCCTCGACATCGCCTGCCAGCACGCGCGCAGCGCCGATGGCGCGCAGCCGATCGATGTCGTCGCGGTGCTTCAGCAACACCCCGGCAGTTTCCTGGAGCAGCTCCGGATACAGCTGCTCGGACTTGAGGCCGAGCAGCGCGCGCGTCCAGTCGAGCGTCTCGGCGATGCCGGGCCGCTTGTAGAAATCGATCTTCCGCAGCGTCTGCACGACG
>JANNMC010000047.1:0-31074 GCA_031397435.1 Candidatus Eiseniibacteriota bacterium
GAACGCCTCCCGAGATGATCCGGATGTCACAGCTCTCCGGGCGGAGGCGCGTGAGATCGAGATCGGCGCCCGAGAGGATTGTCTCGGTCTTCAGGCGTACGGGGGTCCGTTCCGGCGCGCGTAGCTCGAGTTCAGCGCCGAAGGGTGCCGTGCTGGGAATGAGCACCCGCTTCGGCCAGACGAACTCGCCGGTTCTTCCACCGACACTCCACACATGCTCGGCGTCCTTTTCGCTAACGCCCCGGATGGAGATTTCCAGTGAACGGGCCCCGGCGCGTGAAACCGAATCGCGCGTCCCGCCAGCCGATGCCGCGGACAGCGAGAGCCTTCCCCCGAGCGTCCGCGCGCGGATGGTCAACGCCTCCACCGGGGGGCGATCGAGCGGGTGGCGCGCCAAGTGGGCTGTTCCCGCGGCGGCCTTGTTGTGGGCCAGCCACCAGCCGCCGAAGGCAATCGCGCCGATGGCGAGGATTGCCGTGAGCCAGCCGAGGAAGAGGTTCTTCATGGCGTTTGCCAGGAGGGCGAGGCCGAAAAAGACGAGGAGAGCGGGCCAGAATTGCAGGAACCAGGGCATCACGCCCGCGGGCAGATACCCCAACTGCGAGGCGAGTAGGACCCCGCCTATCCCGACGAGGATCGCCCCTATCAAGAGCCGTCCGAAGCTCACGCCGGATGAGTACCACGCCGCCGCGGCAGGTGCAAGGGGTGCCTGTCCGGCGACACAAACCCCTGTCCGGGTGCGGATACCGCTTTTGGGAGGTCCCCGCCAAGTGGCTTGGGTCAATCGACTTGGGTAGTGGTTTGGGGTATACCTAAGGATTAGTGAAGGCAGGTTAACTTTCTCTTGCACACCCGCACTTTGGACTGCATTCTTCACACGGTCGCGCAGGCACACCGCCCCGCGGTCATTGAAAACCAATCCAGTCGGGGCCCGGAGCCCCCCTCACACCATTCGGAGGCAATGTGCGTGCTTCACCCCTCACCCTCGGCCTAGTGACGGCTGTTGCGATTCTTCTCGCCGCGCCCCATTCCGCGACGGCTTATCCCTCCTACGCCGACCAGAAGGAGGGTGGAACAACCGCTCGATTCCGTCTCCACGGGTACGGGGAGGTCCATTACAACAACCCTCGCACCGGGACCATGGATCAGAATGCGACCAGCGAGGCGGACTATCACCGCTTCGTTCTCGGCTGGGCCTACGACTTCACACCGGAGATCCGGCTCGATGCCGAGGTCGACTACGAGCACGCGGCGGACGAGCTGGAGCTGGAGTATGCGCATATCGAGTACGACCTGGGCGCCACGACTTCCTTTCGGATCGGGAGTCTTCAGATGCCGGTCGGACCACTGAACGAGTTCCACGAGCCGCCCACCTTCTACAGCGTCGAGCGGCCGTACGTGCAGAACAGCATCATCCCGACGACGTGGCAGGAGAACGGACTCGGTGTGGTGGGGCGCGCGGCCAGCGGCGGGCTTGGATATCGTGCGTACGTCGTCGCGGGACTCGACGCGAGTAACTTCACGACCTCGAGCGGCCTTCGGGGTGGCAGGTCGAAGGGTGTCAAGTCGAAGGCCGAGGATCTCGCTCTTGTGGGCCGGATCGAATACGCCACGACCGCCGGCGCCTCCTTCGGGCTCTCGGGCTACTACGGCGGCGCGGATCAGATGACGGTCGATTCCGTCGACGTGAAGGTCGGCATGGGCGTGGCGGATGTGCGCTACAAGCGCCATGGGTTCGATCTCCGGGCGCTCTACGCCCGCATTGCCGTGGACGGCGCCGATCAGGCGAGCGTCCTCTCCGGCGAGTCGATCGGCAAGGCGATGCAGGGATGGTACGGCGAGGCGGCATACGATCTCCTCCGCCGTGACGCGAAGGCAGACTCCCGCCGCTCCCTCTGGCTCTGGATTCGCCACGAGTCGTTCAACACCAACGAGGAGATGCCGGTCGGCTATACGGCCAGCCCCGCCGCCGACCGCCGCGTGACCTCCGGCGGAATGGCCTTCATGCCGATCGAGAGCGTCTCGTTCAAGCTGGACGTGGAACACTGGGATGACGAGACCGCCGGCTCGAACAGCCAACTGAACCGCGTCAATCTCGGCGCGGCGTTCATGTTCTGATCATGAATCGGAAGGAGAATTTCATGCACGCCCGTCGATTCCGCCACGCCATCCTCGTCTCCCTTGCCGGCGCGATCGTTTTCGCGGCGATCGGCGCCGCGCCCTCGCGCGCCGCCTCGGCGAAGCCGGAGCCGGCCTCCACTTCCGCCGCTGCCACCGCCTCCGCGCCATTCGCCCGCGTCTACCTGGCGCTGCGTGGGTGCACCTCCTGCTCGCACTGCCAGACGACCATTCGCCAGATGACCAAGGGGAGCGCCAAGGGTGGCGAGACCCGCGTCAACGGCGACCAGGTCGAGGTTCTCTACGCCAAGCCGCGCGTCGTGCCGCTCCGAAACGTCATCCGCTCGCTGGCCGACAATCGGCTCCACGATCTGAGCCTCGTCGACGTTCTCTTCGAGGCGAGCGGGGTGATCGGGGCCGGCGCGGATGGTGCGCTGACCTTCACCCTTGGCGAGACGGGGCAGGTCTTTCCGATGAGCCTTGCTGGCCACGTGAAGAATCCCCCCTCCGGCCGCCCCGTGCGCGTCGTCGCGCTGGTGGAGGGTTGGCGAAAGAAGGGGGAGCTGACGCTGGTCGCCAGGGAGGTCGAACCAGGCGCGTAGAGAGCCGCCTCCTTCGGCGCCGCTCCTCCGGCGTCGCTCTTGACACGATCGCCCCGCCCGCGCACCATCCCCCCTTCTTGGCATCGTCAGGGAGGGACCATGCTCTTCGATCTCAGAGGTAAAACGGCGTTCGTCACCGGCGGGACGCGCGGCATCGGGAAGGCCATCGCGCTCGATCTCGCGGAAATGGGTGCCGACGTCGCCATCAATTTCTTCCGGAGCCGCGACGCCGCCAAGCTGGCGGTCGCCGAAATCGAGGCGAAGGGCGTCAGGGGTTTCGCCATCCGGGCCAACGTGGGGAACGAAGAGCAGATCCCCAAGATGTTCGACGAAGTCCGGAAACACTTCCCCAAGCTCGACATCTTCGTGTCCAACGCCGCCATCGGCCACTTCGCGAACATCCTCGATGTGGACGACAAGATGTGGGACATCGCCATGAACACGAACGCCAAGGCGCTGCTTTTCGGCGCGCAGCAGGCCGTGAAGATGATGCCCGAGGGCGGCCGCATCGTGGCGCTCACCTCGCTCGGCTCGCACCGCTACATTCCGGGGTACGCCGCCATCGGCGTCTCCAAGGCGGCGATCGAGACCTTGGTCCGCTACCTGGCCTACGAGCTCGCCCCGAAGAAGATCAACGTGAATGCCGTATCGGGCGGCTTCATCGACACCGACTCGCTCAAGATTTTCCCCTCCTACGAACTGCTCATTTCGGAATCGATCCGGCGCACTCCGTTCGGCCGCGTCGGCACCACGGAAGAAGTGGCGAACATGGCGGCGTTCCTCTGCACGCCGCAGGCCTCCTGGGTGACCGGGCAGACGATCATCGTGGACGGGGGCTATACCCTCGGGTAGGGAGTGAACACGTGAGCCAGGCAGGGCGGGATACCGCGCCGAGACGCCGATCAGCGGCGCGCGGCGCGGTTTTTTTGGGAGGACTGCTGTTGGCGGGTGCGCTCCTGGTTGGCATCGCCGGCTGCGGCGGCGGCGGAGACTCGACGTCGCACGGCAATGCGGGCGGCGGGTTCGAATCGCTCCCTGGCGCGATCTACGATCCTCCCAAGCCGGCGCCGGCCCTTCGACTCTCCGACGCGGAGGGGCGCCCCTTCGATCTCTCCAACGAGCGCGGCCGTGTCGTCCTCGTCTTCTTCGGATTTACCGAGTGTCCCGACATCTGCCCCGCCACGTTCCAGCGGTGGGCGCGGGTTCGCGCGGCGCTCGGCCCCGACACTTCCCGCGTCCGCTTCGTCTTCGTGAGCATCGATCCCGAGAAGGACTCACCGGCCATCGCCGCGGAGTACGCGCGACAATTCGATCCGTCATTCGTGGGGCTCTCGGGAACGGCCGCCGAGATTGGGGAAGTGGCGCTGGCGTGGGGTGTCTCGAAGGAGCGGGCCCATACGACGCAAGTCTTCGTGGTGAATCCCCAGGGGCTCATCCCGTGGGGTTACGGCCGGTCGGCGAGCGTGGAGGAGATTGTGCGGGGGATTCGGACGCTCTAGACCGGCGCCGCCACGGAAATCACCGGCTCGTTCCGTACGGGGAAATTCACCGAGTTCGCGATGAAGCACTCGTGGTGCGCCCGCTCGTGGAGCGTCCGGGCCAAGTCGGGATCCGATCCTGCCGCGATGGAGACACGGGGCTTCAAGAGAACGTCGGTGAACTTGAACGTCCGCTCCACGCGCTCCATCTTCCCCACGGCCTCGTCCTCGTACGCGATCACGTTCACGCCCTTCCGAGCGCAGAGCGCGATGTACGAGAGGAAGTGGCACATGGAGAGCGAGGCCACGAGGAGGTCTTCGGGATTCGTGAGCGCCGGGTCGCCGCGGAACGCGGGGGCCGACGTGCCGCGGAGCGAAGGTTTCCCGGCGAAGTCGACGCGGCACTCCCGGGAGTAGGTCTCGTAATCGGTGGTGCCACCCTTGGCGGCGCCGGTCCAGACCAGACGGCAGGCGAATTCGTGGGTGTTCGTCGCGAGGCTCATGCGGGGTCTCCTCTAGGGAATGGCGGCCACGGGGGCCATGGGTGCCGGCTCTCCTTCTCGGTCCATCGCGCGCGAAAGCCTCCGGCGGAGGTCCCAGAATCCGAGCGCGGCGAAGAGGCTGAGGAGCGCGATCATGCCCCACGGAATCCAGGCGACGCGGTTCGATGCGTCAAGGAGCGCGCCGCCTACTAGCGGGCCCATCGACCATCCGAACGAATTGAAAAGGCCGTAGACGCCCATGTAGCGGCCCCGCGTCTCCTCGGTCGCGAAGTTCGCCGAGAGGTTCATCGTGGCGGGTACCGCGACGACTTCTCCGAGCGTCACGACCATCATCGCCAGCGCCAATCCTCCGAAGCTGCCGACGAGTCCCATCATCCCATAGCCCACGGCGAAAAGCACGCTGCCCACGATGAGTGCCGTCGTCATGCGGTAGGGGGCGAGAAACTTCACGATCGGAAACTGCACGAGAACCACCATGGCGCCATTGATCGAATAGATCCAGCCCAGCTCGATCTTGCTGAGACCGCACCACTCGACCACGTAGACCGAGAAGGTCGACATGAGCTGGCCCAGCACCGTGAAGAGAACGAGGCAAGCGAGGCAGTGGCGAAGGAATCGCCCGTCCCGCAGCGTGGCGGCGATGGAGCCGAAGTCGATACCACGCCGTGGCCGGCCGGCCACGGTCGTTGCCGCCGCGGCGCGCGCCATACCCGGCGTCAAGTCGTCGCCGATTCCGGCTTCCGCCCCGCGACGCCGTTCGCGCGGAAGCGACTCCTGAACCAGCCGCTGCATGAAGATCGCCGAGGCGGCAAGGATCGCCGCGGAGATGAAGAAGAGTGCGGAGTAGGAGAGCGCGGCCAGGAAGCCGCCAATCGCCGGCCCGATCGCGAAGCCGAGATTTCCGGCCACGCGCATGATTCCGAACGCTTCGGCGCGCTGCTCGCCCTCGGTCACATCGGCGATCATGGCGCCGGAAGGGGCCTCGAAGAGCCGGCCGAAAAAGGCGCTTCCGCATGTTAGCGCCACGAAGACGCCGAACCCCGCGTCGAACAGGGCCGCCACTCCCAAGCCCGCGAAGATGAGGGCGCGCCCCGCCTGCGCGACGATCATGACGATCTTCCGGCCGTGCCGGTCCGCCCATTCGCCGGCCAGGATCTGCGCCGCCGCGCCCGCCAGGGAGGCGAGGAAGAACATGCCGCCGATGGCGCTCATGGCCACGCCGCGTTCGCCGTGCAGATAGATGCTGAGGAACGGGATGGTGATCGAAAAGCCCATCGATCCCAGCACCCGCCCCACGAAGAGGTGGAGAAGGCGCCGGTCGCCCTCGGCGAGGGCCTTGCGCGGGAAGAGAAAGTCGAACCAGGAGCGCATGCGGAGCGGTGTCGATCGCGGCCGTCGTTCGGCGCCGATCGGTTGCCGGTCGCGGGAGGGTATCACAACGCGCTATCCTGCCGCTGCCGCCCGGGAATGCCGGCGGCCGTCCGCCGCAAGTCTCCGCGGGCGGGATGTCGCATCGACAGGGAGGATGCCGCCATGATTGGTGAGTTCAAGGAGTTCCTGATGAAGCATGGTGTTATTGGACTCGCCGTCGCGGTCGTGATCGGCGGGGCCGTGGGCAAATTGGTGACCGCGCTGGTCGCCGATCTCGTGATGCCGATCGTCGGAGCGTTCACGCCCTCGGGCGACTGGCGTCAGGCTACTTGTACCGTGTGGAACATCAAGTTCGGCATTGGGGATTTCGCGGGGGCGTTCATCGACTTCGTGATCATCGCATTCGTGGTCTTCATGATCGTGAAGACCCTCATCAAGGACGAGCCGAAGAAGGCCTGAGCCGTTCCACGCCAAAGGAGTCGAGGCGCGGATCCCGCTCGCCGCGAAGGATGAGGGAAGCGAGCATCCGCGCCGTCTCCGGCGCCAGCACGATCCCCGTCTTGAAGTGGCCGGTGGCGTAGATGAGCCCGGCCAGCGACGCCGAAGGACCGAGAAGGGGAAGTCCGTCCGCGAGGCGCGATGGGTGCCCCACCCGTGCTTCACGGAGGGCCAGCCCACGCGTTCCGGGGATGAGTCGCTCGAGCGAATCCCGAATTCGATCGGTGGTCTCGGCCCTCGGCTCGGCGTCGTCGCTCGAGGCGAGTTCCGGCGTCTCCTTCGCTCCACCAGCCCAGAGGGCGCCGTCGTTCTGCGGCACGGCCCAAACGGACGGGGAGGAGACGGCGCGCTGCAGGAGTGGCGCACCGCGCGCGTCGCGGCTCTCGAGAAGTAGCGCCTGCCCGCGAGAGGGGCGGATGCTTTCGGTGGAGATCTCCGGCTCCGCCAGGCGTGCGCTCCACGCGCCGGCGGCCAGGACGACGTGCGACGCCGCGAGCCGGCGGGTGCGCGTCCGCACGCCCGTGACGCGAGAGACGTCATGCTCCAGCGCGACAACCGTCTCCCGCTCGTAGGTTCGGCCCCCCGCGCGGCGGAACGCCTCGGTGAGCGCCATTCCCATCGCGGCGGCGTTCACCCAGGCGTCCTCCTTCAACCAGAGCGCGCCGCGCACCGACGGGCCAAGCGACCACTCCTTCCGGCGCGCAGCCGCGGCGCTCAGCCGTTCGACGGGGAGTTCGTGCTCCCGATAGCGTGCTTCGCGCGCATCGAGCACGGCGTCGTCCGATTCGTCGAGCGCCGCCACGAGCAGGCCGCGGGTACCGTACCCCAGCGAAATGCCCGACGCGGCCTCCAGTTCGCGAGCGTACTCGCGCCAGGCGCGCTGCGCGGGAAGGGTGAGTGCGAGGAGTTCCGGCGTCTTTGCCGTGACGTCGGGCGCTGCCTGCACGAGTCCCGCCGACGCCCACCCCGCGGAGCGCCCGCAAAGGCCACGCTCCACGATGGATACGCGGGCACCCTCCTGTCGTAGCCGCCACCCCAGCGCCAGTCCCACCACGCCGCCGCCGATGATCAGAATTTCGTCGCTCACGGTGGTATCATGCCACATCCGCCATGACACCCGACCGCCCGACACCCCACCAGCCGGTCGTCCGCATGGACGACCTCTATCCCTGGCGCCCGCCCGAAAGGACGGATGCTCTGGGGCACTTTCCCGCGCGCGACAAGGTGATGCCGCTGGCAGAGGCGATCCGGCAGTTCGTGAAGCCCGGCGCCAGCGTCGCGCTGGGGACTTGCCTGGAACAGATGATCCCCTTCGCCGCCACGCACGAGATGTTGAGGCAGGGACGCGACGGCCTTGGCGACCTCGATCTCGTGGGTCCCGTCTCCGACATCTGCTTCGATCAACTGATCGGCGCCGGCCTCGCGCGCCGCGTCACCGCCGCGTGGGTGGGGAACGTGATGATGGGCTCGGCCTACTCGTTCCGCCGCGCGGCGGAGCGCGGGGAGCCGCGGCCGATCGAGATCGTGGAGTTCTCGAACTTTACGCTCGCGCTGGCGCTCCACGCGGCGGCGATCGGGGCGCCCTTCATTCCGACGCGCAGCGCGCTCGGATCGGGGATCATCGAGCGAAATCCGTATCTCGAGGTCATCGAGAATCCGCTCGGCGGCGGGCCGGTCCTCGCGGTGAAGCCGCTGGTGCTCGACGTGGCAATAATCCACGCCCAGCGCGCCGATACGCATGGGAATGCCATCCTGTGGGGAAGCCTCGGCATCACCCCCGACGCGGCGCGGGCGGCGCGAGCGGTTATCGTCACCGCGGAGGAGATCGTGGCGCCGGAACAACTGCGTCGCGATCCGAACCGCGTGGTGATTCCGGGACTCCTGGTCGCCGCCGTCTGCGAGGCGCAATGGGGCGCGCATCCCTCGCCGGCGCAGGGGTACTACCGCCGCGATCACGAGGCGTACGTGGACTACCACCGTGCCACGAAGAGCGCTGAAGGCTATGCGGCGTGGAAGCGCGAGTGGGTGGACGACGTGGCCGACCTCTCCGCATACGTCGCGAAACTGGGGAACGAGCGCGTGCATGCGCTGATTCCGGCGGAGCATCGCTTCGCCGAGCCAGTGGACTATGGCTACTAGCGGGACGCTCGCCACGAGCGGTGGCGCGAGGATCGCAAATCCGTCGAATCATGCTCTCGAGGATTCGCGCCGGGCGCTCGAGATTCGGCCCCTCGTGCGGAGTCTTTCCCCTGCCTGGACTCCGGATCGGGTCGCGGCAATTCTGGAACGGCTCCCCGAAGCAGTCTACTTCGAGAGCGCCGGCACGGATCTCGACTCGGGAGCCTGGACGCTCCTCGCGTTCGATCCATGCTGGCAAGTGGAAGTGCGCGAGGGGCGGCTTTTCCGCGCGACTCGCGAACGAGACGATCTTGGCCCCGCGCTCGCCGGACTGGCGGCCATCTGGCCCGCACCGGTTCGCTACGACCCCGCGCCGCCGATTCCATTCGTCACCGGGTTGGCCGGATCTCTGGCGTACGATCTCAAGGACTCCTTCGAGCGCTATCCATCGCGGGCGCGCCGCGAGTGGCCCCATCCCGATCTCGCGCTCGGCTTCTATGACGTCGTGTTTGGCTGGAAGCGCGAGACGGGCGAAGCGTGGGTGGTGGCGACCGGCTTCGACGGCGTCGCGGCCGATCCGTCGCGCGCCGTCGCACGGCTCGAAGCGGCATGGTCGCGACTTTCGGAAGCGCTCGATGGTGTTTCCGCGGGAGAGGTGGAGGCGCTCGTACGCCCCGATGAGACAGCGTGGAGCGCGCAGGCGCCGACCGCTCACTCCGACTTCACGCGCGACGGCTACCTTCGCGCCGTGGAGCGTGCGCTGGAACACATCGCGGCCGGCGACATCTATCAGGTCAACCTCTCGCAGCGGTTCTGGGTGGAGCCGGCTCCGGCTCCCGCCGCGCTCTACCGTCGACTCCGCGCCGTGGCACCCGCGCCGTTCCTGGCCTACGCCCCGCTTCCCGGTGGCAGCGGCATCGCGTCGTCATCGCCAGAGCGCTTCTTTTCCATTCGCGGATCGCGCATCGAGACGTGGCCGATCAAGGGGACACGACCGCGCGGCCGCTCGCCCGAAGAGGACGTCGCGCTGGCCGAGGCGCTCCGAGTCAGCGAGAAGGACCGCGCCGAGAATGTCATGATCGTCGACCTCGCGCGAAACGACCTGGGCCGGGTGTGCGAGGTCGGATCGATTCGCGTTCCCGCGCTCTGGGAAGTGGCATCGCACTCGAACGTCCACCACCTGGTGTCGCGCGTCGCCGGAGAACTCCGTGATGGCGTGACGCCGATCGAGGTGCTTCGCGCGTTATTCCCGGGAGGATCCATCACCGGCGCGCCGAAGATCCGCGCCGTGGAGATCATCGACTCGCTGGAGCCGGTCCGCCGCGGAATCTATACCGGCGCCGTCGGCTACTGGGACGCCTCGGGCGACGCCGATTGGAACATCGCCATCCGCACGGTGACGGTGGGAGGTGGCGCGGCATCGTTTCATGTCGGTGGCGCCATCGTGGCCGATTCAACGCCCGAAGGGGAATACGAGGAGACGCTGGTAAAGGCTAGCGGGATGATGCGGGCGCTGGGGGTGCCGGAGTTGAAGTAGGTCGAGGGCGCGCGCCCCCTACCGGTCCTTCCACTTCGGTTCGCGCTTCTCGAGATAGGCACGGATTCCCTCGTGCGCGTCCTCGGTCTTCATCAGTTCATCCACGTAGAGCCGCTCGATCTGTGTCATCGCCTCGCCGGTTCGCATTTCCTCTCCCATCCGGAGCGCCCGCTTCGCCAGCCGCAACGCCGCCACGCTCTTCTCCGTGAACAGCGAGACGTAGCTCGCGATCGCCGCGTCCAGCGTGCCGCGCGGGGTCAGAATGTTCACGATCCCCAGCGCCTTCGCCTCGGCCGCGGTGATCGGCTCGCCGGTCAGTACGAGTTCGTACGCCTTTTGCGGCGTCACGAGGCGCGGAAGCATCGCCGCGGCAGCCGGTGGAAGGCAGCCAAGCCAGATCTCGGGAAGCCCAAACGACGAGCCCTCCTCCGCGACGATCATGTCGCAGGCGAGCGCCAGCTCGAATCCGCCTCCCAGCGCCACGCCGCGAACCCCGGCGACCGTGACGCAGGGAAGCGATCCCACCGCGCGCACGATCTCGTGGAACCGTTCCAGCATCGCGGGCGCCTGTTCGGGCGTGTGGATCTTGATGTCGACTCCGGCCGATAGCGCCTTGTCGCCGGTGGAGGTGACAACCAGCACCGCGACGCCCGGCTCCCGGGCCACCTTCGCCACCGCCGCGGAGAGCGCCTCCATCATGGGGAAATCGAGAATGTGGAGTGGTGGGCGATCGAGCGTGAGCCGCGCGAGGCGTCCCTCGATCGAAAGGCGAGCGGGGCTTGTGCTGGTGGCGTTCATGCTTCAACCCTAGCAGAAGGGGCATGCGGCGGGGAACCGCCGTGGAACGGTCCCAAGGTAGACCTCCATTTATAGCCTGTCATGAAAACGGGGCGCCGGCCTCGTGGCCAGCGCCCCGTGGGGGACTTCAGCCCGGCGACACGTGCCGCCGGGGTTGCGGCCTGACCCGCGAGCGCCTCACACTCGCCGGCCGCCGCGACGCGCCGTCCATGGCGCATCGAATTCCGCTACTTGGCGAACTCCAGCGTCAACGCCAGAACGCCGTTCTCCACGGAGACATTGTAGGTTCCGGCGTCGCCGATCGCGTAGATGGTGAATTGGCCATCGCCCATGACCTCGCCCAGGAGTGCGGCTTTCCCGGTGGCGTTGAAGAGGGTGGCCGATTCGTTCCAGTCGACGGTCGTGGAGGTCCCGGGTCCCGCGGCGAGCTTGAACGGTCCCCATAGCTTGATGGCGGTAGCCTTGATCGCGGTTTCGTCGGCGAGCGTCGTGAGCGTCGGCGTCATCCAAACTTCGACACCGATGGGGCTACTGGCATTGTTGGTGAGCTTGCCGAGCACCGCGATCTCCGCGATCGACTTCAATTCCGACTTGTGGTCGACATAGTCGGGCTCGGTATTGAGGTCGACATCCTGCTTGGTGACCGTGGTGTTGGTGACGGTGGCGAAGTTGTTGAGTTCGAAGTCGATCAGGAACTGCCCCGAAACCAGGATGCAGCCCGCTGCCGCAAGGGCGAGAACGAGCGCGGGAATCGCGAACTTGAGTGCTTTCATCGTCGTTCCTCCTTTCAGGGCATCAGGCTGTAGGTGAGACCGGCCGTCGCGTTCCCGAACTTGCGGGAGACGTCGCCGATCTTGATCATCTCGAGCTCGCCGCGAATTTGCAGCGAGAGCTTCGGCGTGGCGCCGATGCCGATCCCGAGGCCGAAATTGTAGCCCATCTCGTCGATGTCGGTTCCGGTCCGCTCCAGCTTGTACTTTCCAATGCCGGCGAAAGGATACATGCGAAAACCCATGCCGGTCGGGTTGCCCAGCATGACGGTCACGCCGTAGGCGGTCTGGTCGAAGCCGTCGCGAGTGTAGGAAATGCCGCCCAGAACCTCTTCCGCGTCGCCGAGCGACGAGGAAGCGTAGAACGGCTCCACGGTGATCATCGGCACGAGCGAGATCGGCGCGCGAAGACCGTAGAGCGTTCCGGAAGCCACGTCGTCCTGGAGCAGTGGATACGACAGGCCGCCGTACACGCCGACCCCGACTCCGGTCGCGTGGGCAGCGCCGGCCGCGAGCATCAGCATCAGCGCGGCGGCGGAGAAAAGCTTCTTCATGGGGACCTCCTGTGATTAGGGAGCGGCGGCCGTCGTGGCCGAACCGGCTCCGGTCCAAAAGCCCTGGGGATCGATGCGGCGAAGCGCCGCGACTTCTTCCTCCGTGAAGAACCGCGTCATCCCGAGCGGCTGCGCGATCCGCGGTTCCCACGACATTCCGGCCAGCACGTGGTCCACGGTGATTCCCGGAAAGACCTCGTAAAGGTACGCCTCTTCCAGCACGTGGTCGAAGCGAAAAACCGCGTGCGTGGTGATGATGGCGCTAGGACCGCCGGAAGGCAAGCCCGTGCGTGCGCGCCAGCCGGGGCCGTCGCCCCGTCCGGGCGAGGTGCGGAAGCGGACGCGTTCCACCAGCCGCCGCCGCTCGTGCGGCACGAGAACGACGGAGCGCCGCGCCAGCGAGAGAATGTCGGCCGCGCCACCGCTTCCCGGAAGTCGCGTCGCGCGGCCCTCCGCGTCGACTCCTTCCGTGGAATTCAGATTGCCGTAGCGATCCACCTCGGCCGCGCCAAGGAATCCGAGATCGATTCGTCCCGCCGCCATGAGTCCCATGACGTCGAGCGTCGTTCCGGCCATCGTTGCGTCGAGGATGTTGGGCGGATCGCCCATGGTGAAGAGGAGTTCGCGCGCGGCCTCCTCGCGGATGAGGCCGTTCTCGTAGAGCGCCACGGCGCTCGGGGCGTGGGTCGCCTTGGCGACCAGATACGCGAGAAGGGGGAGCCGTGTTCCGACGAACACGGTCTCCCCCTCTCGGATTTCGCGGGCCGCGCGAAGGACCATCCGCTCGCGGGGAGCGAGGGGGGCCGTCACGCGCGCGTCCCGATTACTTGCCGGTGAACTTGGCCGGGCGCTTCTCGACGTACGCGGTCAGACCTTCCTTCGCGTCGTCGCTCTGGAAGAGCTGCTGCTGCAGCTCGCGTTCGATGGCCAGCGACTCGCTGAACGAGACCTCGAGTCCCGACTGCACCGCCCGCTTGATGCGTCCCACGGCCTTCGACGCCTTATTGGGCGGAACGAACTGGCGCGCGTACTCCGTCACCTTCGCGTCGAATCCCTCGGCGTCCCAGACGTGGTTGACCAGGTCCCACTTCTCGGCTTCTTCGAACGTGTAGGTGGCGCCGGTCGTCATCATCTCGATGGAACGCGGCTTGCCAACCAGGCGTGCCAGGCGCTGCGTACCGCCCGTGCCCGGTAGGACGCCGAGCGAAACTTCCGGAAGTCCGATCTTGCCGGCGCCCCGCTTCGCGATCCGGATGTCGGCCGCCATGGCAATCTCCAGCCCGCCGCCGACGCAGTGCCCGTTCAGCGCCGCGATGACCAGCTTCGGCGTCTGCTCCAGGCGGTTCAGTGTCTCGTTGGCGTGGAGGCAGAAGTAGTACTTGAAGTAGGGGTTCACCGACTGAAGCATCTTGATGTTCGCCCCGGCGCAGAAGAACTTGTCGCCCGCGCCGCGCATCAGGATGACGTGGACCGCCTCGTCGAAGCGCGCCTTCAAGATGGCGTCGTCGATCACCCGCATCATCTCGTAGGTGTAGGTGTTGGCCGGCGGATCGCAGAGTTCCAGGATTGCGACGCCGTTCTCGACGCGGTACCGGCAGAGAGTTCCCGTCGCCGGAGAAGTCATGGTTTCAGGTGTCACGGGTGCTACCTCCTTCATCAGCAGTTGGGCCGTGGTCGGCCATCTTGAATGGACGGGAAAGTATAGCCCAGCGGGGCGGGTCAGCGGCCCTCGAACTTCGGGGGGCGTTTCTCGAGAAAAGCGGCAATCCCCTCCTTGGCGTCGCGTGAATTCCACGATCGTTCCTGGGCATCGATCTCCCGTTCCAGCGCGCCTTCCAGCGACAGCGAGAGGGAGGCCTGCGCCGAACGCTTGATCTCCGCAAGCGCGAGGCCGGGGCCCTGTGCCAGTCGTTCCGCGAAGGCGATCGTCTCGGGGAGAAGCTGATCCGCGGGGAGGACGCGGCTCACCAGGCCCAGGCGAAGCGCCTCGGCCGCGTCGACGGCGTCTCCGGTCCACATCAGCTCGAGCGCGCGGGACGTACCGACCAGCCGCGGCAACGCGTGGAGGCTCCCCCAGTCGGGATGGAGCCCGACCTTCGCGAACGACTGCGCGAACTTCGCCTTTTCCGATGCCCATCGAACGTCGCAGGAGAGCGCGAGGCCCATGCCTCCTCCGGCGGCGGCGCCATTCACCGCGGCGATCACCGGCTTGGGACACGCCCGGATGGCGAGAGCGACGTCGCGGCCGCCCGTGACGACGCCGCTGAAGTCTTCCCAGCGGCCACCCGCCGAGATGACCTTCTCCATGAGCGCGATATCGCCGCCGGAACAGAAGCCGCGGCCGGCGCCGGTGATGACGACAGCACCGATGCCGGAATCGGACACGGCCGTTTCGATCGCGTCGCGGAGAAGGCCGCCCATGTCGTGGAGGAGCGCGTTCATCGCCTCGGGACGGTTCAGGGTCACGAGCATGACTCGCCCCCGGCGCTCGACGAGTACGTTCGGCGCGTTCATGCGATCAGCTCAGATCGATCCAGACGCTCTTCGTCTGGAGATAGAAGTCGAGGCCCGCCTGGCCCGATTCGCGGCCGAATCCGGAGGCCTTGTACCCGCCGTAGGGCGACGCCGCGTCGTAGAGGTTGTAGGCGTTGACCCAGACCGTCCCGGCCTGGAGCACGCGGGCGGCGCGATGCGCTTTCTTGATGTCGCGCGTCCAGATGCCCGCGGCCAGGCCGTAGGCGGTGTCGTTGGCCACGGCCAGCGCCTGGTCGAAATCGTCGAACTCGATCACCGAGAGAACGGGGCCGAAGATCTCTTCCCGCGCGATGGTCATGTCGTTACGCACGCCGTCGAAGATTGTCGGCTTGTAGAAGTTGCCGCGCCCGTCGCCCACGACCGCACGTTCGCCTCCAATCACGAGACGGGCGCCTTCCTTCTTTCCGAGTTCCACGTAGCGTTCGATCTTCTCCACCTGCGCCACCGAAGTCTGCGCCCCGAGCCGCGTCTTCGGATCCATCGTGTCGCCCTGCGTCATCTTGGCGGCCCGATCGGCGATCTTCTCGACCAGCGGTTCGCGAAGTCCCTTCTGCACGAGGAGCCGGGAGCCGGCCGTGCAGACCTCGCCCTTGTTGTAGAAGATGGCGCCCAGAGCGCCGCGCGCGGCCAGCTCCAGATCCGCGTCATCGAGCACGATGTTTGGCGACTTGCCGCCCAGTTCGAGTGACAGTTTCTTCAGCGTCTTCGACGCGTTCGTCATGATCGTCTGGCCGGTCGTCGTTTCGCCGGTGAAGGCGATGCCGGCCACGCCGGGATGAGCCACCAGCGCCGCTCCCGCGGTGATCCCAAAGCCGGGCAGCACGTTCAAGGCGCCGGGCGGAAGCCCCGCCTCCAGCGCCAGTTCGCCCAGACGGAGCGCGGTGAGCGGTGTCTCCTCCGCGGGTTTCAGCACGACGGCGTTCCCCGCGGCCAGGGCCGCCGCCACCTTTCGTGCGGCGATCAGGAGCGGGAAGTTCCAGGGCACGATCAGGCCGACGACGCCAAGCGGCTCGCGGAGCGTGTAGTTGAGGTAAGGGCCGGAGACGGGGATGGTCGCCCCTTCGATCCGCGCCGCCGCGCCCGCGTAGTAATAGAAGATCTCCGCCGTGAGCGGAATGTCGACGCGGGTCGACTCGGTGATCGGCTTTCCGGCGTCGAGCGTCTCCAGGCGGCCGAGCTCGTCGTTGTGCTTCGTGATCAGATCGGCGATCCGCCAGAGGATCTTGCCCCGCTCGGCGGCCGACATCTTTCCCCACGGTCCATCCAGCGCCGCGCGTCCGGCTCGAACCGCCGCGTCGATGTCGGGAGCGTCGGCCTCCGCGATCTGCATCAGCGTCTCGCCGGTGGCCGGATTCAGGGTGGGGAAGCGCTTCCCACTCTGAGCCTCGCGCCATTCGCCGCCGATCAGGAGCTTCCCGCCGGAAGCGAGGAGCGGCGTGTTCTGCTGGATATCGGTGGCCTTCGTTGCATCGGGAGTCATGGTCGTCTCCGTCTAGGTCGTGGGGTATTCGTATACTCCGCGACCCACCTTCCGGCCGAGGCGTCCGGCCTTCACGTATTGCACGTGGAGGGGGTTGGGGCGGAATCGTTCGCCAAGGGCGTGATGCAAGTACTCCAGGATGAAGAGACGCGTGTCGAGGCCGACCAGGTCGACCATTTCGAACGGTCCCATCGGGTGGTTCAGGCCAAGCTTCAGCGCCTTGTCGATGTCGCGCGCTGAGGCGACGCCGGTCTCGAGCATGGCGAAGGCCTCGTTCCCGATCAGAACATTGACGCGGGAGGTAACGAAGCCGGGCGACTCGCGCACCTGCACCGTCTCCTTTCCCATGGCGGCGGAAACTTCCGCCACCAGCTTCAGCGATTCCTCGTCAGTCTCCAGGCCCCGCACGAGTTCGATCAGGCGCATCCGGTGGACGGGATTGAAGAAGTGCATCCCCACGAAGCGCTGGGGGCGGTCGGTGGTCGCGGCGAGTTCCGTGATGCTGAGCGCGGAGGTATTCGTCGCGATGATCGCGTCGGGCGACAGATAGGGCGCCACGCCGGCGTAAACCTCCGCCTTGAGGCCGACGTGCTCCGGGACGGCCTCGATCACCAAATCGGCCCCCTGAGCCCCCGCCAGCGAGCCCGCCCACTGGAGGTTCTCTTCGATCGCGCGAAGCGCCGCAGCGTCCCAATCGCCCTTTTCCCGGGCGCGGTTCACGATCTTCTCGATCTCGGCCTTCGCGGATGCTGCGGCCGGGGGATGCGGCTCGATGACACGCGTGTCGAAACCGGCCTTGGCGGCCACGAGGGCAATGCCGCGGCCCATGACGCCTGCTCCGACAACCGCGATGGTTCGTATCGGCTTCTGACCCATCCATGCTCCTTCCGTGGCAGGGAAGGGAAGACTCTCGCACCGGCGGGAAGGCGGGGTCAAGGGCGACGGGGAGTGGTACCATTCTTACGCCATATCCACCTGGGGGGAAACCGCCATGTTGCGCCGTATCGCCATCATTGCCTTGCTCTCACTCTTCTCGTTTCCGGCACTGCCCGCGCGTGCCGGATGCGGCTCGGAGTGCTCCTGCCCGCTCGATCAGCCGGACACTCATCTCAACTCGCGCTTTCTCTTCGATGTCTCTCATCTTTACATCGATCAGAACCAGCCGATGGTCGGCTCCAGCGACGCCTTCGTGGGGGCCATTCCCGGAGATCACGATGAAGTCCGCACGGTGAATCGCGTCTCCAACTTCCGCCTCACCTATCGGACGCAGCCGGGCTGGACGTTCGGCGCGAATCTCCCCTACATCCATCGGACGCACGAGCACATCCACCACGACGCCGGCGAGGATCACTACGAGCGGTGGAACGACAGCGGGATGGGCGACCTGGAACTCTCCGCGACGCGTGCGATCGCGGCGGGGAGCGGTTCGCGCTTCCGCGTCGGATTCGGCGTCAAGGCTCCGACCGGAAAGCAGTCTCCGGCCCTCACCGTGGACGGCGACGAGATAGAACCGTCGGCGCGCCTCGGAACCGGGGCGTGGGACCTCCTGGCCAATCTCGGCGCCGAGTGGCGTTTTCACGCTCCCGGGAAGGCTGCGGAGGAGACGATGCCGCTTTGTGTCACGCTGGCGGGGCGGTACAACGGAAGCGGCATCGAGGAGTTCCGCCACGGAGCCGAGGTGCAGTTGAATCTCGGCACGGAGTATCCGCTCGCGAAGCACCTCGCGCTGCTCGTGCAGAGCAACTACCGTGTCCGTGCCAAGGACGACAGCGGCGCGGCAGTGGAGGAGGATGAGGCGAACACCGGCGGAGCGGCCCTTTACGCGACGCCGGGACTCCGCTTCGACGCCGTGCCGGGGTTCTCGATCTACGGATTGGCCCAGTTCCCGATCTACGAGCGGGTCAACGGGATCCAGGTCGTCGCCGAATCGAACCTGGTCCTTGGGATCAGCCGGTCGATCTATTGACCGGGCGGTAGTGTAATGTCCGCACCGCGGGCGAATCCGCCCGCATCCTAGTTAGTTCATGAACGCGGGCGGGGGCACCGCGCCCCCGTCCGTTTGGCACCGGCGCTCCACGGAGGACATTGCGGTGATGATCCTGGTCACGGGTGCCGCTGGCACCACGGGTAGCGAAGTCGTTCGCCTGCTGGCGGCGAAGGGGATCCGAGTCCGCGCGATGGTTCGTCACGCCGACAAGGGGAAGCAGTTCCACAGCCCCGGCGTGGAAGTCGTCGTTGCGGATCTGGAGAAGCCCGCAACCCTCGACCCCGTGCTCAAGGGAGTCGACAAGGTCTACCTCGTCTCGTCGCCCGACCCCCGCGTCGGTCTTCTCCACGGCAATCTCATTGAGTCGGCCAAACGGGCCGGCGTGAAGCAGATCGTCCGGCTCTCCGTCATCGGCGCCGCCGCGAACTCGCCAGCTCAGCTCCAGAAGTGGCACGGGGAAGTGGACGAGCGCCTCTCCCGCTCGGGACTCTCCTACGTCATCTTGCGGCCCCAGTCCTTCATGCAGAACCTGCTCGCCGCGCGCGCGTCGATGCAGTCCGAGGGGAAGCTCTACGCGCCGATGAAGGATGCGAAGCTGAGTCTCGTCGACGCACGCGACGTCGCGGCCGCCGCGGCGGCCATCTTGACGTCCGAGGGGCACAGCGGCCGGGTCTACGAACTGAGCGGGCCCGAGGCGCTTCCCTACGCCACGATCGCGGAGAAGCTGGGCGCGGCGATGGGGCGGACAGTGCAATACGTGGACGTGCCGCCGGACGCAGCGCGGGAAGGGATGGTTGCGGCGGGTTATCCGGCGTGGCTCGCGGAAGCCGTGGTGGAACTGTTCGCCATTCAGGCGACCGGAGCGACCGCTACCGTCTCGGGCTCGGTCGAGAAGCTGACGGGGAAGAAGGCCCGCTCGCTCGATCAGTTCGCGAAGGATTTCGCCGCGATATTCTCGGGGACACTTCCCGCCGAGGCGTGAGCTACACGCGCGGGAGGGTGACCCCCACCTGCGACTGGTACTTGCCCGCCTTGTCCTTGTAGGAAACCGCGCACTCCTCGTCGCTCTCGAAGAAGAGGATTTGGGCGATCCCCTCGTTCGCGTAGATCCGGGCGGGGAGCGGCGTCGTGTTCGAGACCTCCAGCGTGACATAGCCCTCCCACTCGGGCTCCAGCGGCGTCACGTTCGTGATGATCCCGCATCGGGCGTAGGTCGATTTCCCGACGCAGATCGTGAGCGTCTTCCGAGGAATGCGGAAATACTCTACGCTCCGGCCCAGCGCGAACGAATTCGGCGGGACAATGCAGACGTCGCCCTTGAAGTCGACGAACGACTTGGGGTCGAAGTTTTTCGGGTCGACGATGGTGGAGTTGATGTTGGTGAAGATCTTGAACTCGTCGGCGATGCGCAGGTCATAACCGTACGACGAGATCCCGTACGAGACGACGCCCTGCCGGACCTGCTTCTCTTCGAACGGCTCGATCATCTTGTGCTCTTCGCACATCCGCCGGATCCACTTATCGCTCTTGATCATCGCGTTACGGGCTCCTCTGTCGGTAAGTCGCTCTGGAGCCGCGGATTGTGCCACGCCCCCCCAGGTGGTGTAAACTCCTCCCCCATGTCGCGGCGCATCTACCTGGAAACCTACGGCTGCCAAATGAACGTGGCCGACTCGGAACTGATGCTGGGGCAACTCACTCGGGCCGGCTATCAGCGGACCGAGGAACCTGCCGAAGCGGACGTCATCCTGGTCAACACGTGCGCGATCCGCGAGCACGCCGAGCAGCGGGTCTACGGGCGCCTGGGCGAGTTGAGCCGCCACAAGGTCCACCGGCCCGGCGTCCTCCTGGGTGTCGCCGGCTGCATGGCCCAGCACCTGAAGTCGCGCCTTCTGGAGAAAGTCCCGGCCGTCGACCTGGTTGTGGGGCCCGACGGCTACCGCGACCTGCCTGAACTCCTCGACCAGGCTCGCGACGAACCGACCCTCGCCATCCGCCTCTCGCGGGAGGAGACCTACGGAGATCTCGCTCCCGCCCGCGCCGACGGCGTGCGCGCCTGGATCAGCATCATGCGCGGCTGCGACAAGTTCTGCACCTTCTGCATCGTTCCCTACGTGCGGGGCCGCGAGCGGAGCCTGCCGCTCGGGGAAGTCGTGCGTCAGGTGGAGCACGCCGCCGCCGAAGGGTTCAAGGAGATCGTTTTTCTTGGGCAGACCGTGAACGCGTACCGCGACGGAGAGGCCGATTTCGCCGAACTCCTCCGCCGCGCGAACGCCATCGGCGGCATCGAGCGGATTCGCTTCAGCTCGCCGCATCCCAGCGATTTCACCGATCGCACCGTGGCGGCGCTCCGGGAGTGCGCGAAGGTGATGCCCCAGGTGCATCTCCCCCTTCAGTCGGGATCGAACCGTATCCTCGCGCGCATGCAGCGGATCTACACGATCGAGCAGTACGAATCGCTGGTGGTGGACCTCCGCGACGCGCTGCCCGGCCTCTCGCTCTCGACGGACATCATCGTCGGATTCCCCGGCGAAACCGTCGACGACTTCAACGAGACGCGAGCGGTGATGAGTCGAACCGGGTACGACAGCGCGTTTCTCTTCAAGTATTCGCCTCGGCCCGGCGCCCGCTCGGCCGCGTGGGAGGACGACGTTCCCGAGGAAGAAAAAGCCCGGCGAATCACGCTCCTCATCGCGGATCAGAAGCGGATTTCGCTGGAGCGGAACGAGGCGCTGATCGGACAGGACCTGGAAGTCCTGGTGGAAGGGCCGGCGAAGCGGAATCCCGAGAACTGGTTCGGCAAAACGCGGCAATTCAAGACGGCCGTCTTCCGGCATCGTGGCGAGTCCGTGGGGGACCTCGCGACGTTTCGGGTGGCGGATGTGTCGGCCTACACACTGTTCGGCGAGGGCGTTTCACGCCAGGCCCAAGTCGAGGAGGAAGCGACCCCCTGATTCCGAGACTCCCGTCTCTCCTGGGGCGTGCGCGCCAACTCCCCCTCGCGGCGCGCCTCCTGTCCATCTCCCTCGGACTCTGGCTCGCGTGCTCGATCGGCGCGACCGCGGACCGGGCGTGCGCGTTCACACCTCCGGGCGCCAGCTACAACATCGCCCTGCTCCTGGACACGCAGCGCCACCAGATCGACGGGTGGGTCACCATCGGCTATCGAAGCGGCGCCGACTCCACGCTCCAGGCGATCTGGCTGCACGCCTATCCCAACGCCTTCTCCAGCCACACCACCATCTACGGCCGCGAGGCCGAGCGCTACGGCGAGGACTACTCCATCCGTTTTGCGCCGCCTGGCGACCGCGGCTGGATGACGCTCGATTCGGCATCCGTGGAGGGTGTTCCGACACGCGTCACGCTCGAGGAGACGCTCGCACGTGTCGATCTACCGCGACCGCTGGCGCCGGGAGACTCCACCACCTTCCGAGTTCACTTCCGGGTGGGGATCCCGAGCGTCTTCGATCGCTTCGGGCATGCGGGACCTCGCTACTCCATCGCCCAGTGGTATCCGAAACTGGTCGTGATCGACGAGAGGGGCTGGGCGCTCGATCCCTATCACTACTTCGCCGAGTTCTACGGGGAGTTCGCGACGTTCGACGTGGCGATCACGCTGCCGGACGAGCAGTGGGTCGGGGCGACCGGCGTCCTCGTCGGCTCCGACGGCGGAAACAACGAAATCCCCCTGGAGCACCCTTCCGCCGATAGCGTGACCGTGAGCATTCGCGCGGTCGTCGCCGATTCGCTGGCCGGCCGCTGGCCGCGCGAAGCGCTTAGGCTGGAACCGATCGACGGGGAGCCGGTCAGGGTGCCGCGCGATTCGGTGGCGGCCTGGCGCGTCCCCGTGGGAGCGCCGCTTCACTACCGCTACGCGTGGGCCGACAGCGCGGACACGCCGGCGCGATTGGAGCGAGATGGAGATGGGCGGCAGGGGCCGCTCCGGTTCCTCCTGGCCTTCCGCGACACGGCCGTCACCGACACGGTCCGCGTGTTGATGCCGCCCGCGCCGCCCGCGCCGTCCAAGGCGGCCGCGGCCGACTCCTCGCTCCCTTCGCTCAAGACGCTTCGATTCCACGCCGAGCGGGTCCACGACTTCGCCTTCGTCACGGCGCCCGATTACGTGCGCGCTGATACCACGTGGAACGGCACGGCCATCCGAACGCTGCTCTACCGGGACGACGCGGCGGACTGGAAGGGCGCGCTCGCCTATACGGTGGATGCCTTCCGTCACTTCAGCGAGAACGTGGGTCCCTACATCTGGCCCCAGTTCACGACGACGGAGTCGTTCACAGCCGGTGGCGCCATGGAATATCCGATGCTCATCATGAACGACCCCGGCCTCACGAGCGGCGAGTGGGAGTACTTCGACCCGACCATCGCGCACGAATTGGGGCACAACTGGTTCTACGGCATGATCGCGAACGACGAGCGCCGTTACCCGTGGCTCGACGAGGGCTTCACGCAGTTCATGGAGTCGCACTACACCGATCCTCGCTTCCCGCGCGGGACCTGGAAGTACCGCGACAAGGTTCGCTGGACGGCGCCGGCCCGCTGGTATCAGGGCGACGAGGCAGCCCTGCTGGAGCGGCACTATGCGCGGGACGAGGTGCTGATATCCGCGGGCGCAGACGATTGCCGCGGATACCGGCAATACGCGGTTCAGGCCTACGACCGCCCAGCGGCGATGTTCCGGACCTTTCAGGGGATCGTGGGCGAGGAGAAGCTGCGCGCGTTCCTGGGCGAGACGTATCGCCGTGGCGTGGAAAGACATATCCGCCCGAGCGACGTGAACGACGCGGCCCGTGCCGCGACCGGAAGTGACTATGCCGAGTACTTCCGGAAGTGGACCGAGACGACGGACGTTCCCGACTTCGCGCTCGGGGGGACGCGCCGCGAGCGGACGGAGTCGGGTTGGCGGACGACGGTCACCGTGCGCCGGAAGGGGGCGATCGACTTTCCGGTCCCGGTCGAGGCGCGCTACGCCGACGGCACCGCCGAGACGAAGCTTGTCCCGACGCCCGCCGCGCGGAACGAAGTCGTCTTCGAACACAGGGCCCCGATGGCGAAAGCGGTCCTCGATCCTCGCCACGAAATTTTCGATGCCTATCGGCTGGACAACCAAGGGAGCCTGCTACCGCCGATGCGTATCCGGCCGCTCCTGGACGTGTCGACCACCGATGCGATGTCGGTTCTCTACGGACCGACCATCTGGCACGGGGTCAGGGAGGGGATGCGACTTGGCGCCTGGGTCGACGGGCGTTACCTGCCGAGCTCCGACTTCCCTCGCGGCATCCGATCGTTCGAGGGTGGCCTGAATTTCGGGACGCGGGACGGGTCGGTGGCGTGGCGCGCCGGCTATGCGCGTCGGGTTGGCGCCATCGGCGCGCGCGGGTCGGTGCGCGCGCTGGCGGTCCAGGATGCGCGCCTCACACGCGGGGAACTGACCGTCTCCAACTGGATCACCGCGTCGGGGCGACGCCACCCCTGGTGGACCTGGGAGTTGCGTGGCCAGTATCTCGATGATGACACGCGGACGCTGAACGTCGGTGCGCTGGTGCGGTTGGAGACGGTTGGCCCACGCCGGCGCGAAACGGTCATCGTGGAAGGCTCGCATGGGTTCGATCCCGAAAGACGCCTGCAGAGCCGTACCAGCTATGACCGTGCGAGCCTTGAGCTGCGCCAGTCGCTCGACCTCGGCCCACAGGCACGATTTCACATAGAAAGTCGCATCTACGGTGGGTTGGCCTGGCGGCAAGTACCGTACGAACGACTCTTCGACGCGGTGGGAGCAACTCCGTTCGAAACCCGCAACCGTTTCTACGCCAACGAGGGCGGCCCGCTTCGCGAGAGCGACCACTACTGGGCCGAGGGCGGCGGGGGGCTTCGCGGCTATGTCGGACGTGACGCATCGGGGAGGCGGCTCCTCGCGGGGTCGCTCGAGCTTCGCCATGATCGCTGGCCAGTATCCCTTTTCGCCGACGCCGGCAGCGTGAAGCCGGTGGATGCCAGAGCCGATACGACGTCCGGAATCCTCGCCGACGCTGGTATCGGATTTCGGATCTCAACCATTCGCCTCTATGCCCCTCTTTGGGTAGGAACGCCGGAGCCGGGGGAGAAGCCGTGGGGAATCCGCTGGGTGGTGGCATTCGATCTCCCCGAGCTCCGCTGGCGGTAGGCCAGGAGAGCGCGAACGCCGCTTTCTCCCACCCGCCCCCTTGTTGACACCCCTGCAGCGCGGGCGGAGAATTGCCGCATTCCAGAGTTCATCACCCCAAGGAGGCAATCCCATGGAGATCGAGATCCGCTACTGCACCGCCTGAGGCTACGATTCACGGGCCGCCAGTTTGGCGGCCGAGCTGAAGCAGCACCTCGACATCGACGCGACCTTGATTCCAGGTTCGGGAGGGATCTTCGAGGTCTCGGTCGACGGTAGGGTCGTCTTTTCGAAGAAGAAGGTGGGCCGGTTTCCCGAGGCGGGAGAGGTCCTTGGACTTCTGATTCAGTAGGTGCCAACGATTTCGCCAATCCTCAAGGAGGCCTGATGAAGTTGCGTCTCTTCCGCCCCGCGCTGGCATTGTTCCTCGCCGCGGCGACAGTTCTCGCCGCCGGCACCGCGCGCGCCGCCGCCCCGGTCCACCAAGAGGTCCTCTCGAACGGCCTCACGCTCCTCCTGCAGGAGGATCACGCGAAGCCATTGGTGGGCGTCTGCATCTTCGTGAAGGGCGGGAGCCGCACCGAGACGCCGACGCTCTCGGGCCTCAGCCACTACTACGAGCACCTGATCTTCCGTGGCGGCTCGGTGAAGCAGGGCGAGCTTCAGTTCCGGAAGGAGATGCAGCGTATCGGCCAGGAGAGCGGCGGCTACACCACGAACGACTGGACCTGCTACGGCTTCACCGCGCCGACACCGAATCTCGACGAAGCCCTCTGGCGGTCGGTGGACGCCTGGATGGGCCTGAAGCTGACGCAGGCCAAGGTGAACACGGAACGCCAGGTCGTCATGGAGGAGTACAACCAGGGCGAGGACCGGCCCGACTACAAGGTCTACTACCAGATCGAGCGCCTCATGTTCCGCGACCATCCCTACAAGCGGGACACGATCGGTCTGAAGGAGGCGATCCTTCACTCCTCGCTCGCCACCTTCCGCACGTTCTACGAAGAACGCTACGTGCCGAACCAGTTCATCCTCTCGGCTGTCGGCGACTTCGACACGAAGACGCTCCGCGACAAGATCGCCAAGGCGTTCGCCCCCTACAAGCGGGGGAAGGACGACTTCGAACTGGGTGACGTGGAGAAGCCGCAGACCGAATTCCGCATGGGTGTGGAGACGCTGAAGACGCCGAGCACCTGGACGATTCTGGGATTCCACGTCCCGCCCTACGCAAGCCCCGATACCCCGGCCCTCACGGTGCTCGAGACGGTTCTCGGCGGCGGCGCCTCTTCGCGCCTCTACCGCGCGCTGAAGGAGAAGGAGAACCTGGTCACCGAGACGAGCGCCGACCATGAGGTCCGTCGCGATCCCGGGATGTTCCACGTCTACACCACCATGCCGCCGGCGAACGAAGCGAAGGTGTTCGGAATCGTGCGGAACGAGATCAAACGCCTGGCGACGGAACTGGTCCCCGCGGCGGAACTCGATCGCGTGAAGAGCCAGATGGTGAACGCCTACGTCTTCGACGCGCAGACGCCGTTCAAGCGTGCCGAGCGGCTCTGCCTGAACGAACTGATGTCCGACGCGACCATGGAGGCGCTCTGGCCCGCGCTCTTGCAAAGCGTCACGGCGGAGGATGTGCGGCGGGTGGCGCGCACCTACTTCACCGCCGACCTCGCCTCTTATTCCGTGATACGCCCCCAGGGAACGACCGGTCCCTCCGAGGCCGACATCCGCAGCATGCTGGATGCCTGGCGCGCGGGCTGGCCCGGAAGCGCGACCCTGGCGAAGACCGAGGTCGCCGCGGTCCGGAAGGAAGTGCTTCCGAACGGGGTGACGCTCCTCTTGAAGGAGGATCACGCGATTCCGATCGTGGCCGTGCAGACGGTGGCGCGCGGAGGGCTCTGGATCGAACCGGCCGGAAAGGGCGGCGTCTCCAACATGGCGATGACGCTCCTTCGCCGCGGTGCCGGAGCGCGGAGCGCGCGTGAGATTTCCGATCGCGCGACCTCGCTCGGGATGCGGCTCGGCCTGGGAGGCGACGAGGAGTGGGGCCAGGTGTCGTGGCAAGCGCCGTCGGCGAATTTCGATGATGCCTGGGCGCTCTACCGCGATGTGCTTCTGGCACCGACCTTCCCGTCGGATGAAGTTCGGAAAGTGCGCGAGGATCTAATCCAGCAGGCGAAGAGCCTGGGCGATCGCCCCTTCGAGTACACGAACATGAAGTTCTTCAAGACGCTCTATCCGACGGCCCCGTACGGGCGTCCTGTGCTGGGCGACACCGCGTCACTGGCCGCCATCACGGTGGCCGATCTGCGGCGCGCTTACGAGACGATGATCTGTGGATCGAACCTGATCGTCTCCGTGGTTGGCGATTTCGATTCCAACGCGCTTCTCGCGACGGCGAGGAAGACGTTTGGATCGCTGAAGAAGGGCGCGCCGGTCGAGGTTGGCGGCGCCAAGGACGAACCGGCCGCCGCGTCGCGCCCGATCTTTGAGGAGAAGGACCAGGAGCAGATCACCTACAACACGGGCTGGCTTGGCTGCTCGGTCCGCGACACCGACTACCCGGCGCTTCGCGTGGCGACAGGCATCCTGGGTGACAAGGTCTTCTTCAAGTACGTCTACGAGAAGGGCGTGGCCTATCGTTCGTGGTTCTACATGACCGATCGGATGGGGCAGTCGTCGGTGCAGAACGAGATGGGCGTGACGGGGGCCAACTTCGCCATGGCATCGAATGGTGTCCTGGGCGACGTGGAGGGTTACCTGAAATCGCCGCCGACGGCCGTCGAAGTGAAGGGGTCGGTCGACAAGGCGATCTCGCGCCACCAGCTTGGAAGCCAGGAGAATCAGCAGCTTGCGTATCGGCTCGCCTACTGGGAGATGACAGGCCTGGGATGGAAGTTCGGGGAGACGATGCCGGAGAAGCTCCGCGCTGTGACGCCGGAACAGGTGCGGAACGCGATGAAGAAGTACTTCCGCCTGGACGCCTACACGCGCGTGGCGGTGGGTCGCGATCCGTCGAAGGTGGAGGCGAAGCCGGCGGCGGCAGCGCCGGCGCCATAGTCCTGGCGAAGAGAAGGCGAACTTGTCGCGGGGGGCGTGCTGCTACCGCCCAGCCCTCGCGACCGCCAGCCCACATCCCACGCCGACCACCGCGCTCATCGGGACGATCTGCATCCAGCTCTGCGCCGGAATCCCCGCCAGTGCTCCCAGCAGCGCTCCCAGCGCGCCTCCGACCAACCCCCCGCGCCAGAGCGGCGCCTTCGGTTTGATCCCGTAGGCCGCCAGCACCCCGTTGATGATCCCCTGGGAGGCGCGGCCCAGTATCGCGAGGAAGAGCGCCATCCCTTCGGCGCTCGAGCCAGCAGAGAGAAAGCCCTGCGCCGCCCCCAGAAGGAGCCCCGTCACCACACCAGCCGAAATCCTGCTCATGTCCGCCCCCCTCCGTGCGCCGCATGCCGCATCCTGGCGGCTACGCGCAGGATAGCCCCGCCCCCTTTTCCCCGTCCAGAACGGCGAGCGGAAGGCCGATAAACCGTGCGAACTCCTACAGTTCCCCCAGGCTCGAGGATTTCGTGACGACGCCCCCAGGTGCAGCGGTGAAGACGGCAGCGGTGCAGGGCATCAACGACGTGCTGATCGATCATTTCGATCGCGCGCCGGTTGGCATGATTCTGTTCGCCCAGGACCGCACCATTCTCCAGGTGAATCGCGCTGTCGCGGAACATACCGGGCTCGCTCCCGGCATTCTCCGCGGGGCGCCACTTCGGCGTTTTCTCTTCTCGGATTCGCCGGAGGGCCTGGAGGATCGCATCTTCGAGGAAGTAGCCCTGAACGGATCGTGGCTGGGGCAGCTCGATGTTCGGACCTCGGTCGCGGACGCGAGCCCCATGATGCTCTCGGTCACCGCGGTCGCGCCCGCCACCGAAGGGCCGGTCCGCTACATTGGCACCATCACCGAGCTCGGCCAGCAGCGCTGGATCGAGGCGGAGTCAAGCCGCCGCGCCGCCGAGCTCTCCGCCCTCTCCGCGCTGGCGGTCGCCACGGGAAGCAGCGTGGAACCCACGACCATGCTCCTCGCCGCGGCGCGACAGATCGTCGAGGGGCTGGAGGTCGACGCCTGCTGGATCCACCGCTACGAAGCGGCGGACGGTGGGCGGCTGGTCCTGGTCGGCGAAGCCTCGTATCTCCACCCCACGCTTCGGCTCTCCCCCCGCATGATTCCCGATGCCATCAACCCAGGCGTGCTCCGCGCGATCGAGATGCGCGAGCAGGTCGTCACCTCCGAACTCCTCGACCGGAGCATCGCCACGGTCGTTCACGCGCCGCTTCTGGCCGCGGGTGACGTGGTGGGGGTGATCTCCATCCTGAGCGTGGAAGGGGAGAAGCTGGCCACGCGAAATTCGGAACTGCTCCGCGCCGTGACCTATCAGCTCGGCACCGCCATCCAGAACGTCCGGCTGCTGGAGGCGCTGACGGTTCATCAGGCCGAGCTCGAGGAGAAGAATCAGGAGCTGGAACGCCTCGTCGATGAACTCCGCGCCGCTGACCGGCTGAAGAGCGAGTTCCTGGCGAACACGTCACACGAACTCCGCACGCCGCTCAACTCGATCATCGGGTTCTTGAATCTCGTCCAAGATGGGGTTTGCGAAAGCGATGAGGAGCGCCAGGAATTGCTGGGGCACGCGCTCCGGAGCGCGAAGCATCTACTCGGGCTTATCAACGACGTGCTCGATCTCGCTCGCATCGAGGCGGGGAGCTTGCAGGTCGACTGCCGCGAAGTCGATCTCGCGCCGATTCTCTCCGATGTGAAGGCGACGATGGAGGTCCAGGCGCGGCAGAAGTATCTCGACTTCATCATGGGAGACGTTCCGGCCGGGACGCGTGTGCTGGGGGACGAGGTGAGGCTTCGCCAGGTCCTCGTGAACGTGATCGGGAATGCCATCAAGTTCACGCCGAAGGGCCACGTGAGCGTGACCGTGAGCGCCTCTCCGGGCTCGCCCTTCGTGGACATCGACGTGGCGGACACCGGCATCGGCGTCGCGGAAGACCGCAGGGACCGGCTCTTCAAGAAGTTCTCCCAGGCCGACGCCACGACGACGCGGAGGTTCGGCGGGACAGGGCTGGGTCTGGTGATCGTGAAGCAGTTGATCGAGGCGATGGGCGGGTCGGTGCGTTTGGAGAGTGCCGGCGACGGGGAAGGGACGACCGTCTCGATCTCGATGCCCCGCGCGGCGTCGCCGCTTCCGATCGGCTCCGGTGCGGCACCGGCTCGCTCCGCGCCGTTCGCTACCCCTACGGACGCGTAACGACGAAGATCAGCAGTTCGCCGCGTCCGATCCGGATGCGCGCGGGTCGCCCGGTCGTGATGTTGGATACCGAGTCCTGTTCCCCCAGCGTCATCGTCCGGTCGGTCAGCGGATAGCGAAAGTGTTCGGTCGTCACTCCCTCGGCCGATGCTCCCACCGCGAAGAACGAGACCGTCGTCCCGATCGGCACGTCGAGTTCCACCGCACCCCTCGCCAGCCATGACCGCGCGTGATCGTCTTCCATGACGAGCGCCGCGCGCCCATAGTAGCGGCGGAGGAGCGAGACATGGCCGAGGACGTGGTCGAGCCGTCCGGCGCTCGCGCCGAGCAGCGTGATCTCCTCCTGCGGGCCGCGCGAGAGGATGTAGTCGATCGCCTTCTCGGTGTCGGTGCGCTGGTGGTCCGCGTCGCGGATCTGGGGCACGGCGGCGAAGTGGACCAGCGTTTCGGCGTACGCGCTGTCGAGGTCGCCAATGATCACGTCGGGAACGAGCCCCAGGGCGCGAGCGGAGTTGGCGCCGCCGTCGGCGCAGACGAAGAGTGAAGCGCCCTTGAGCGCCATGGCGATGGTGCCGGGCTCTGGAGGGACTCCGTTGGCGAGAATGACCGCGCGGGACATGGTGACGATCGGCTCCGGCTGGTGTAGGGTGTGCCGCGGTCGGCAGATGATGGGATGAGCGTAGCACCGGCCGAGGAGCCATGGCAAACCGCAGAGACGCCACAACCGTACTTGTTGTCGCCCTTCTCGCCCTGATCGTGGGCGGCGTGGGGCTCTGGCTTGGATTCCGGCCTCCCCGGCCGGTCGAAACGGGTCCGCCCGTTCCGAAGCAGCCCGATCAGGGGCCGATCATCTACGAGATGAGTTCCATCTTCAGCGAGCCCGATCGGATCCAGCTCGCCTGGCGTTCCATCGAAGGCGCGTCGGCGTACCGCGTGCTCCTGATGACCGCGGCCGACGACTCGCTCTTCGTCAGCGATTCGCTGAAGACGAACGCCTGGACCCTCCCCCTCGAACTCCGCTCCAAGTTGGCGCCACAGACCGCGTATCACTGGAGACTGACGGTCTATTTCCCGGACCAGCCCGCCGCGCATTCGGAAGCCGCCTCCTTCGCGACCCAGTGACCGCTTGACAGTCGCGCCCCGCCGGCGCGATTCTGATGCATCACCGTTAGGGGTGGCCGGGGCGAAATCCTGGCCTGAGATCACACCCTAGGAACCTGAACTGGGTCATTCCAGCGTAGGGAAACGGAACTGACGTC
>JANNMC010000053.1:0-3578 GCA_031397435.1 Candidatus Eiseniibacteriota bacterium
GAACGACAAGGCGATCGCCGCCGTGAATCCGGGCATGGCACTTCCGGGCTCGCCGATCCTCCCGGTTCACCGGTCGGACGGCAGCGGCACGACGTACATCTTCGTCTCCTATCTCGCCGCGGTGAGCAGCGAGTGGAAGGAACTCGTCGGCGTGAACACCTCGGTGTCGTGGCCGGTCGGTATCGGCGGCAAGGGGAACGAGGGCGTTTCGGGCCTGGTTCGCCAGACGCCAGGCGCCATCGGCTACGTGGAACTCGCCTACGCCAAGCAGAACAACTTCTCGGTGGCGCATCTGAAGAACGCCGCCGGCAATTTCATCGAACCGTCCCTTGCCTCGACGACCGCGGCGGCGAACGGCGCTGCGGTGGCGCTGGGGAAGGATGTCCGGACGCCGATCGTCAACTCGCCCGATCCGAACGCCTATCCGATCGCGGGACTCACGTTCCTCCTTGTCTACAAGGAGCAGCGCGACCCGGTGAAGGGGAAGGCGCTGACCGACTTCATCAGCTGGTCGATGACCGAGGGACAGGAAGTCGCGGAAGGTCTCGACTACGCGCGGCTCCCGGCGTCCGTCGTGAAGTTGAATCAGACAAATCTCCTCTCGCTGACGGCGGCCGGAAAGCCGATCGTGGCGCGGAAGTAGCATGGCAGAACCGCGGGCGACCGGGATGGGGGGAGCCTTGAAGGCCCTCCGTCTCCGCCCCGCGATCCGATTCGACGACGTCTACCGCGGCCTCCTCATGGGGGCCGCGGGCGTCGTATTCCTGGTCGTATTCCTCATCGCGTTCGAGTCGTTCATGGGAGCGCGGCTCTCCATGAAGACGATCGGCTGGGGATTCCTCACCTCCACCGAATGGGATCCCGTCTTCGACCGCTACGGCGCGCTGCCGTACGTCGTCGGGACCTTGGCGACATCGTTCCTGGCGCTCTTCTTCGCCGTGCCGCTCGGCGTGGGGAGCGCGATCTTCCTGGCTGAACTCTCCAGCCGGCGGATGGGCGAGGTCGTCTCCTTCGTCATGGAACTCCTGGCCGCGATCCCCAGCATCGTCTTCGGCATTTGGGGCTTCTTCATCCTGGCGCCGTTTCTGCGAACGACGATCGAGCCGTGGCTGGTCACGAACCTCGGCTTCATCCCCCTCTTCAGCGGCGCGCCATTCGGGATCGGAATCCTGAACGCCGGCATCATCCTCGGCATCATGATCGTGCCGACCATCGTCTCCATCTCGCGCGAAGTGCTCCTGGCCACGCCGAAATCGCTGCGCGAGGCGTCGCTGGCCCTGGGGGCCACGCAGGCCGAGTCGATCGGCGTGGCGCTCGACGCGGCGAAGCCGGGGATTCTGGGAGCGGTGATCCTGGCGCTTGGCCGCGCGCTGGGCGAGACGATGGCCGTCACGATGGTGATCGGAAACACGAACCGCATGCCGACATCCATCCTCGATCCCGGCGCCACCATGGCGAGCGTCATTGCGAACGAATTCACCGAGGCGACCGGACCGGTCTATCTCTCGGCCCTGGTCCAGATCTCGCTGGTTCTCTTCGCCGTGACGATCGTGATGAACGCGCTGGCGCGGCTTCTGGTCTACTGGACGACCGGCGGCCGGCGCGACACGGCGGGAGCGGTCTGATGCGGGGCCGGCGAATCTGGAACATGGCCGTCATCGCGGCCTGCTACGTGGCAGCGGGAATCGTGGTACTGCCGCTGGTCTTCATCCTGGGGCATCTCCTGGGGAAGGGCCTCTCGGGCCTGAATCTCGCCTTCTTCACCCACATGCCGAAGCCGGTGGGTGAAATGGGCGGCGGCGTCGCGAATGCCATCGTCGGCACCGGGATCATCGTTGGAATGGCTGCCGCGGTGGCGGTTCCACTTGGCGTGGCCGCCGGCGTTTACCTGGCCGAGTATGGCCGCGGCCGCTTCGCCATGATGGTTCGCTACACCACCGACGTCCTGAGCGGAGTCCCCTCGATCGTCGTCGGCGTGGCCGCGTACGGATTGGTCGTGGTGCCGATGGGACGTTTTTCCGCCTTTGCTGGAAGCGTGGCGCTGGGAATCTTGATGTTGCCGACGATCATCCGGAGCACCGAGGAGATGGTGCTCCTGGTGCCGCGTTCCTACCGGGAGGCCGCCCTGGCCCTCGGCGCTCCTCGCTGGAAGACGATCCAGCAGGTTGTGATCCCCGCCGCGAGGCCCGGCATCACGACTGCCTGCATGCTCGCCGTCGCCCGCGCCTCGGGCGAGACAGCGCCGCTCCTCTTCACCGCCCTCGGAAATCGGTTCTGGTCGTTGAAACTGGACGAGCCGATGGCGACCCTGCCCGTCTTCATCTTCGACTATGCGCGCGCTCCGTACGACGACTGGAACCGCCAGGCCTGGACCGGCGCGCTGGTGCTGGTGCTGCTGGTGACCGTGGTGTCGGGATTGCTGCGGCTGACGGTCCGGAGGGTGAAGGCGCTGTAGCCGTTCCTCCCGCGACCCGGTTTCGCTGCTCCAATCGGAGCGGCGGACGCGTTAGAATGACCGCCATGCAATTCGGCAGCGACAACCAGACAGGGGCATCACCGCGAGTCATGGAGATGCTAGCCAGGGCGAACGCGGGCCACACGCACGGCTACGGCAACGACGAGTGGACGGAGCGGGCGGTGGAAGCGCTGAAGTCCGTCTTCCAGTGCGACCTTGCGGCGTTCTTCGTCCCCACCGGAACCGCGGCCAACTCCCTGGCGCTCTCGAGCCTCGTGAAGCCGTGGGAGACGACGCTCTGCCACAATCAGGCCCACGTCGCGCTGGACGAGTCGACCGCCCACGAGTTCTTTGGCGGTGGCGCGCGGATTCGCGGCATCTCCCGGGGCGACGGGAAACTGGAGCCGCGCCACCTGGAGCAGTACTTCCGCTTCACCGGTGTCGAGATTCCACACAACTCGCAAGCCCGCGCTCTGAGCATCTCCCAAGCGTCGGAAAACGGCCTCGTTCAGACACCGGCGGAACTCGCCGCGCTCTGCACCATCGCGCACCAGCATGGGCTGCGCGTTCACATGGATGGCGCCCGCTTCTCGAACGCGGTGGCCTCGCTTGGCTGCGCTCCGGCCGACATCACCTGGAAGGCCGGCGTCGACGTCCTTTGCCTCGGCGCCACGAAGAACGGAGCGCTGGCCGCGGAAGCGGTGATCTTCTTCACGCGGGATCTGGCCGAGGACTTCGTCCATCGCCGCAAGCGCTCCGGCCACCTGCTCTCCAAGGGACGGCTGTTCGGCGCGCAGTTCGTCGGGTGGCTGGAGAATGGCTACTGGCTGGAACTGGCGCGGCATGCGAACGCACAGGCCGCGCGGTTGGCGGGCGGACTCTCCTCCATCTCCGGGGTTCGCCTTGCCTGGCCGGCGCAGGCGAACGAACTCTTCGTGGTCATGCCGAAGGCGCTCGCCGCGAGGCTGAAATCCGCCGGCGCCGAGTTCTACGAATGGTATCTGGATGCACTTCCTCCGGGAACGCTCCTGGCGGAGGACGAGACGTTCGTCCGCCTGGTGACCTCGTTCGTGACGACCGACGCGCAGGTCGACGAATTCTGCGCCGTGGCGCGCCAGTGATC
>JANNMC010000118.1:0-3334 GCA_031397435.1 Candidatus Eiseniibacteriota bacterium
CGGGCCAAGGTGAAGAAGTGGGGGCCGCGCATCATCGACCTCGACCTCCTCTTCTTCGGCGACACCGTCATCGACGAGGCGAGCCTCAAGGTGCCTCATCCCGAGGCGCACCTTCGCGCTTTCGTGCTCGCGCCGCTGGCCGAGCTCGACCCCGAATTCGTTCACCCGGTTCTCGGCGAAACGATCGCCGCAATCTTGAGTGGCCTTCCCAAGGAATCCGGCGTTCACAAGGGCGGCCGGCTCTGGACGTAACGCCAGGCCGCGCGCCTCGCGACGGACGAGACCCCATGGACCTCCGCGGGAAACACATCGCCATCGAGGGTGTGATCGGCGTCGGGAAGACGAGCCTGGCACGACTACTCTCCGAGCGGACCGGAGCGCGGCTGCTCCTGGAAGCACCTGACGCGAATCCATTCCTCGAGAACTTCTACAAAGATCAGCGGCGCTTCTCGTTTCCCGCGCAGATGTTCTTCCTGGTCAGCCGCTATCACGAACTGAAAGATTTGCGCCAGCCCGACCTCTTCCACAATGGCGTCGTGAGCGACTACCTCTTCCAGAAGGACCGCATCTTCGCGAACCTGAACCTGAGCGACCAGGAACTGGCGCTCTACGAGCAGGTGGCGGCCCTCCTGGAGCGCGAGATTCCCGCCCCCGACCTGGTCGTCTATCTCCAGGCGAGCCCCGAGATCATCTGGTCGCGCATCCAGCAGCGCGGCCGGGCCTACGAGCGGGCCATGGATCCCAAGTACACGGCAACGCTCGCCGAGGCGTACAATTACTTCTTCTTCCACTACAAGGACGCGCCGCTCCTGATCGTGAACACGAACGAGCTGAATTTCGTCGATCGCCGCGCGGACCTCGAGGATTTGATCGCGCGGATGGAGGCGCACCACGAGGGGGTCGCTTACGTGACCCCCGGCGCCGAACCGGGAGGCGCCCCGTGACCTATGGCGGAGAACCGACCCCGCGCTCGAAGGTGACCGTCCGCACGCTCCGCGAGATGAAGGAGCGCGGCCAGAAGATCGTCTCGACCACCGCCTACGATTTTCCCTCGGCGGTGATCGCCGACCAGGCGGGCGTCGACTTGATTCTCGTCGGAGACTCGGTCGGAATGGTGGTCCTCGGCTACGACTCCACGATCCCGGTGACCATGGCGGAGATGTCGCACCACGTTCGCGCCGTCGCGCGCGCGAGGCCGCGGGCTCTCCTGGTCGCCGATCTCCCGTTCAACTCCTTCCAGGCGAGCGCCGAAGACGCGGTGCGGAACAGCGGACGATTCCTGAAGCGCGGCGCCGAGGCCGTAAAGCTGGAGGGAGGGCGCCGCGTGCTTTCACAAGTAGAGGCGATCATTCATGCCGACATCCCGGTGCTTGGCCACCTGGGTCTCACGCCGCAATCGGTCCACCAGTTCGGCGGCTACCGGGTGCAGGCACGAGGCCGCGAAGCCGCCGACGCGCTCCTGGAAGACGCGCTGCTCTTGGAGAAGGCCGGCTGCTTCGCGCTGATCCTCGAGTGCATTCCGCTGGAGTTGGGCGCCGAGGTGAGCCGCGCGCTCCGGATTCCGACCATTGGCATCGGCGCCGGCCCCGACTGCGATGGGCAGGTGCTGGTGCTCCACGATCTGATCGGCCTCACGTTCGGAAAGCCGGCACGCTTCGTCCGCCGCTACGCGGACGTGGCGGGCACGATGCGCGACTCGCTCCTGGCCTTCGGCGAGGACGTCCGTTCCGGGCGCTACCCGAGCGAGGCGGAGTCGTATCTCGCCGCGCCGGCCGCCGCCGCCGCACCGGCCGCTGCCGCGCCGAAGCCGGCCGCCCCGAAAACAGAGCCCTCCGCGTGAAGATCGTGCGGCGCCCCGCGGCGATGCGCGCGTTGGTCCGCGACGCCCGCCGCCGGGGAAAAACGGTGGGATTCGTCCCGACCATGGGATCTCTCCACGAGGGGCATCTCTCGCTCGTTCGCCGCGCGCGCCAGGAGAACGACCGCGTGGTGGTCAGCGTATTCGTCAATCCGCTTCAGTTCGGCCCCCGCGAAGACTACCGCCGCTACCCGCGCGATACGCGGCGCGACGCGAGCCTCTGCCGTGCCGCCGGATGCGACTGGTTCTATCTCCCCACGGCCCGGGCGGTCTATCCGGAGGGGTTCGAGACCTCCGTCGCGCCCGGTCCGCTCGCCTCGCGCTGGGAAGGGGCTGTCCGCCCGGGGCACTTCACCGGCGTGCTGACCGTGGTGCTGAAGCTCTTGAACATGGTGGAACCCGACACGCTCTATCTCGGCCAGAAAGATGCGCAGCAGGCGGCGGTGGTCGGCGCCATGATGCGCGACCTCGATCTGGCGGCGCGCCTTGTCGTGGCGCCGATCGTCCGGGAGCGGGACGGGCTTGCCATGTCGTCGCGGAACGCCTACCTGTCTCCCAATGAGCGGCTACGCGCTGCCGGAATTCCACGCGCCTTCGCCGCCGCCGCAGCACTGGCGCGCGGCGGCGCGCGCGATGCCCGCCGCGTGGAGCGCGAGGTGAAGCGCCTGCTCCGCATCGAGACGAAGCCCGACGCCATCGACTACGTGGCGCTGGTCGATCCCCGGACGCTTCAGCCGGTCGAGCGCCTGAATCGCCGCGCGCTCCTCCTGGCCGCTGTCCGCGTGGGTCGGACGCGCCTTCTCGACAACCGATTCTTGACCCCCTCGCGAGGGAAACGATGATTCCGAAATTTCAGGCCGTGGTCCTGGCCGCGGGAATGGGGAAGCGGATGAACTCCGATCTCCCCAAGGTCCTCCACCAAGCGCTCGGCACGCCGCTCGTCCACCACGTGCTCGACCGGCTCGATCCGCTTCACCCCGAGCGGGTGATTCTGGTCGTGGGCCACAAGGAAGAGCTGGTCCGCGCCTCCTGCGCGCCGCGCGGCGTCCGCTTCGTGACCCAGAGTCCGCAGCTCGGCACCGGGCATGCGGTCCAGGTCGCCTGGAGCGAGATCGCCCTGGCCGCGGCGGACGCGGGCGCGGAGCGCGTCCTCGTGCTGGCCGGCGACATGCCGCTCGTGCGAACCGAGACGCTTCGCCGTCTCCTGGAGCGGCATGCGGCCGAGCGGAACGGCGTCACGTTCCTGAGCGGCACGCTGGCCGATCCCACGGGATATGGCCGGGTTATTCGCGACGGTGCCGGACGATTCGTGAAGATCGTCGAGGAGAAGGACGGGACCGCGGAGGAACGCGCCGTCGCCGAGGTGAATTCGGGCATCTACTGTTTCGATCGCGCGCCGCTCCAGGACGCGCTTGCCTCGCTCCGCACCGACAACAAGCAGCAGGAGTATTACCTGACCGACGCCCTCTCCCACAT
>JANNMC010000145.1:0-10195 GCA_031397435.1 Candidatus Eiseniibacteriota bacterium
CACGTAGTGCTCGATCATCTGCTTCAGCGTGAGCGTGAAGGGGCGGTTCCCGACCAGCGCCAGCATGTTCGCGCCGAAGGTCGTCTGCATCTGCGTGTGCTTGTAGAGCTGGTTCATCACGACCTGAGGCTGCGCGTCGCGCTTCATCTCGATCACGATCCGCATGCCGTCGCGATCCGACTCGTCGCGGAGGTCGGAAATCCCGTCGATCGTCCCTTCCTTTACGAGATCCGCAATCTTCTCCAGAAGCGCCGCCTTGCTCACCATGTAGGGGATCTCGGTGACGATGATCGCCTGGCGATCCTTCCTCACTTCCTCGATCGTCGCCAGCGCGCGGACCGTGATGTGCCCGCGGCCAGTGGTGTAGCAGTCGTGGATTCCCTGGCGCCCGTAGATGATGCCGGCGGTCGGGAAGTCGGGACCCTGGACGAATTGCAGGAGGTCCTCAACCGCGCACTCGGGGTTATCGATCACGTGATGGATGGCGTCGACGATCTCGCGCAGGTTGTGCGGCGGGATGTTCGTCGCCATGCCGACCGCGATGCCGGCGGAGCCGTTCACGAGAAGGTTCGGGACCGCGGCGGGAAGAACGACGGGTTCCTCGCGGGACTCGTCGTAGTTTGGCCGCATGTTGACCGTTTCCTTTTCCATGTCGCGGAGCATCTCCTCCGCGAACTCGGTCAGGCGCGCCTCGGTGTATCGCTCGGCCGCCGGCGAGTCGCCGTCCACCGAGCCGAAGTTCCCCTGCCCGTCCACCAGCCGGTAGCGCATGGAGAAATCCTGCGCCAGGCGGACCATCGTCTCGTAGACCGCGGCCGTCCCGTGCGGGTGGTAGTTACCCGTCACGTCCCCGGTGATCTTGGCGGATTTACGGAAGGGCCGGTCGTGATAGAGGTTCAGCTCGCGCATGGCCACGAGGATGCGGCGATGCACCGGCTTCAACCCGTCGCGAACATCCGGCAGTGCGCGCGAGACGATGACCGACATGGAGTAGTCGATGTACGAATTCCGCATCTCGTCTTCGACGTAGATGGGGATGATTCTGTCCGTCGTCGCCATGGGTCGGCGGTTCCTCCTGGTGTGATCGAGCGCGCGTCAGTGCGGGCCCGTTCGAATCGTTAGACGTCGAGATTGCGGACGCTGTCCGCGTACTCCTCAATGAACTTCCGTCGCGGCTCCACCTGGTCGCCCATGAGAATCGTGAACATGCGGTCGGCCTCGACCACGTCGTCGAGCGTCACCTTCATCACGGTGCGGTGCTCGGGATCCATGGTGGTCGCCCAGAGCTGGTCGGGATTCATTTCACCCAGACCCTTGTAGCGCTGGAGCGTGGTCCCCTTCTTCCCCATCTCTTCCTGCACCTTCACCAGCTCTGCTTCGTTATAGCAGTAGCGGATGTCCTTCCCCTTCTGGATGCGATAAAGCGGCGGCATGGCGATGTAGATGTAGCCGCGCTCGATCAAGGGGCGCATGTGGCGGAAGAGGAACGTCAGCAAGAGCGTGCGGATGTGGGCGCCATCCACGTCGGCGTCGGTCATGAGGATGATTCGGTGATAGCGCGCCTTGTCGGCGTCGAACTCGTCGTCGATCCCGGTGCCGAGGGCGGTGATGATCGTCCGGATTTCCTCGTTCCCGAGCATCTTGTCGAGGGAGGCTTTTTCCACGTTCAGGATCTTTCCCTTCAAGGGAAGGATCGCCTGGAAGCGGCGGTCGCGGCCCATCTTTGCGGATCCGCCGGCCGAGTCGCCCTCGACCATGTAGATCTCGCACTCGGCCGGGTCGGTCAACTGGCAGTCGGCCAACTTCCCGGGAAGCGATCCCGAATCGAGGATGCTCTTCCGCCGCGCCAGGTCGCGCGCCTTCCGCGCCGCCTCGCGCGCGCGGGCGCTTTGCACGCACTTCTCCACGACCTTCTTCGCGACGGCGGGATTTTCCTCGAAGTAGTTCCGGAGCCCCTCGCCGACGATCGACTCGACCACGCCCTTCGCCTCGGTGGTGCCGAGTTTCCCCTTCGTCTGTCCTTCGAACTGCGGATCGGGGAGCTTGATGCTCACGACCGCGGTCAGCCCTTCGCGCACGTCCTCTCCGCCGAGCGACACTTCCTTCAGCGACTTCATCAACCCCTGCTTCTCGGCGTAGTTGTTGATGGTGCGCGTCAGAGCGGCCCGGAAGCCGATGAGGTGCGTCCCGCCCTCGATCGTGTTGATGTTGTTCACGAAGGAGAAGACGTTTTCGACGTAGCCGTCGTTGTACTGAAGGGCGAACTCGACGTTGATCTTGTCCTTGTCCTTCGAAAAGGCGATCGGTGTCGGATGGAGAACGGTCTTGTTCTCGTTCAGGTACTTCACGAACGAGGCGATGCCTCCCTCGTACTGGAAGTCGTGCTTCCGGCCGGTCCGCTCGTCCTGGAAGAGGAGGCGGATTCCCTTGTTGAGGAACGCCAGCTCGCGAAGCCGCTGCGAGAGCGTGTCGAAATTGTAGTCGGTCGTCTCGAAGATCGTCGGATCGGGCTTCCAGTGGACCGTCGTGCCCGGCTCTTCGCTGGCGCCGAGCTCCTTCAGGTCGGTGGCGACCTCGCCGTGCTCGTAGCGCTGGTGATGGCGCTTTCCGTCGCGGCGAACTTCCACTTCAAGCCATTCCGACAACGCATTCACGACCGAGACGCCGACGCCGTGAAGCCCGCCCGAGACCTTGTAGCTGTTCTCGTCGAACTTGCCGCCCGCGTGGAGCGTGGTCATCACGACTTCGACCGCGGGGCGGTTCTGGGTCGGATGCGTGTCGACCGGAATGCCGCGGCCGTTGTCCCACACCGTCACACTGGTGTCGGGGTGGATCGTCACCCGCACTTCGTTACAGTAGCCGGCCAGCGCCTCGTCCACCGAGTTGTCGACGACCTCGTAGACGAGATGGTGGAGCCCGCTCTGCCCGGTGGAGCCGATGTACATGGCCGGACGCTTGCGTACCCCCTCCAGGCCCTTCAGGACCTGGATGTTCCGCGCGTCGTACGAATGGCCCTCCTTGGTCGGCGGCGTCAATGTTGCCGCATCGTCACCCGGTCGGCTCAAGATCGTGAACCCTCCTTCCCCTTCATCGGAACCAGCCGAATGCCGCGCAACTTCGCGTCGGCCGGCAGCCGTCCATTCACGTCGTCCAGAATCCCATGGCGCAGGACGGCAAGATGACCCATCCAGACCGCACCCTTCACTTCTACGAGCAGCTCTCCATCACGAACACCGACCGCGTATGTGCGGCCCGCGACCTCGGGCCCGACCACTTCGGACCAGAGATCGGTGGCCGCGGCCGTGGCCACGCGTTCCTCGATCTTCAATCCGCTCAGGACCCGATCGATCACCGAGCCGACCGCTACCGGCGGGCCGCCGCGGGTTTCTGGTCCAATTCCGCGCCTCATGCCGCGCTTCCCTCCATCGCTAGCGATTCGATCGCCATCGCCTGAAACCGAGCCGGCGCCGAAGTCAGGGGGCGGCACGCCGTCACGATCGTCTGGCTCCCCTCCGGCAGGAGTTCGAGCAACTTCCCGATCCAGCGCGGATCCAGTTCCGACTCCGGATCGTCGAGGAGCACGACGGGCGACTCGTGAAGCCGCTCGTCCAGCACCCTTGCCAGCGCCAGCCGCAGGAGAATCGAGTAGAGCCGCGCGTAGCCGCGAGAGGCACCATCGGTCAGCTCCCGCCCCTGGATCGCGCACTCGACTCGCGCGCGGTGAGGACCGATGCAGGTCCAGCCGAGCCGCCGATCGCGCGGTCGAAGCTCCTCCAAACGAGCCGCGCGTTCCGCCGCGGTCGCTGCCGGGACGCCGTAGCCAAACCCGGGCTGAAGCTCCGGATCGACCCGTTCCGCCAGCTCCCGCAACCGCTCTCCAAGCGCCCCACAGAGGAGTGCCCTCCGCCGGTCGATCTCCACGCCCGCGCGGGCCAGAATATCCTCCCACGCCGCGCACTCCTCGTTTCGCGGATCGCCGTCCTTGGCCGATTCGGCCAGGAGGCAATTTCGCTGACGGAGCGCGGCCAGATAGTCGCGGAGCGCGCCGACGTAGGCCGGCTCCAGCTGGCAGAGCGCCACGTCGAGGAAGCGGCGCCGGCCGGCAGGTTCGCCGTTCAACACCGCGACGTCCTCCACCGAGAAGTGGACGGTGGGAAATCGCCCCAGCAAGTCAGCCAGGCGCTCCACCGGAGCCCCATCCACGATCACCTCGCGGGGACCTCGGAGCGAGCCGCGGATGGAAAGTTCGCGTGGAGATCCCGCGCCCCCGGATACGAACGCCCTCACCTCGAAGGCGTCGGCGCCGCGCATCACCAATTCCCGGTCGCGAGAACCGCGGAAGGAACGTCCGATCGAGAGGAGCGCAGCGGCTTCGATCCAGTTCGTCTTCCCCGAGCCGTTCTCGCCGAGGAGGAGCGTCGGCCGTCCTTCCAGGTCCGCGCGAGCGTCCCGGTGGTTTCGAAAGTTCCGAAGCTCGAGGCGAAGCAGGCGCACGCGTGCGCGATCAGCTCGCCAACCGAAGCGGCATCACCAGGCAGAGGAGATTTTCCACCGGAGGCGTCTTCGTCTCCCCGCTCGGCGCCGGGATCAGCAAGCCGGCCGTGACGGGAGTGTTGAGCTGGAGGAGCACCTCGTCGCTTTCCATCGTGCGGAGAATGTCGAGGAGGTACTGGGCGTTGTACCCGATGTCGAGGTCCTCGGAGTCGTACTTCGCCTCGAGATCCTCAGTTGCCTCTCCCTGGTCCGGCGTCTGAACTACCAGGCGGAGCCGGTTTGTGGAGATGGCGAACTTCACCTGCTTGGTGAGGCTATCCGAGAAGACCGAGACGCGATCGAGCGCCGCGGCCAGGTCATCCTTCTTCACCGAGAGGTGCTTGTTGTTGTTCTTGGGAATGACCTGCTCGTAGTTCGGGAATGGCCCCTCGATCAGTTTCGTGGTGAGGGTGGTCTTCCCGAGGACGAAACGGACGTGGGTCTTGGAGAGTTCGACCGTCACGGTATCGCCGCAGTCGGGGAGAAGCCGCGTGAGGTGATTCATCGCCTTGAGCGGGAGAATCACGTCGCTCTTCAACGCGCCCTTCGTGGCCGCGGGGTGCTTGAGTGTGGCGCGCGCCAAGCGGTGCCCATCGGTCGCGACGAGACGAATCTCCCCGTCGCTCATCTGGAACAGGGCGCCATTCAACGCGGGACGCGTCTCGTCCGTCGAAACCGAGTAGATGGTGCGGCGAACCAGCCGTTCAAAGGCTTTTGCTTCGATCGTGAGATGAACATCGGGCGTCACGCTGGGGCGCGCGGGAAATTCCTCGGGACGAATACAGAGGAACTTGAAGCGGCCCGTCTTGCTGACGACGTTCAACGTCAGATCCTTCGCTTCGAGTTTCAGTTCTTCCTTGGGCAGTTTGCGCGCCAGTTCGAGCAGTTTCTTGGCTGGAACCGTCAGCGCACCTTCGGACTTCACGTCGGCTGTGGCTTTTGTGGTGATGGAGAGGTCCAGATCGGTCGCGGTCAGTTGAAGCGATCCATCCACCACCTCGACCAGAATGTTCGAAAGGACGGGGAGTGTTGTGCGACTCGGAACCGCACTCGAGATGATCTGCAACGCCTGCAGAAGTTCGGTCTGGGCGACGGAGAACTTAAGGGCCACTTCCTGAGCCGTGATCATGTCCGTAAGTCCCTTTTGTGAAAAGAGGTTGCGGTGTTGTCGGGGGTGGCCTGATCGACCGTTCGGAGTATAGGTCTAGAGGGCGTTTTGGACAACCTGAAAGGGTCTTTTTTTGGGTGGTCCAGGGAGGGTGTTTTCCACAAGGAGAGGCGTCCCTAGAGACGAGTATCTTTCCCTGAATAGAAGATGTGGATGTAGGGGTGGTGGATAAGTGTGTTAACTCCGGTGTGGCGAATATAACCTGTTGTGAAGTAACGTTTTGTGGGTAAAATTAACCCGCGCGCCGTCGTGGGTTCATGGTGGACGACGCCTTGGTTATCCCCCACGAAGGGGTGACTGTCCCGGATCAGCAACTTGTCCACAGGCCATCCACAAGCTTAGGGAGACCTTATGCGTGACCCGCGCAGCGTTCAGTTGGCCAAAACAATCGTCCACCACTCCTGTTCCCTGAAGCCGGGCGAGACGATCCTGATCGAGGCATTCGACCTCACTGGCGGCCTGGTGGACGACATCGTGGAGGAGGCATTTGCCGCCGGCGCCATCCCCCTTGTCTATCTCCGGAAGAACAACCTGCTCCGCCGCATGCTCCTCCACGGGAAGGAAGAGCAGTTGAAGAAACTGGCGGAGGTGGAGCTCTTCCAGATGAAGCAGGCGCAGGCCTACGTGGGGCTCCGGGCCAGCGACAATGTCTCAGAGTTGGCGGACGTCCCCGCGGCGAACATGGCCCGCTTCGCCAAACTGGTCGGAACCCCGGTCCACAGCGAGTACCGGGTGAAGAAGACGAAGTGGGTGGTACTCCGTTATCCGAATCCCTCCATGGCCCAGTTGGCGAACATGAGCACGGAGGCGTTTGAGGACTTCTACTACAAGGTCTGCAACGTCGACTACAAGCGGATGAGCGAGGCGATCGTGCCGCTGGTGGCGCGGATGAAGAAGGCTGAAAAGGTCCACATCAAGGGCCCGGCCGGGACCGACCTCCACTTCAGTATCAAGGATATCGGGGCGGAACCGTGCAGCGGGGAGCGTAACATTCCCGATGGAGAGTGCTTCACGTCGCCGGTACGGAATTCCGTCGAGGGGACGATCGCCTACAACACCCCCACCGTTTACCAGGGCCAGACGTTCACCGACGTGACGCTGACGTTCCAGGCGGGGAAGATCGTGAAGGCGACCTCGAACAATACGGCGCGGATCAACGAGATATTCGACACCGACGAGGGCGCGCGTTTCATCGGCGAGTTCTCGTTGGGGTTCAATCCGATGATCCTGACCGCGATGAAGGACACGCTGTTCGATGAGAAGATCGCCGGCTCACTTCACTTCACCCCCGGCCAGGCGTACGAGGGTGAGATGGATAACGGAAATCGCTCCGCGATCCATTGGGACATGGTGTTGATTCAGCGGCCGGAGTATGGGGGTGGCGAGGTTTGGTTCGACGGGGAGTTGATCCGGAAGGACGGAAGGTTCGTGGTGAAGGATCTGGAGGGGTTGAATCCGGAGCGGCTCACGTAGTCTCCCCCCGTGCGAAACACGGCGGAGTCAGCGCGCCTTGCACCGCCCGACGGCTACAAGTCTAGTAAGTTGTTGGCCCCGCGCCCAAGTTCGGGTGGCACAAGGGGTGCTACGTACTGCCCTAAGTCTCTAAACGTAAGAGGAGGGCAGTCTTATGTCAGTTTGTCAGGTCAACTTTCGCCGTCCCCAAGCGATCCTGATTCTCGTCACGGCCATGCTTCTGGCTGCGGGCTGCGGTAGTGGCGGAGGCGGCGTCCCAACCGCCCCAGGAATCGTTACCCCTCCTGGCGGCACCGGCACCAACTCGCTGCTTGTGCAAGCCTCGGTTCAGGGAAGAGATGCGAGCCCTGGCGTATTCGAGACCGTCTTTACGGCTACCGTATACGACACACTGAACCTCCCCGCCACAGCGGCGACCGTATCAATCATGCCTCCCACAGGTGGTTCCGTGTCGCTCCCCGAGGTAGTCGGAACTCCAGGCACCTATCGGCAAACAGTCGGCGGGTACGAGGCCGGGACCTACACGCTGTCGGTCACGTGGGGCTCGGAGTCGATCTCGAGCGCCCGGGTCACGGGGCCGACCATCCACACGATCACCTCGCCCGTCGCGAACGATGCCCTCACCGCGGGTCAGCCGATCACGGTCACCTGGAACCGCACCGGTCCGGCGCAGTCGGCCAAAGTCGAGACCCGGGATTATGAGTCGGTCGACGAACCGGACGACCTGGTGAGCAGCATTCCGGGGTCCGGCAACCCGGTCAGCGCCGACCAGCGCGTGCGGGTGAAGCGGAGCAATCAGACGACGATAACCGCGGGACTTCCGGGATCTTCCTTCGAGGCGACGATGCGCAACACCGTGGAGCCTCTGACCGCGCAGTAGTTACATCGCAGCATCAGGAAACGACCAGGGGCTCCCACCGGAGATTCGGTGCGGAGCCCCTCTTTGGTCAGTGGTGCGCGTGCGCCAGGCTGTGCCCACAGCCGCGCGAGATGAGCCAGCGGTTCACCGGGAAGGCGGCCACGGCCGCGATAGCGAGCGACGCCGCGAGGCTTCCCCAGAAAAGGAGCGACGCGATCCCCGCATCCATGGCGCCGGGGACGACGAGCATGAAGGCGTTGTCGACGATCTCCATCGTCGCGATCGAGATGGTCTCAGCCGCGAAGGCGATCTTGAGCGCGCCGCCCCAGGAGAGACCGGGTCCCCGGAGCGGGAGCATCGCGAGCGAGTAGCCAATCGCGAACGCAAGGCCGATCGCCAGCGCGATGGTGGCGCCGTTCGACCAGCCGAGCGCCGTTCCGATAGCCATCCCCAGCACCCCCTAGGACGCCGGCTCCGACCCCTTCGGGGTCCAGTCTCCGGCCGCCGAACCACAGGTGCAGTCGAGGCAGCCGTGGGTGGCGCAGGTTCGGCAGGAGCGTTCCACCTCCCGGCGAAGCGCCTCCCGGGCCCGGAACACCCGAACGCCGGCGTTCGTCTCCGAGATCCCCGCTTCTGCGGCAAACTCCTTCACCGCGATCCCATCGACCTCCACTCGTTTCAGGGCCGCGGCGTACTCCGGTTTGAGTGCTGCGGCCAGACGACCGACGCAGGCACAGACTTCATTGGCGATTTCGGGTGGCGCTTCGGTGGCGCCTACGAGTTCAGCAGCGAAGGCTTCCAGGCGGCGGTTGGAGGAAGCGCGGCGGCGGTAGTAGTCGCTGACCGCGTTTCGAAGGAGACGGTAGAACCAGGCGACCGCCGACTCACCCTCGCGGAGCTGACCCAGGCGCTCCATTCCGCGGACGAAGGCGTCCTGAAGGATGTCTTCGGCGGTAGCGCGGTCACCGACGCGGTGCTCCAAGAAGGAGAGAAACGCGCGGTGGTTCTCCGTCAGCGCGCGGAGCGCCTCGGATCCGGCGGGTTCGTTCATCTGGCCTAGGAGATTAGACGTCGTTTCTGCGCTTGGAACTCTTCCTCTGAGAGCACCCCTCGATCCCTTAGCGCCGCAAGCTTCGATATCTCATCGGCGATAGACGAAGGCGGCGCTCCCGGAGAGGCCGTCTCCCGGTTCGCGGCAGTGTTGCGTTGTCTTCCCTCCCACTCCTGCTGGGTTAGGGAGCCCCGTTTGCGAAGCGAATCGGCATAGTGGGCGTTCGCGAAGAATGGGAAGGCCAACCAAGATAGTCCGAAGGTGACCCAAGCGAGGATGAAGGCAAATACGGCCCAACCCCACAACCCCTTGTACATGTACCAAAAGCAGCCGAAGAAGAGGCACGGCCAACAGAATCCTTCCCAGATTTCCTCAGCGGATCCGTTTACGGGATGGTAGGCGCTGCCGACCAGACTGCCCATCGCGCTGCCTCCGATTTCCCTTAAAGCCGATCTAATCCCTACCCGTTCAACACCCCCATCAACTCCTCCACCGTCTTCCGGATCTCCTTGTCGTTCTGCATCAACCCGTCGATCTTCTGGCAGGCGTGCATGACCGTGGTGTGATCGCGGCCGCCGAACTTGGCGCCGATCTCGGCCAGCGAAAGATCCGTGATGGTGCGGGTGATGTACATGCCGATCTGCCTCGGGAAGGCGATCGTGTCGGTGCGGCGCTTTCCGCGGAGCGACTCCTCGGTGACGCTGAAGTGCCGCGCCACGAGACGCTGGATCTCGTGGACGTCGACTCGCTGGAGGTCTGGCTTGATCTGATCGCGCAGGACCTCCTGGGCGAACTCCACGGTCAACGGCTGGTTCGTCAAATCCGAGAACGCCAACAAACGCGCCAGCGACCCTTCCAAGTCTCGGATGTTCGTCTTGATGTTGCTGGCCAGCAAGAGCGCGATCTCGTTCGGCAAAGTCCGCCCCTGCATTTCCGCCTTCTTCTTCACGATCGCCACGCGCGTCTCCAGATCGGGCGCCTGGAGGTCGGCCACCACGCCCCAGGTGAAGCGCGAGACCAGCCGCTCTTGCAGCGCCGTCATCGAATTCGGCGGCCCATCGCTGGTGAGGACGATCTGCTTCTTCTGGTCGTGGAGCGCGTTGAACGTGTG
>JANNMC010000168.1:0-2512 GCA_031397435.1 Candidatus Eiseniibacteriota bacterium
CAGCGTCAGCAGAAACAGAATCACGGACGTCCGCAACTGCTTACGTTTGTACGCGACATAGTCCGTGAGCTGAATATGGGCGAGCGCTTCCGATCAGCGCCAACGGGATGTTCAGCAGGATTTGTAGAACGATCGGCACCGACCGGAAGTGCGCGTAGAGGACGAGGAACATGGCGGCCAGCGAGAAGAGACTCAGGATGCCGATCAATCGGGTCGCCGACTGCTGGCTCTCGAACTGTCCTCCGTAGGTGACGAAGTATCCGGTCGGCAGCGTGACCTGGGCCCCCACGGACTTCTGAATCTCTTCGACGACTCGGCCGAGGTCCCTCCCGCTGACGTTGGCCGAGACCACGATGCGGCGTTGCACGTTCTCGTGCTGGATAACGTTGGGTCCGCGCGATTCCTCGATGGCCGCGATCGCGGAAAGGGGAACCTTCGCTCCCGACGGCGTGTCGATGAGGGCGTTCCGAATGGCCTCCAAGCTCCCCCGCGAGGCGTCATCGAATCGAACCAGCAGGTCGAATGTCCGCTGGCCCTCGAGGACCTGCGACACGACGCGGCCGCTCAGGGCGGTTTCGAGCGCCTCGTTCAGATCGCCGACATTGAGCCCGTATCGCGCCAGGGCAACGCGGTCGCCGGCGATCCGAATCTGCGGCACCAGCACCTGCTTCTCGGTCTGCAGATCCACGACGCCGGGAACCGTTCCCATGGCCGTCTGGATCTCGGCCGCCTTGGCGCGTAGCAGGTCGAGATCGTTCCCGAACAGCTTGACCGCGATCTGCGCCCGAACGCCGGAGAGGAGGTGGTCCAGCCGGTGCGAGATCGGCTGTCCGATATTGACGAATACTCCAGGGATTTCGGCCATCCGGGCGCGAATCTCGTCCAAGACGACGTCGCGGCTCCGTTTCGAGGGCCGAAAATCGACGTCGATCTCGCTGTAGTGGACCCCTTCGGCGTGTTCGTCGAGTTCGGCGCGCCCCGTGCGACGGCCGGTCGAAACGACCTCGGGAACACGGAGAAGCTGCTGCTCGGCGATCGTGCCGATCCGGTTCGATTCGCTGAGCGAAGTTCCGGGAGCGGCGACGACGTTGATCGTCGCCGTGCCCTCGTTGAAGGGAGGCAGGAACTCACGCCCCATCAGGGGAACCAGGGCTCCCGCGGCCAGAACGAGCGCGACGGCGCCGCCGATGACCACGTTCGGGTGCGGCAGCGTGAAGTCGAGCAGCCGCCGGTCCCATTGTTTCAGATGCCGGACGACGAACGAGTCCTTCTCTTCGGCCATCACCTTGGCGCGCGGAAGGAGGAAGAGGCAGAGCGCCGGCGAGACCGTGAGGGAGACGACGAACGAGGCGAGGATCGAGACAATGTAAGCGACGCCCAACGGCGCGAAGAGCCGGCCCTCGATCCCGCTCAGCGCGAAGAGCGGTAGGAAGACGAGCACGACCAGGACCGTGGCGTAGACGATGGAGTTCCGGACCTCGGACGATGCCCGGTAGACCACCTCGAGCGCCGGACGCGGGGAGGCCGCATGTCGATTCTCCCGCAGGCGGCGAAACACGTTCTCGACATTGACGATCGCGTCGTCCACCAGTTCGCCGATGGCGATCGCCAGACCGCCGAGCGTCATCGTGTTGATCGAGATGTCGAAGAGCCGGAACACGACCGCCGCCGTGACGAACGAAAGCGGGATCGCCGTCAGCGTGATCGCGGTCGTGCGGAAGTTGAGCAGGAAGAGGAAGAGCACGATCACGACGAGAATGGCGCCGTCGCGGAGCGCCTCCTCGACGTTCCGGACCGCCGCTTCGATGAACTTGGCCTGCTGGAACAGCGGCCGCATCCGAACATCCTTCGGAAGCGACGGCCGGAGCTCCTCCAGCGCCGATTCGATCCGCCGGGTCAAGTCGATGGTGCTGGCGCCCGGCTGCTTCTGGATCGAGAGGATCACCGCCGGCTTGCCGTCCACGCTGCCGTCTCCGCGCTTGACCAGCGCTCCGACGCCGACGCTCCCGACCTGCTTGAGGAGCACCGGCACGCCGTTGCGTGTCGCGACGACGGTGTTCAGAAGCTGTTCGGGACTCAGAAGGCGGCCCACGTTGCGAATCAAATATTCCTGCGACTGCGCTTCGAGATAACCTCCGGTGGTGTTCGCGTTGCTGGCGGCCACCGCCCGCTCGACTTCCTGGAGGGTCAGCCCCAGCGCCGCCAGGCTCTGGGGGTTGACGCGCACTTGGTACTGCTTGACGCCGCCGCCGATCGGGATCACCTGCGAGACGCCAGGAATGGTCAAGAGCCGCTGGCGAACCACCCAGTCCGCGAGGGTGCGCAACTCCATCGGCGACGTGGCGCCGTCGGAACTCTCCAAACCCAGCAGCATGATCTCGCCCATGATCGAGGAGATCGGCCCCATCGAAGGAGCGACCCCACGGGGCAGGTGTTCGGCGCTTTCGCGGGAATGATAGCGCCAGGTAAAGCCTGGGAAAGGGGGAAGTGGATGCATTGAACTGAAACCTTT
>JANNMC010000200.1:0-4746 GCA_031397435.1 Candidatus Eiseniibacteriota bacterium
GAGCGTAGGGCCAGCGCGATGGCTCAGCGCCGGAGTTAGTCCCCTCGAAGTGCTCAGCGGCCCTGACTCACACAGTCCTCATCATTACCACTTCGATTGGTGCAGTCCCAAAACAGCGAGGACGCCACGAAATCCAACATGAAATTCCTGTTTTTCAATGCCGACCGACAACTGCGGAACGGCTGGTGGATACTCATTTTCATCGGCTTTATCGCACTCACGCGCTTTGCATATAAGCCACTAACCCACGGCCTGAAAGCCCTGGGGCTGGCTGAACCGTGGCTCGAACCGGCATCGTTTCTGTTCACGCTGCTGGCGACTTGGGCCTGCACACGGCTTCGCAAGGAGCCCTTGTCGAGTGTCGGTTACCGTTTGGATCGGCGCTGGTTCAGCGAGATAGCCTGGGGCACGCTGTTTGGCATTGTCACTGCACTGGCGGTCGTCGGCATGATCTGGGCCATCGGCGGCGTGCGCTTTGAGCTGGACCCGGCGCGCAGTGTTCGCACGCTGCTGACCGGACTCTATGTTTTCCTGTTTGTGGCGCTGATGGAGGAAAACCTATACCGGGGTTTCATCTTCCAGCGGCTGCTGAATGGCGTGGGGATCTGGCCTGCGCAATTCGCCATGGCGGCCTTATTCGCCCTGTCTCATGAGGGCAATCCAGGCATGCAGGGCGGCACGGAAATGGTGGCCTCGCTGGATTTGTTCTTGGGAGCGGTGCTACTGGGCCTCGCGTACCTGCGCACCCGCAGTCTGGCTCTGCCCGTTGGCCTCCACCTGGGCTGGAACTGGGCCCACGGCCACATCCTGGGCTTTAGCGTGAGTGGCTACGATCATGCTGGCTGGTTGCAACCCATCTTTCAGGGCAGGGCCGAGTGGCTCACCGGCGGCGGCTTCGGCCCCGAGTCCAGCATTTTCAGTCCGCTGGTGAGTCTCCTCATGATTGTGTTGCTGTGGCGGTGGAAAGGTTCTGTCGCCGCACCAACTGCGGCCTAGCAATTCATCCAGGAACTGCTCGGCCACAGGGACTTCTCGACAACGATGATTTACACGCACGTCCTGAATCGCGGTGGGCGTGGGGTGCGGAGCCCATTGGATGGGATATTTTGACCGTGCTGGCGGAGTGGGGTCCAGATCAGGATACATGGGTGCGTCCTGGCAGCGTATCCTGCTACGAAGTCTGGGGGTTGGCCACGAAGGTCATGATGCAGCAACCGTTCAGTCGCGTCCGAGGTGAGACAATCTCCGCTATGCGGTGTGAGAAGGTCGACCTAACGCGACGGGCAAATCGAGGCGGTTCCCTCCAGACGTCATCAAACGGGCGACGCGAAGGCTGGAGTACATCGACTTGGCGACTCGCCTTGACGACTTGAAGGTGCCGCCCGGGAACCGGCTTCACGCACTCGAGGGGGAACGGGCGGGTCAACATGCTATTTCGGTAAACGATCAATGGCGGATCTGCTTCCGGTTTGTGGATGGCGACGCCTACGATGTCGAGATCACTGACTACCACTGAGACGAGGTGTGAGATGAGCATCCCAAATGCTGGCCGGCGGAAGATCCGGCCCACCCATCCTGGCGAGATGCTTCGGGAGGATTTCCTCCCGGACTACGGGCTCACGGTTGCCGCCCTCGCGAAGGCGTTGGGCGTCTCCCGCCAGACCATGAACGAACTGCTGCGGGAGCGACGCGCCGTGAGCCCGGCAATGGCGCTTCGGCTCTCGCGCTTGTTCAGGAATTCGCCGGAGTTCTGGCTCAACGCCCAGCGTGCAGTCGATCTATGGGACGCGGCGAAGGCCCTCAAGACGCGCGTTGAACGCATCAAGCCGATGAAGGTCGCCTAACACGCCGCTTCAGCGGCCCGGCTCCGCCGGCCGCTGAGCGCCAGGCCGTTAGGTGCCTTACCAAACTTATGTCGCACTACAAACTCATCATCTTCGACTGCGATGGCGTTCTGGTCGATAGCGAGCGCATAACAAATCAAGTCTTCGCTGATATGCTCAACGAGCTGGGACTGCCGTTAACGCTTGAGGACATGTTTGAGCAGTTTGTCGGCCACTCAATGAGCCAATGCCTGGAGACAATATCAGGCTTGCTCGGCAGAGATCCGCCGCAAGATTTCCTGCCGACCTACCGTGCTCGTACTAAAGAAGCACTGGAGTCAAAGCTCTTGGCGATCCCTGGCATTGAGGCCGCACTTGATGAGATCACACTACCTTACTGCGTCGCCTCAAGTGGAGACCATGCGAAAATGCGCACCACGCTGGGCATTACAGGATTGTGGCCGCGTTTTGAGGGAAGGATTTTCAGCGTCACAGATGTCGCCAATCCAAAGCCGGCGCCCGATGTCTTTCTCTACGCAGCCAAACAATGCGGCGCTGCACCCATCGACTGCATCGTGGTTGAAGACACTCCAATAGGGGTTAAAGCGGCGGTGGCTGCCGGCATGACAGTCCTCGGCTATTCTGCGTTGACGCCGTCTCATCTATTGCTGGCTGCTGGTGCGCATAACGTTTTTGACAAAATGGGCGCTCTTCCGAGCCTGGTTCAAGCACGCGCGGCGGCACCTAACTAGTCGTTCAAGCGGAGCGCGGACCGCACACCACGCTCGTTCTTTTCTAACGGGCCCGCGCCCGCTTAACTCTGGTGTTAGGCCCCGCAAGAATCGCGACATTCGATCGTAGAGGTACGTACCAATGGCAACAAGACAGGTCAACTCAACCGCAATCGTTCCGTTCAAGCGTGAGAAGTCGGGGCACATAACCGTCATCGCCCGCCTATCTGGGAAGCCAGTTCGATTCATCGTCGACACCGGGGCCGGTGGGACGTGCATTCACTCAGGCTCCCTCGAGAAGTACAAATTGAACCTCTCAGCCAAGACAACGAAAGGGGGTGGAGTCGGCACCTCCACCCTGAAGATGACGACTGTTGCATCCCACAACCTCTCCCTGGAGAATGTGGATCTTTCGTCTTTCAAGCTGATCGCGCTCGATTTGAATCACGTTATTGCCGGGCTGGCAAAGGCGAAAGTCGAGGCGATCGTTGGGGTCTTGGGCGCCGACGTACTTCATCGGAAGAGTGCAGTGATCGACTATGCGCGCAGCATCATTCTTCTGTCGCGGTAGCGAGGCGGGGCCAAAACCTTTGGTCAAGCTGACGCACTCCGGCCTGCGGCCTCCGCGCGCGGCTTACCTCAATCGTTGGGCCTCACAATCACGGCTATAGGACTCCTGATGCCCATGAATTCGCTCCCGGTTGAAACCCCGTCTCTTCGGCTACGCCACATCGGCGTTGAAGAGGCGGCGCGGATGATGGAACTGAACGGTGAGCCGTCCACCCGGCGCTGGCTTCCGTCCCATGTCTACGCAGATTTGAGCGAAGCTACCTCTCGCATGCAGTACCTGATTTCATGCTACTCGTCGCCAGGCGATCCGCGTCTGGGCCCGTACGTCTTGGCCGTTGAGCACCTTGCCAGCGGAGTGCTACTAGGCCACGTAGGATTCAGCCCATTAGACAGCGAAGTGGAGATTTCCTACGCGATCGCCGAGCATGCACGCGGGCGCGGATACGGTTCCGAGGCTCTCCTCTACGCTTGCCAGTGGGCTGCAGCGAGATTCGATCTGCCCAGCATCCTGGCCGTCACTGAGACAGAGAACGACCCGTCGCGCCGCACGTTGGAGCGAGCTGCGTTTGTTCATGACAGAGACATTGTCATGCAGTTCCAGGGAAGGGAGGAAACCGTCAGTCGCTACTTGTGGCGTCCCTCCTCCAACTCAATGCGGTGAGGCCCAACCCCTCGCTCGAGCTGACCCGCGTAGGCAGGCGGCTCAGCTCGAGCGTTGGGCGTCACTAGAACCATATGCGCGAAAGGAAACCTGAATGCAACATCGTCCGATAATCATCGCCGGATGGCCTTTCCCGGCTTTCCATGACACCCGATTAAGCTGAGCCCGTGGCCCTCTCGAACTCCACAGGACTCAGGTACCCCAGCGTCGAATGCCGACGGCGCGGATTGTAGAAGCGCTCGATGTAATCGAACACGTCGGCCTTGGTTTCAGCCCGCGCCGGGTACTTGCGCCCTCTCACCCGCTCCGTCTTCAACGTCGAGAAGAAGCTCTCCATCACCGAGTTGTCCCACACGTCGCCCTGGCGACTCATGCTGCACGTCACGCCTTGGTCGCCCAGGAGCCTCTGAAATTCCTCGCTCGTGTACTGGCTCCCCTGATCCGAGTGATGCAGGAGCTCTTCGGGCTTCCCGCGACGCCAGATCGCCATCATCAGCGCGTCCATGACCAACGGCGCCGTCATGTCCCTCCGCATCGCCCACCCCACCACCCGCCGAGAGAACAAATCCAAGACCACGGAAACGTACAGCCATCCTTCCGCGGTATCCACGTACGTGAAGTCGGCGACCCAACGCTGATTCGGAGCCGATGCCTCGAACTGCCGATCAAGAACATTCGGAGCGATCGCGTGCTCGGGGCGAACGCCCGTGTCCATAGGAAGCCGACGACGCTTCTTCCGCGCTTGCAATCCCGCCAGGCGCATCAGCCGTTCCACCCGGTGCCGGCCGCACAGGAAGCCCCACGCGATAAGATCGCGCAGCACCCGAGGGCTTCCGTACGTCCGATCGCTCTCCTCGAAACTCGTCCGGATCTGAACCGTCAGATGCCGATCCTCGCGCGACCGACGGCTCTCCGGCCGCTGCATCCACTCGTAGAACCCGCCCCGCGAGACACCGAGCGC
>JANNMC010000206.1:0-5140 GCA_031397435.1 Candidatus Eiseniibacteriota bacterium
GGAGCGCCTCGAGCGCCGCGGCGATCTTGACCGGGTTATGAGCGAAGTCATCGAAGACGTCGATGCCGCCCGTCTCGCCGACCCGCTCCAGACGGCGGCAGACACCACCGAAATCGGCGAGCGCGGCAGCCGAGCGCTCGAGCGGGATTCCCGCGGCCACGCCCGTCGCGATGGCGTGGAGCGCGTTCTCCACGGTGAGTCGTCCCGGAAAGGGGACCGTCACGCGGACTCCGTCGACGTCGAAGGCGACGCCGGTGGGGGAGAGCGCGACGCGGCGCGCCACGAGATCGGGCGTGGCCCAGGTGTCATGCGCCTCCACGGCGGCGCGAATGATGCGGAGCCCGGAGGGGAGCGCGACCGTCTGAAGCGGCGGATCGCCGACGTGGATGACCACCGCGTCGCGCGTCTGGGCGAGGAGCCGGCTGAAATTCCTGGCCGTCTCCTCGACTTCCTTGTGGTCGCGGCTCAGGTTTGTCAGCACCGAGATGGAAGGGGCGAATTCCGAGACGCTACCGTCGCTCTCGTCCGTTTCGACCACGAACCAGTCGCTCGCCCCAACCCGAAGACTTCCCGGAGGAATGGAGCCCGGCAAGCCGACGGCGGCTCCTCCTCCCAGGAACGAGGGATCGAGCCCGGCGCGGACGAAGAGGTGCGCGATCATCGCGGTGACCGTCGACTTTCCACTCGTTCCCGCCACCGCGACGGCGCGGCGCGCGGCCGCGATCGACGCGAGGAAGGAACCGCGGCGCACCAGCGTGACGTGGCGATCCTCGGCCGCGCGAAGGTCGGGATTCGCGCGCTCCACGGCGGTGGAGTAGACGACGGCATCGAGCCCTGTGTGGACGGCCGAGCCGTCCTGGGGCACCAGCCGCACGCCGCCGCTTCGCAGGTGGTGGAAGATTGGAAGCGCGACCCCACGATCGTGATTCCGATCGGAGCCGGTCACCTCGGCGCCGAGCGATGCCGCGAGGAGCGCCAGCGGTGCCATGCCGCTGCCTCCGACACCGCTGAAGTGATAACGGCGCCCGGCGAACGGAAGTTCGGATGGAGTCACGAAGCTGCTCCCGCGTGGGTGTCTCGTGGCCGCGGTACGCGGCGATGCCGGAGGTGCATGCGGGGAAGTCTCGCCGCGCGAAGGGCGGGGGTCAAGACGTGGGAAGGGAAGAGATGGGTGCCGCTTGGCGGTTGACGCAGAGACACGGCTCGTCGTACCCTTTTTGTCCGTTCTTGACGGGGCTGTAGCTCAGATGGGAGAGCGCTTGACTGGCAGTCAAGAGGTAGTCGGTTCGATCCCGACCAGCTCCACTTGTTCTCAACGCGCCGCGGTAGCGGCGGCCGCCTCGAGTTCCGGGCGCCACGCGACCGCGGCCTGATACGCCCGATCCGCCTCCACGAAGTTGATTCCGTTCCTCGCCGCGATGCCGACGTAATTCCCCCGTAGCGATTCGATCAAGTAGCGGAGCGCGCGCGACAGCGCGAAGGTCCCGGCCGGGTTCGTGGTGCTCCGGGTCCATCCGCCGCGCGGAACCAGTTCGTGCAGGCTGTCGGCCCGGACGAAGAGATCCAGGACGCGGTCGGCGAAATCGTCGTCGGTCATGAAACCGCTCCGCAGCCCCGTGCGAGCCTGTTCTAGCTCGCCGCAGATATGCTGGAATTCGGCAACGATCGCCGGCACGTCGACGGCGTCGAACTTGCTCGCGTCGGCCGGAGCCGCGCAAGCCAGCTCCAGGGCGAGCAAGCCGCCCAACAGGGCGATTCTGGCGCCGGGACGGACACGCCCGGCGTGATCGGGGTACCGATCCATAGACGAACCCTCTGGTTCGAGCGAAGGCCCCCCGGCCTCTACGAAATGCATCGGCCCCGGATCGTGCAGCTTTACCTGGCCCGGGCTCCTTTTCGCAGGGTGTCCCAAATGGAACGCCCCGGCCATGGAAGGTCGTTCGGGCGGGGCTATCGTTGACGCGTTGTAAGAACTTCTGCTAGCCTGGGTTAGCCATGAAAAACGAACGACGCACGGAGAGCCCCATTCGGACCCCAATTCGCCCCTCGCTCAGCCTCTTCGTGAGCGTGTTTGCCTGGCTCGCCTTGCTTCTCGGCGCCGGAATGGCCCAGGCGCAGGAGCGGGTCATTCCCGACAGTCTTCCGGAGCGCCCGCGCGTCCCGGTCTATGAACCGGGACAGCCACTCTTCGAAAAAGTCCTGAAAAACGGGGTGCGAATCATCGTCCAGGAGCAACGGACCGTCTACACGGTCGCTGGCGTCGTCTCCTTTCGCATGGGAACCCGCTATGAGACCGAGGAGACTTCGGGCCTGGGAAACGTCCTCCTGCAGACCATGATCGCGGGGACGTCGAAGTCGAGTGGCTCCGACTTCCACGTCCGGATGAGAGGGACCAACTCCAAGATTGAAGCGAGCGTCGGCGCCGACGTCGGGCAGATCACGATCCAGACCGACCGGGAACACGCGGCCGGCGCGGCGGCGCTGCTCTCGGACATCACGCTCTACCCGTCGCTGCCCGACTCCTCGTTCGAGGCGGCGCGAGTTCGCGCCACGGGGGATGCCACGTTCGCCGCGGAGAGCCCGCTCCCCTCGGCCTTCGGTCACTACCTTGCCGCCATGCATGCCGGGACGCCCTACCAGCGCCTTCCGCAAGGACTCGTCTCCACCATCGCGGAGGCTCGCCGGTCGGACATCGTGGCGCTCCACCAGAAGATCTCCGTCGGCGGCAACACGACCGTCGTCTTCGTTGGCAACGTGGACGGGAAGAAGCTCCTGGCTCAGTTGGAGAAGGCGTTCGCCCCCGCGACGGTTGGTGCGGCCATCGAGCCGGCCGGGCCCGAGCCGACGCCACTGGCGGCCGATACGCTCATCACGCAAGAGCGCCCCTGGCTGGCGCATGCGTACGTCGTCGGCTATCCGGCGCCTGGCTACAAGGACCCGGACTTCCCAGCCTTCGCCATGATCGACTCGTATCTTCGCTCGGAAGACCGCTCGCCGATCACCTACTGGATGGCCACGCGTGAGGACGCCGTTTCTCCGGGCGTGGTCTGGACGCTCTTTCCGGTCCGGGGCTCGATGTGCGTCTACTTCGGCGCGACGGCGGAGAAGTTCGCGGCGGCGCGCGACACCGTGCTTTCCGTGCTCCAGCGTCTTCGCACGGAGCCGCTCGACAAGGGAGAGTGGACCGTTCAACTGAAACGGGTCCAGGATGGCTACTTTTCGAAACAGGGAGAGCCGCCGGTGCGGGCGCGGAATCTCGGGCGCTACGCCTCGCAGGGTCTCCCGCTCGACCATCCGCGCCAGTTCGAGACGGCGCTCCTGAAGCTGACGCCAGAGGACGTGCGCGCCGCCGCGGAGCGTTGGTTCACGCATTCCTGCCAGGTCATCCTGGGTCCTCCGCTCGCGCCATCCGGTGACGTTAAGCCGTAGCATGGCCGCGGGCCCTAGCATGGCCGGGGGGCGCGTCGCGTTCCGCGGTCTCGACGGGATCTCCGTCCGTGCTTAACAATCCGATCGAGTTTCTTCTTCTGATTCCACCGCTCCTCTTCGCGCTCACCGTGCACGAATGGAGCCACGGTTACGCCGCCATGCGCCTGGGGGACCCCACGGCGCGACTCCTCGGCCGGCTCACGCTCAATCCGCTCGCACACCTCGATCCGCTGGGGACGCTTCTCCTGCTCCTGCCGCCGCACTTCGGCTGGGCGAAGCCGGTCCCCGTGGACGTCCGCTACTTGCAGCATCCGCGCCGCGACATGATGTGGATCGCGCTGGCGGGCCCGGTTTCGAATGTTCTCCTGGCGATCGTCCTCGGGACCGTGTTGCGGCTTCTGCCGCTCGATAGCGTGCTGGAGAGTGGTCCGGCGGCCACCGCCACGGTTTCCATGATCGCGAAGGGCGTGCAACTGAATCTCATCCTGGCGGCATTCAACATGATCCCGATCTTCCCCCTCGATGGCTCACGCGTCCTGACCGGGCTCCTGCCCGAGGCGCACGCCGAGCGATACCGATCCTTCGATGCCTACGGCCCGATGGTTCTTCTGGGACTCGTGCTGCTTGGCTCGATGGGCGGAATCAGTGTCATTGGGTTCATCGTCTCGCCCTTCGTTCAGGTCGTCGGCGCCTTCGTGACTGGCGGAATCCTGTGAGCGGCGCCGGGGCGAAGCGCCCGCGCGTCCTCTCGGGAATGCGACCGACGGGGCGGCTCCACCTGGGGAACTATCTGGGGGCGCTACAGAACTGGGTCTCCATGCAGCATCAGTGCGAGTCGTTCTTCATGGTGGCCGACTGGCACGCCCTGACGACCGACCAGGAGCACACGGACCAGATCGCGCCCAGCACGCACGAGATGGTCATCGACTGGCTGGCGGCCGGCATCGATCCGGAGAAGAGCCCCGTCTTCATCCAGTCGCACGTGAAGGAGCACGCGGAACTCCATCTTCTCTTCTCCATGCTTGTGACGGTCAGCCGCCTGGAGCGTAATCCGACGGTGAAGGAGCAGATACGGGACCTGGAACTCGAGGAGTCGGTCACGTACGGCCACCTCGGCTACCCCGTGCTTCAGGCGGCGGACATCCTCCTCTATCGGGCGACGCTGGTGCCGGTGGGTGAGGATCAGGTGCCGCACGTCGAACTGACCCGGGAGATCGCGCGCCGATTCAACGCGCTCTACGGCGAGGTTTTCCCGGTTCCGGACTCGAAACTGACTCACTTTCCGCGCCGCGTCCCTGACGCAGATCGCCTCGCCCGGTCAGCTCCACCTGGCGCCCGACGCGGAGACCCTGGCCGGCCTCTACCGTGACCTGGCGGCGGCCATCCCATGCCTACCGTGAGACGCCGAGACGCAGCGGATGGAGCGGGCTCAGGCGCCGCCACCCTGCTCTGGCGCGCGCCCTGGAACTATGTTACCTTCTCCCCGCCCTTACGGGTCGATAGGGCGGTCGGCGGCCCGCGAGGCACAGCCGCCCCATCCCGCGAGCCCGACCCGCCCTGTTGAGGAGCAGACCGTGATCCAAGAGATGTACCAGAGTAGCTTGGCCATTTTTCGCGCGCCGCGGGTGGAGACGTTTGAGGCCCACGAGCGGGATGACCTCAAGTCCGCCACCCTCTATGTCGCCATCGCGGCCGCCATCTCCGGCCTGTT
>JANNMC010000221.1:0-4640 GCA_031397435.1 Candidatus Eiseniibacteriota bacterium
TCGCCGCCATCCGGCCGAACGCGCAGACGTCCACCCCGGTGACGGTCACGCTGAACTGGACCGCCGGTCTGAAGAAATAGCACGGATGACATTGAATGCCGGCACACGCCTCGGTTCGTATGAAATCCTTTCTGCGCTCGGCGCCGGGGGGATGGGCGAGGTCTATCGCGCGCGCGACACGCGGCTCGGCCGCGACGTCGCGATCAAGGCACTCCCCCCCGAGTTCTCGCGCGACCCCGAGCGGCTCGCACGCTTCGAGCGCGAGGCGAAGTTGCTCGCGTCGTTGTCGCACGCCAACATCGCAGGGATCCACGGCCTCGAAGAGGTCGACGGTGAGCGGTACCTGGTGTTGGAGTTCGTGGAGGGCGAAACGCTGGCTTCCCGATTGGAGCACGGAGCGCTGCCGCTCGACGAGGCTCTCGACGTCGCGAAGCAGATCGCGGCGGGAATGGAGTCGGCGCACGAGACCGGAGTGATCCACCGGGACCTCAAACCCGGAAACGTGATGCTCACCCCTTCGGGGGGCGTGAAGGTGCTCGACTTCGGGCTCGCCAAGGCCGGGGTGGCTGAGCGCGCGGGCTCGGACCTGAACCTGTCGGCGTCTCCGACCATGTCGCACGCCGCGACGCAGGCAGGCGTGATCATGGGAACCGCGGCCTACATGAGCCCAGAGCAGGCGCGCGGCCGAGCGGTGGACAAGCGCACGGACATCTGGTCGTTCGGCTGCGTGCTCTACGAATGCCTCACCGGCCGGCAGGCGTTCGATGGTGAGACCGTCTCCGACCTCATCGCGAAGATCCTGCAAACCGAGCCCGACTGGACCCGCCTGCCGGCGGCGATTCCCGCACACGTGCGGGCGCTCCTCTCTCGCTGCCTGCGCAAGGATGCGCGCGAGCGCCTGCGCGACATCGGTGAGGCGCGCATCGCGCTCGCCTACCGTGGGGAAACGGACGTCCGGGCGGCGATCCAGTCCCGGCCGCCGGGCGTGCCGTGGTGGCTGGCGTCGGTCGGGGCACTCGTCGTGGCGGCGCTCGCCATTGTCGCAACCCTTCGGTTCGGCCCAACCGCCCGGCCGGACCCGGTGCGGAAGTTCGACCTGATTGCAAAGGACATGGTGGTGGACTGGCCGATCGCGCCGCGGCTCTCTCCCGACGGCGCCCGGTTCGCATATGCCTCGCAGAGCCGGGTCTGGGTGCGCGAGCTGGACCAACTCGCACCGCGTGCCGTCGCCGAAATCGCCGAGGCCGGGCCGATCAGCTGGTCGCCCGACTCACGCGAAATCGTGTTTGGCGACGGCCGTAGGCTCTGGAAAGTCTCCGCCGAGGGCGGGCGGCCAACCGCGATCTGCGAGATTCCCGGTACAGGGAAGATCGTTGGCGCGAGCTGGAGTGCGTCGGGAAAGATCGCCTTCTCGGTCTGGCGGGACCAGATGTACCAGGTCGCGGCAACTGGCGGCAGTCCCACGACCCTCATCGAGATCGACCCTGTCACCCAGATCGACTTTCACTCCCCTGTTTGGCTGCCGAATGGGGAACTCCTGTACGTCACGCACTGGAAGAGCGATCGCGACAGCGCGGGGCAGGTGAGGCCCGGACTCGCGATCTTCGACGGCAGGAAACAGATCGGAATCCCCGGGAATTTCGGGGGCATCGACGACACGCCCATTCTCACGCCGACCGGACAACTCCTCTACCTGCTGGCCGGGGCGACTCCGGGCATTTGGGCCATCCCCTTCGATCTCCAGGGGCGCCGGGCTTCCGGCACGCCGGTTCTCGTCGCGCCGGATGCCGTCACGCTCAGCGCCTCCTCGGACGGTTCGCTGCTCTATGTGGAGGGGCGCTATGTGGAGGGGGCGAAGATGAATGTGCCTCGCCAGCTGGTCTGGGTGAACCGGGCAGGCAAGGACATCGAACCGGCTGGCGCACCCCACATGGAACTTGCCCGTCCCAGGCTGTCACCGAATGGCAGGCGCGTCGCGTTTAGCGCCACGGATGGCGGCAATGAAGATGTCTGGGTCCTCGACCTGACGACCGGCACCGAGACGCGGATCACATTCGGCCCACAGTCCGAATCGTCACCGGAGTGGCTGGCTTCGTCTTCCCGTCTCGCGTACATCGAGCATGACGGCATGCAGGCCCGAGTCCTGTCCATCAATGCCGACGGGTCGGGCGCGCAACGAGCCTTCGCGCCCTCGACTTACTTCGTGCCGTCGGCCGGCAGCGTGATCATGACGCCCGATGGCAAGTCCGCGATTCGAGTCGTCGACCAGCGTGGGCATGGAAGTCTGCAGGTCGGCCCCATTCTATCTGATGGCAGCCTGGGCCCCCTGAAGCCCCTGCTGGCGCAGGCTCTCGAGCCGAGTGTCAGCGACGCCAGGATCTCGCCCGACGGTCAACTGCTCGCGTACCAGACCAACGACGCGGGGCAGGTGGATATCTTTCTGACCCGGTTGCTCGGGGGCCAGGGCCTGTGGCAGGTCGGTACCGAGGGCGGGTTCCGGCCACGATGGGCGCGCGACAGCGGCGAACTGTTCTTTGTCGCCGGCAGCGGTCCTTCGAGTCGCAGAATCGTCTCGGCAAAGGTCTCTCCCTCCCTGGATCCGCCCCTCGGAGTCCTCACGCACTTGTTCAATCTCAGCGGTCAGGATGACCTGAGCGATTTCGATGTCGCGGCGGATGGACGGCGGCTCCTGTTCACCCGCCCGTCGGGAGGGGTGGACCCGTCCGCACAGCACCTGGTGCTGGTGCAGAACTGGCAGGCGGAACTCGAGAAGAAGGGTGGGCGCTAAAGGTGGCGCGGGTTTCGGTCGCGGGGTCGGAATTGCCACGTGGCTAAGGCGACGGTCTGCAAAGTCTCTTGATCTGATTCTCGGCGATTTTGAGGCCGGTCCTAGAAGTAGCGTCGCGGCAAGGCAATACAAGAAGCCCCGGGAGGTTAACCCTCCTGGGGCTTCTCGCAACGGGTGGCCAATGGTGGCCAACGATTGCCAAGAATGGCCAACCTGACCGGAGCCAGCGCCGTAGCCAGTAATCCGAACTGGACCCGCCCAAGTCCTCGATCCTGGTGACGCTCGAGGCTCGTACGGGCTAGAGTTGCGGTTCATGGCACTAACACCCGGCACCCGGCTCGGACACTACGAGATCGTCGCCCCCCTTGGCGCCGGCGGCATGGGCGAGGTTTACCGCGCGCGCGACGTGCGCTTGGAGCGCGACGTTGCGCTGAAGATCTTGCCTCCGGGCGCGGTATCGGACGAGAGCGCGCGGAAGCGGTTCCGCAAAGAAGCGTTGGCCCTGTCCCGACTTAATCACCCGAATATCGCCACCGTCCTGGATTTCGATAGTCAAGACAGCGTCGATTTTCTGGTCATGGAGCACGTGGCCGGAGAGGGAATCGCGGAAAAGGTCGCTGCGGGCCCCCTGGCGGAAAGAGAGATCGCGCGTCTAGGGCTCGAGCTCGCGGAAGGAGTCGCCGCAGCCCATGGCCAAGGAGTGATTCATCGAGATCTCAAGCCTGGAAATCTTCGGCTCATGCCGGACGGGCGGCTGAAGATCCTCGATTTCGGGATCGCGCAACTTCTCGAATCGTCGTCCCCGGAAGTGGCCGCGACGACGCAGACGTTCAGCGCGACCGCCCCTGGGGAGACAGCGGGCACCCCTGCGTACATGGCTCCCGAGCGGCTTCACGGAGAGAGGGCGGACGCGCGCTCCGACATCTGGGCCGTCGGCCTCGTGCTGTACGAGCTGGCCACCGGGAGGCGCGCGTTTCCGGAAAGGGACAGCGCGCGGCTCATCACCGCGATCCTGCACGAGGCGCCTCCGTCGCCGACCACTGTCAATCGGCGCGTGTCGGCGAGCCTGGAGAACATCATCGCCAAATGTCTCGAGAAGGACCCGGAGAACCGCTACCAGTCTGCGAAGGATCTGGCGGTGGATCTAAGGCGGTTGGGAGGAATCTCTCAGGGTGTGGGAACGAGGGCAGGCTCGTCGCTCTCCAATCGCTTGTTCGGCCGCCTGGGAATGATCGCGTTCTTCGCCTTGATCACCCTGCTCCTCGTATGGGGCGGGGCCAGCCTGCAGCGTCAGAAGAAGATGGCCACGCAACCTAGCGCCGACCTCGCGTCCCTCGTTGTCCTGCCACTCAGAAACCTCTCCGGCGATCCCAGTCAGGACTACGTGGCCAACGGAATCACGGAATCGCTGATGGCTGCCTTGGCGCAGCTGCCCGGTCTCCTCGTCCTGGATCGCAACAGCGTCTCGGGCTACCTGGGCCATCCGCTCGACCCGAGGCTGGTCGGTCGCGAGCTCGGCGCACGGTACCTGCTCGACGGGAGTTTCCAGCGCACCGGTGACCAACTGCGGGTGAGCGCCCGGCTCGTCGAGACCAGCACCTCGCGGTCGCTCTGGACGGACCAGGTCGATCAGAAGACGAACGATCTATTTGCCCTGCAAGACGAGATCGCCAGGCGGGTCGCGACCGCCCTACGGCCAGTCCTTCCAGCGCAAGTCCACACCTCGATGGCCGGGCGGCGCCCCGCAGGCCCGCCAACACAGAACTCCGAAGCCTACGACCTTTTCCTCAAGGCAAGCTATCTCAGTAAGAAGGACACCCGAGAGAGTCGACAGGAGGCGCACGAGTTGCTC
>JANNMC010000229.1:0-14570 GCA_031397435.1 Candidatus Eiseniibacteriota bacterium
GCCAGGCGCGGCGAGCGATGACGACAGGATCGCGCTGGCCAGCGCCATCGGCCCCTCGCTGGCGTAGCAGAGGTGGATTTGGAGTTCCCGGTGAATCGATGCGTCGGGTCGATATCCCACGAGGGCGAGCAGCTGATCGACGTCGGCCTCGCGCACGGCACCGCTAGGCTCCCGAAGCGTCACGCGAATGGCATCTCCGGCAGGTGCGACCGATTCGATCACCACGTCCGTGAGGGTCGTGAGCCATGCCGCGTCTCGAGCGATCTGGTTGGCGCGCGCTCCGAGTTCTGCCCGCTGCGGAAGCGGGTCTTCCGTCTGCACGTGGAACGGATCCGGCCCTGCCCCGCCACGTCGAATCCAGGTGACCGTTGGCGCTTCGCCCAAATCCGCCAGCGCGGCCAGTTCCAGGAGCGCCGTCGCGGCCGAGTACCCATCTCCCACCAGGAGTACCCGGCGCCCCGCGTACCTGGCGCGCGCCGACCCGAGGATCGGCACTAGGTGACGGTCGATGCGCGCCGCCATCTCATCCTCGCCCAGGGCGGGCAGCCCGCCGGGGCCCGTAGCCAAGGGAGTGCCATAGACTCCCGTCGCATCGATCACGACGTCGGCGCGCTCGAACCGGGGCGCCTCCCCGTCGGGCTCGACGCGGAGCAGGAACTTCCGCCCCGTGCGCGATCGATCGCCCGCTGCCATGATCGCCGCCGACTTGGACACGCCTTCGCGCCCGATGTGCGTGACACGGGAATGCTCCCGCACGCGCCCCGCTAGTTCCGGCAGCCGCGACAGCGGCTCGAGGTAGTGCGTGATCAGCGCTTCGGAAGTGAGGATGGCGTCGTCGGAAGGAAGCTTCGCGCCCGCCTCGCGCAACCGGGCTCTTCCCCGCTCGCTGCTATTCATCGAGAACGGCGTGAACAAGGTGACCCAGCCGAATCGCCGCAAGTGCTCCGCCAGGCGTCCAGCATCGTAGACCTGCACGTCGAATCCCCGACACGCACCTTCCAGCGCCGCCTCCAGGCCGATGGGGCCAGCGCCGATGATCGCAAGTCGAGGCGCGGAAGGGGTCGTCGGCTCTGCCATGGGGAACTCCTTGATTGGATTGGAGCGTTGCGACCGGCCGCCATCGAACACGCTTCGAAGCGCCCAGCCAGTCCACTGTACGGTGAGGGGCGAGGGCGATCATCCCCAATATCCACGAACTCGCGCGCGCCCTGAGGCTTGGACCGCAACTCGTTGTGTTTGATCAGGATATGTGCTATCATTCCTATCTTCCGTCGCGTCCCGCGTGGCGCGCAATCGTGGGACCCACGCCTGCAACGATTTTAGGAGGTCGTCTTGCCCGGAACGCCACGCCATCTCGTTCGTTCGCTCCTCGCCGCCTCATGGCTCCTTGGCGCCGTCACGGGCACCGCGTCGCTCGCCGGGGCCCAGCCCCAGAGCCGGAACGTGGAACTCCTCTCGCACATGGACAACTACGCCGGCTACTCGGCCTGCTGGTCGTACGTGCATCACGATGGCCGCGAGTACGCCATCCTCGGCACGACGACTGGAACGTCGATCGTGCGCCTCACCGATCCCCGGAATCCCGTTGAAGTCGATTTCATCGGCGGCCCCCCCAGCGACTGGCGTGAAATGAAGCAGTACCGCAATTGGGTCTACGTCTGTTCCGAGGGCGCTGGGACAGGCCGCGGCATTCAGATCATCAGCATGGAGAATCCCGACAACCCCCGACTCGTGAGGACCTACCGGACCGGCTTCGACACCGCGCACACCGTGTCGATCGATACCACGCGGGCGATTCTCTACTGCAACGGCACGTCGATCGGCCTCGTGGCGCTCGCGCTCCAGCCGCAGGCGGGCGCGCCCAACGCCACTCCCGAAAGCCCCGACGAAATCGGCGTCTTCAGCGACTACTACGTTCACGATTTCCATCTCCGGGGAACGCTGGGCTATGTCTCGGCCATCAACGACGGGTTCGAGTCGATCCTCGACCTCACGAATCCGGCCAACCTCTACGCGGGCGCGGCGACCGTGGAGGTGAAACGCTGGAACACCCCGGCCAACTTCACGCACAACTCCTGGACGACGAAGAACGGCGACTACCTGATCGTGACGGAGGAGAATTCGGGCGGGAAGCCGAAGGTCTACGACATCAGCGGCGCGGGAACGCCGGTGTTGAAGTACACCTTCACCGACCTCTCGGCGCACATCGGACACAATGTCCACGTGAAGGGCGATACCGCGTTCGTCTCGTACTACACGGCAGGCGTCCGGCTCTACGACATCACCGACCCGACGAAGCCGGTGGAGTTCGCCTACTACGACACCTTTCAGGGGGCCGACGGTGGTTACGACGGCGTCTGGGGGGTGGCACCCTACTTCCCCTCCGGGATCTTTGTCACCAGCGACATCTCGAATGGGCTCCACGTATTCCGGGTCGACGCGCAGTATGGCGTGGTTCGCGGCACCGTGCGGGCGAGCGCCGGCGGCACGGTGGTCGCGGGCGCAGTCGTACACGATCACACGTCGGAGTCGGAGGCGATCACGGCGGCGAACGGGACGTATAGTTTGGCCGCCGGGGTGAACCCCGCTGGCGAACTGGAGGCCTCCAAGTTCGGTTATCAGTCCTCGCTGCTCGGGCTCAACGTGGTGAACGGTGGCAGCTACACCCAGGACTTCATCACGCCACTCCTCCCGACCGGAATCCTACGAGGAGAGACACGGAATGCCATGACGAGTGCGCTCCTCGGCAACTCTCCGGTGGAGGTTGTGGGGACACCGCTCATCGGAGAGACCGGCGGAAGCGGCCTCTACTCATTCAACACGATTCCGGTCGGAACCTACCCCGTGAAAGTTGATCGCCCCGGCTATCTGACAGGGCTCCGTTCCGGAACGGTGACGCAGGGTCAGATCACAATGCTGAACTTCCCGCTGACTTCGGTCCCGTTCTACGACGACGCCGAGACGTTCGGCCTCTGGACGATCGGCGACCCCAGCGACAACGCGACCACCGGTCAGTGGCTGCAAGCCCCTCCCGTCGGAACGTCCGTGGCCCGGGTCATCCCTGGCGCCCCGCGGCTTCCGTACGGACGCGACATGCCGCTCGGCGCGGCCAATCACCCGGCGCCCGGCGGTGATGGCGTCGGCGCCCCCGGCGAGGTCCAGCCGCCGAACGACAACACGCCCGACCCGGGCCTCAACTGCTTCGTCACCGGAAACGGATCGAGCGGCGCCATTGGCGAGGCCGACGTCGACAACGGAAAGACCACGCTCACGAGCCCCGTTCTGAATCTCACCGGCATCGTCGACCCGCGGGTCGTCTTCTGGAGGTGGTACTCCAATAACGCCGGCTCGGGAGCGGGCGAGGATCCCTTCATCACACTCCTCTCCAACGACGGCGGCGCGAACTGGACGGCTGCCGATTCGCTCTTCGAGACGCGGAACTTCTGGGAGCGCGTCGAGATCAAGGTCACCGACCACTTTCCGGTGCCGGGGAACTTCCGAGTTCGCTTTGTCGCGCAGGATCTTGGCGCGGGCTCCGTCGTGGAGGCGGCCATCGACGACCTGATGTTCTTCTCGGGCGCCACGGTCACGGCGGTCGAGGAAGAAGTCGCGCCCGTTCCGGCGGTGGCCCTGGGCGCACCGCGCCCCTCGCCCACGACGCGTGGAAGCGACTTCGAACTCGCCATGCCGAAGTCAGGCCCCGTGATCGCGAATCTCTACGACGTGCAAGGACGTCTGGCGCGCGCGATCTTCGCCGGTACGTTGACGCAGGGACGGCACACGCTGAAGTGGGATGGAACGCTTCGGAACGGGACGAAGGCGGCCGCCGGTGTCTATCTGCTCAAGGTGATCGCGGCAGGAGAATCGAAGTCGCGGAAGATCGTGGTGGTGAAGTAGCGAACGGCCGACGACGGCGAGAATGGAGAAGCGGGACGCGGACTAGGCCAGCCCCAATCCCTCCATGTCCTCCTCCTCGAAACCCAGGTAGTGCCCGTACTCGTGCAGCAGGGTGATCCGAATCTCCTTCGCCACTTCGGCGCGTGACTTTCCGGACCGCTCCAGATTTCGCTGAAAGAGCAGCACGACGTCGGGAAACCCCGATGGCGCTCCGACCTTGTCGCCGATTGAAGTCCCGACGAAGAGGCCTAGAATTTCCGGCGAGATGTGCGGCGCCTGGTCGGCCATTTCCGGGGTCGGCTTCGGCTCCACGGTCACGGGCACCCGTGCCACGACGTCGCGGATCTTCTTCGGCAGGCTGCGAAGTACATCGTCGAGAATGGCGCGAAAGTCGTCCTGCGTGGCGCGGACGGGGCGCGGGAAGTTTTCAGGGTCGAGGCGCGAGGCTTCCTCGAAGAGCACGTCGGCGGCCGTGAACTCGCCCGCCGCCTCGAGGATGCGAGCCTCCAGGTCGGCCCGATCGGCGTCGTCCTCTTCATCGGGCGGAGGCTGAAGCGCCTGGATGGCGGTAAGCGCCTCGTCCGTGCGCCAAAGCAAGTGGAGCGCCTCGCATTGATCGAGCGAGGCGCCCCAGTGTTCCGGATCTTTCGTCAAGGCGCGCTCGAATAGAATGAGCGCCTCCTCGTATTCCCCCTCTTCCAGCGCTTCTTCCCCCTCCTGGACCAGCTCTTCGGCCTCGTCGGGGGTACCCATCACGATCCGCCAGCCGGCGCGACATCGACCATTCCGATGGCACGACCCAGGACCTCGTCGATCTCGAACAGCACCTGGTCGAGATTCCGCTGCTGCGCCCTCACTCCTTCGATGTCGTTCTGCATGACGAACGGTTCCGACGCCGTGATCACGTTCCGCGCCGAGGCTGCCTTGAGCTTCATATCCTGGCCGTCCATGAGGCTCATCTTCCCCGCCTGCGTGTCCAGGCTATCGAGAGTCGATTTCAGGTCGTTCAGGTAGCCGGGCACAAAGTCCATCTGCCCGTTCATCACCGCCGTGGAAAGGCGCGACCGCTTCGCATTGAGCGTTTCGCGAAGCGCCACGAGTGCCGGCCCCTGATCCTTGGCCCCGGTGAGTTGCTGCTGAATCTGATCGCATCCGATCGAGCCGACGGCGAGCATCACCACCATCGCGGCGATCGCCACCGTCCTTGGTCGCGCGAGAATCATGGAACAGCCTCCCTTGTCCGACGTCCGCCTTCCTGCGTTATTGCAGGAGGTAGACGATGCTGAACACCCCGACCCAGATCGCGTCCACGAAATGCCAGTACCAACCGGCCGCGAGGAAGGGGAAATGCTGCTCCTTCGTGATGTGGCCCTTCATGGCCGCCACGTACACGACGTTCAGAAAGACGACTCCCATCAGGACGTGGAGTCCGTGGAAGCCGGTCAGCATGAAGAAGGTGGTCCCGAAGATGCCGCTCTTCATCGAGAACGCTTCGCCGTTCAGCACTCCGTACTCGTACGCCTGGCCGCAAAGGAAGATGGCGCCGAGGAAGATCGTCATCAGGAGGCCGGAAACGAAGTGTTCCTTCTTTCCCCGCTCCAGCGCCATGTGCGCGAAGTGACAGGTCACCGAGGAGAAGAGGAGAACGAATGTGTTCACCGCCGGCAGGAGGAGGCTGAAGTGCGGCATTCCCTCGGGCGGCCAGACCTTGGCGTGATAGCGCGCGTAGAATAGAGCCGCGAAGAACGCCGCGAAGATCGCCGCCTCGGAGCCAATGAAGAGCTTGAACGAAGTCTTCAAGCGCCCGTCGGCATCCGACAGGTCTTTCCCCGCGAACTTGTCGCGGAGGAGTTCCCCCCACCAGCGGCTCGCTCCGATGATCGTGATCAAGAGGCCGAGCATGAGAATCGCCAGGCCGTTCTTGTTCCCGTGACCATTCATCACAATGCCGACAGGAAGCATCCCGGCCCCGAGGGCCGTGATGATCGGCCACTTGCTCGGAATCGGATCGTGCGAGTGGTGCGGCGCGAGAGCGGTGTCGGACATGGGTTCTCGGAGCCTCCTGTTCGGGTCGTATGTGTCCGTTTGACGCGGGATTATGAGGCTCTCCGGGGGTGACGGTCAAGCGCGAGGGATTTAGTGGCGGTGCGGATCGGGGCGTGCGGCGGGCTCCCTCAAAAGCGCGATCGCGCAAGCGAGTCCAGCGGCCGGCATGCAGGCGAGCGTCAGGAGCGCCGCGTGAATCCCCCGCGCGTCCGCCAGCGCGCCGATCGGGCCCACGATGAGCGCCCCCATTCCCCAGGCTGCCCCCATCAGGAAACTGGAGATGGTGGACGAATGCGCCGGCGAAAGTTCCTGCCCCAGCACGACGTTCACCGGGAGCGACGCCTGGAGCACGAACGAGCCGAGGAGCAGGCAGGGGATGCCGACCCGGTCGTCCAGGAAGAGCGAAGCGATGAAGAACGGAAGCGCCCCCGCGAAGGAGGCGGCGATGACCCGGCGCCCCCCGACCCGGTCGGCCAGCCAGCCTCCGAAGAATCCGCCGACAGCGCCGAAGAGCAAGTAGAGCGACACCGTCGCCCCGCTCTGCGCGAGCGAGTAACCGCGCTCGTGGAGATAGAGCGGCAGGAAGGTCATGTAGCCGGTGGCGACGACGGAGCGCGACACCGTCGCGGCGTAGAGGAGCACGAGCGGCCGGAGCACCGGGCGGAGCGCGCGGAGCGGCGGAGGCTTCACGTGTTCCCGCGGCCGCGCCTCCATCCGCCGGAGCCAGAAGAGAAGCAGCGCCGTGGCGGCGACTCCCGGAATGACCGCCACCCAGGTGCGCTCCAGACCGAACGCGGTCACGACACTGACAGCGAACATCGGACCGAGCGCGAACCCGAGCGTTCCGCCCGTCACGAAGATTGCCATGGAGATACTCCGGCGTCCGGTCGCCGCCGCCGCGAGCGCCGCCGCCTGAGGATGGAACGCGGCCACGCCCAGTCCCGCCAGCATGAGGAGCGCGACCAAGACGCCAAAGCTGGGAGCCAGCCCCAGGGCGCTCATGAAGATCGCGGCGGTAAGCGGCCCAAGCGCCACGAACCAGGGACGCCGCATCCGATCGGAGAGAAGACCGAAGAGTGGTTGCGAGAACGAGGAGGTGATCGACGAGAGCGCCACGAGCGTTCCCACCATCGTCAGACTCAGCCCAAGCTTGGCGACCAGGAGCGGGAGGAGCGGCGCGAAGAACGAGGAATACGAGTCGATCGTGAGGTGACCGAACGTGAGAATCCCAAGGCGGGGCGTGATCGAGCGGCGCATGCGGCGAGAGCATAGCAGGTGATGCTTCCATCGAAGCGGATCATCGGCTAGAGTCCCCCTGCTCCTCGCTCACAGGCCCCCCGCGCGCCACAGCCCCTGATCGATAGGCCATGGGTACGACGACTCGCTCGATATCGGATTTCACGGCCGCCCTCCGCCAGCTCGGCTATGACGCGTTTCGCCCGGGCCAACAGGAGGCGCTGGAGACTCTCTTTCAGCACCGCCGGCTCCTTCTCGTCGCACCGACCGGCGGCGGAAAGAGCCTCATCTATCAACTTCCCGCGACCATGCTCGAGGGAACGACGCTCGTCATTTCCCCGTTGATCGCGCTCATGCAGGATCAGGTCGCCGCGCTCCAGCAACGCGGCGTGGCGGCTACCTACCTCGCCTCCACGCTCTCCGACGAAGAAGCGCGCGCGCGGCTTCGCGGCATTCGCGCCGGCGAGTATCAAATCGTCTACGTGGCGCCGGAGCGGCTCCCCTACCCCGGCTTTCAGGATCTGGCGCGCGAACTCGCCCCTCCCCTCATCGCCATCGACGAGGCGCACTGCATCAGCCACTGGGGGCACGACTTCAGGCGCGAGTACCTGGCCATCGGCGAATTCGTGAAGCAGTTCCCCGCTGCCATGGTGCTCGCCTGCACGGCCACGGCCACGCCGGCCGTGCGCGACGACATCGTCACGCAGCTGAAGCTCGGGCCCGACACGCCGCAGATCCTCCGCGGCTTCGCCCGCCCGAACCTCTCCCTGCGCGTTGCGACTCCCGATAGCGCCGCCGAACTTCGTCTCGCGATCGACGAGGCCCTTGGCGAAGCCCTTGGCGGGCCTGGCCGCGCCGCACGGAAACCGGGCGCCGCGATCCTCTACTGCCTCAGCCGGGCCGATTCCGAGGCGGAAGCAAAACGACTGCGGGCCGCGGGCTGGCGCGCTGGCTGGTACCACGCGGGGCTTTCAGGCGACTTGCGAACTGAAGTCCAGAAACGCTTCATGACAGGTGACTTGGACGTGGTCGCCGCCACGAACGCTTTCGGGATGGGGATCGATCGCGCCGACGTCCGCGCGGTGATTCACCTCTCTCCCCCCGACTCGGTGGAGGCCTACTACCAGGAGGTGGGGCGCGCCGGCCGAGATGGTGCGGACGCCTTCGGCCTCCTTCTCCTTCGCCTCTCCGACATCCCCCGGCGGAAATCACTCATCGAGCGCGGCGCGCTCCAGCAGGAGTCGGGCGCGGCGTGGGTGGAGCACCGGTGGTCGATGTTCCGCGATCTCCTCCGCTGGGCCGAGGGAGGCACGTGCCGGCATGACGCCATCCTTCGCTATTTCGGCGATGAAGTGGAAACGCTCCACGGCTGCGGGCGATGCGACGTCTGCCGGGAACTGGCGGAGGGCGGCTCGGACGGCGACGGTGGGCAACGCAGCGCCGAGAGCCGGGAAGTCGCCATGGCAATTCTCTCGGCCGTGCGCCTCGTCGATCAGCGTCTCGGCATGAAGGTGACGGTGAAGTTCCTCCGTGGCGAGAAGGACGACCGGCTGGTGCGCTACGGTCTGAGCGGGCATCGGGACGCCGGCTCGCTGGCGCGCTACCCCGAGGCATGGCTTGGCCAGGCACTTCAGCGATGCGTCACGGCGGGATGGGTAGACTTCACGGAGGGTGAGTATCCGCTTCTCATGCTGACCGATCTCGGAAAAGCGGTACTGGCCGGAAAACGTGAAGCCCGGCTGATCTTGCCGCCGCTCCAGGCATCCGGGTCGCGGCGGCCCGATCGCGGCGAGCCGCGCCGCTCCCCCGCCTCTGGAACCCGCACCGGCAAAGCCGCGGGCATTCCCGGTGCGCTTGGCGGCGAGAAGGCCGCCGGTCATGCCGCACGATTCGACGCCCTGCGCCGGTGGCGCCTGGAGCGAGCACGATTCGACTCGATCCCCGCCTTCGTCGTCGCCTCCGATCGGACGCTCGACGACATCGCGACGATCGGCCCCGGGGACCTCGACGAGCTGAGGCTCTGCTACGGGATCGGGCCGGCGAAACTGGAGAAATACGGGGAGGAGATCCTGGCGGTGCTAAAGCAGGCCGCGCGCTGAACGGCGCGGTGCCGGCGGTCGCGGAGCCGACGCGTCAGGCTCCCTGACAATCGGTCAGGCACCAGCGCAATGACCGCCCCTAGAAACCAGATGCGCCTGTCGGCCTAGGCGATCTTCTCGCGCTTCCGCACGCCTTCCTTCTTCTTGGCCTTGCTATGCCGGCGCGCAATGCCACGAGCCGAGGCAGGAGTCGGCCTCGCTTCGGGCATGACCGTGACCAGCGTGCCGAGACAGAGATCGGCCAGGGGGAACAGCACGTTCAGATTCCGGTTCATGTGGATGTGATGAATCCGGTGGTGCTTCTTGATGAACTGGAAGTACTTCATCCGCTCGATCCAGGGGATCGACGGCAGGTGCATGAGGTGGTGCAGTCCTTCGTAGCCGACGTAGTAGAGCGCGAACGCGACGCCCAGGCTGATCACGAACGGAGCGAAGGGAAGCGACAACTGCATCGAGCTGAACAGCCAGGCGAGAAGCACCCATGGCGTGACATTGATGGCGATGATCAGCGGCCCACCCCACCACTGGAAGGCGAGCGCCTCGTGCTGCTCCTCTTCGACGACGTGGAACGTATCGTCGTGCCTGCAAAGCTGGTGGTGGACAAGCGTATGAGCGGTAAAGGCGCTCTCGGGAAGCCAGGGGCGGTGGAGCCAGAAGCGATGGAACGCCCACTCGACGAAGCTGCCCTGGACGATACCGACGAGAGTACCTGCGAGGATGCCGTAGAGAAGAGTCACGAAGCTCCGATCGTCGGGGTGGTGCAAGGGCGGGATCGCTGAGGGGCGGGTCCTTTCTACAAGTATCGGCGGAGAAACCCCCAGCGGCCAGCGAAATCGACCCCCGCCCCTACCCTGCGTTCCCCGTTGGAATTAGCTAGTTCCGGGCGGCCAGATCGAGCGTGATGGGCAGGGGATAGCGAATCGGCCCCAGCGACGTCTCGATCGTCGGGGTGAGCCGGAGCGAGACCCGTTTCGACGTCGTTCGCTGCCCCGAAAGAATCAACGCTGTGTCAAAAAGCGCCCTGCCGTCGTTCCCGAAGAACTCCACCAGGTTGAACCGCACGCCCACGGGGATGTCGCGCACTTCCCCCGGAGGGAAGGCGAACTCCTGCGTCATCCGGCCTGAAATGATGGGCTGGTCGTCCACCAGGTAGTCCCAATCGAGCCGCATCATGCGCGCGGTGGTGTTGTTGGTGGCGGGGTTCTTCCCTTCCAGATGAACCGTGATGTCGAGAGGGACATCCTTCGTGGCGATGGCCAGCGCTAGCCGGCCGACGTCCACGATGGAGAGGTCCTCGTAGCGCACCACGCGGGAGAGGGGAATGCCCACGATCGCGGGGCTCGAGATGCGGTCGTAGCGAAAATCGACCTGGTGGAGCGCGATCGTCTCGCGAAGGCCCGCGCAGCCGGCAATTCCGCCCAGCGCGACGATGAAGAGAACGGCTAGGAGAAGGAGTCCGGTCCACCGCCTGGGGTGCTGGTAGCGATTTCGATTCATGTTGCCCTCCCTGGTCATGACGTCCGTGAGGGGGGAGGATAGCACTCACTCGACATCGCCGTCTTGCGGCATACTCCCCCCTCATGAACGCTATCGACGTCGCGTCGCTGCGGAAGTCGTACGGGAGCCTCACCGCGGTCGACGATCTCTCCTTCACCGTTGCGCGGGGCGAGACGTTCGGGCTCTTGGGTCCGAACGGCGCCGGCAAGACGACGACGATTGGAATGATCGTCGGGGCCCTGAGTCCCGACGGCGGCAGCGTCACCGTGGATGGCGAATCCGACCCGACGCGCCCCGCCCTTCGGCAACGAATCGGCGTCGCGCCGCAGGCGCTCGCCCTTTACCAGGATCTGACCGCGGAAGAGAATCTCCGTTTCTTCGGATCACTCTACGGTCTCTCCGGCGGCCGTCTCGCGGAGCGCGTTCTCTGGGCGCTCGACTTCTCCGGACTCGCGGAGCGGCGGCGCGATCGCGTCTCCGCCTACAGCGGCGGCATGCAGCGGCGGCTCAATCTCGTCTGCGGACTCCTCCACGACCCTCCCGTCATTCTTCTCGACGAACCGACGGTGGGCGTCGATCCCCAGTCGCGAAACGCCATCTTCGAAAGCATCGAGCAATTGAAGCGCGAGGGCCGAACCATCCTCTACACGACGCACTACATGGAAGAGGCCGAGCGGCTCTGCGACCGCGTGGCGATCATGGACCGCGGAAAGATCCTGGCGCTCGACACGGTGGAGGCGCTGCTGCGCGCGCATGGCGGCCCGGAACGCGCCGTCAGTCACGTGACGATCGAGCGGGGCACGCTCGAGGACGTCTTCCTGCACCTGACCGGCCGCATGCTGCGGGACTAGGGAGATCGAACGCGCATGAACGCCATCTGGGCAATCGCCGCGAAGGACCTTCGGCTCCTCCTCCGGGACAAGGCCGATCTCTTCTGGGTCCTCGGCTTCCCGATTCTCATCGCCTTCTTCTTCGGGTCGATCAGCGGCGGAGGCGGAAAGCGCGCCGTGATGCCGGTGGCGATCGTCGACCAGGACCAGACCGCCTACTCACGGGCGGTCGTGAAGCAATTGCGGTCGTCCGAGGCGCTTCGCGCGGAGGAGGCATCCCTCGACTCCGCGCGCCTCCTCGTGCGCCGGGGGGATCTCGTCGCCTACGTGGCCCTCCTTCCGGGAACCGGGGAGAGCTTTGGCTTCGGAGGCGACAGCACGAGCGGGGTCGAGATCGGTGTCGATCCACGAAGGACGGCGGAGCGGGAGTACATGCGCGGGCTGGTGACCGCGGCGCTCTTCCAGTCGATGCAGGGTTCCTACGCGTCAGGGGGTGGCGGGCGGGAGATGATCCAGGGCAGCCTGGAGAGGCTCCGTGCCGACACGACCCTCGGCGCTGAAGTCCGCGGGCAGCGCTCGCGGCTTCTCCAGTCGCTCGATCAGTTCATGAGCGTGCTCGATTCGACCGGCGGCGCGGCCGGTCCGATCGCCGCGGCAGGCGGTTCATCCGCGGGCGGCAACGCCTCGGGCGGACCGAACCTCCGTGTCGTGGAAATTGCCGAGGAGGATTCCGGACCGCGAAGCGCCTATGAAGTGACGTTTCCCTCTTCGATCGCCTGGGCGCTGATCGGCGTCTGCATGTCGTTCGCCGTTTCCATCGTCTACGAGCGGATCACGGGGACGTTCTTGCGCCTGCGCCTCGCCCCGATCAGCAGGTCTCAGGTCCTTGCGGGCAAGGGGCTCGCGGCGTTCCTTGCCGCGCTCGCGGCGGTGAGTTTCGTGCTTCTCATCGGCGTGACCGCCTTCCACGTCCGCGTCTCGAATCCCCTGCTTCTGGCCGCGGCCATCGCCTCGTCGGCCTTCTGCTTCACCGGCATCATGATGATCGTGGCCACGCTCGGCCGCACCCCAGCCAGCGTGTCCGGAGCCGGCTGGGCGATCATGATGATCATGTCGATGACGGGAGGAGGCATGGTACCGCTCATCGCCATGCCCGCGTGGATGCAGCGCGTCAGCGACTTCAGCCTGGTGAAGTACGCCGTGCTTTCGGTGGAAGGCGCGGTCTGGCGCGGCTTCGGGTGGAGCGAAATGCTTCCCGTCCTGGCGATCCTGCTCTCCGCGGGGGCCGCCGGCGTCGTCATCGGGACGCGCGTGCTACAGGCGCGCGACCACTAGCCGCGCCGACGCGACGTCTCGCCGTCGCGTTTCCTACGCGGCGACGCCCGGCTTCAATCCAACACCTGCCGCCGCGCTGACGTCGAACCAGACATCGCGTCCGTCGTCGCACGCCGTCGCGTCGTACGCCCGCCCGTTGCGGTAGGCCACCTGATGGGCCCGGCAACGAAGCCCCATGCTTGCCAGGATGTCGTACTCGTCGGCGGTCCGAAGGACGACATAGGGGCGATCTGGCGATCCGTCACCAGTCATGAGGAGGCCGCCCAGTAGCGCGCGGCCCGTCTCGGCCTCGGATTCCGAGCGTGCCCCGTCGCCCAATTCGAGAAAGGCGCGCGCGGCGACGAAGTGAATCCCCGGATTCAGAATCCAGTTTCCCATCGACTGCGTGGCCAAGGCGAGGACCTGGTGATAGTGTCCGCGGCCGAGGAGCCGGTAGATGTCCGGCAGCACGGTCGACTTGGGATCATAGCGACGCGAAACGAGCATCGCGTCCCGCGCGGCGAGATAGCGTTCCAACGTCCGCCCGCGCAAGTACGCGTTCAAGCGCATCAGCACCGTTCCATCCACTTCTGCCCTGCCTGCCGGCCGCCGCTTCTTGAGTATCATGGCGCGCTTCCTCCGCGGAATCGTGCGCGGGGACCTCCCCGTGCTCTCCGTCTGTAAGAATCGCGCGTTTTGACTCTGAACCGCAGGGGTGCAGTGGGGGGTGGTCCTAGGTGCCCGAAGTCTTATGACAAGTTTGGCATATGACAGAAGTGGCGATGCGAGGAGGCTCGCATCACCGACTTTGGAATGATGCCCTGCCCGCTACTTCGCCGAAGTGCGCTCGCCTGCCGCGGCGGTGGGAGCGGCATCCCGTGCGTGCTCGGGTGACTCGACCGCCTTCGCCGTTGTGAACCGCGCCAGAAGGGTATAAACGACCGGGACGAGCACCATCGTCAGGAACGTGGAGACGGCCATTCCACCGACGACCGCGATGCCGAGCGGCCGCCTCGCTTCCCCGCCGGCGCCGAGTCCGATCGCGATCGGGAGCACGCCGAAGATCGTCGCCAGCGACGTCATGAGAATGGGGCGGAGCCGGATCTTCGACGCTTCGGTCACCGCCTCGACGACCGAGAGCCCGCGCGCGCGCAGCTGATTCGCGTACTCCACGATCAAAATGGAGTTCTTCGTCACGAGCCCGATCAGCATGATCAGTCCGATCTGGCTGTAGATGTTCAGGCTTTGACGGAAGAGGAAGAGTGAAACCAGCGCTCCCACGACCGCCAGCGGCACCGCGAGGAGAATCGTCAGCGGATGGATAAACGATTCGAACTGAGCCGCGAGCACCAGGTAGATGAAGACGAGCGCGAAGACGAAGAGGAGGTAGAGGCTCGAGCTTGAGTCCCTGAATTCGCGCGACTGGCCGCCCAGCTCGTGGCGGATCCCGGCGGGAAGGTCGTTCTTCGTGATGGCGTCGAGCGCATCCAGCGCCATGCCGAGGGGAAGACCCGGCGGAAGATTCGCGGTGATGGTCGCCGAACGGACCCGGTTATAGTGATTCAGCTCCTTCGGCGCCACCGTCTCCGCCACCCGCACGACGCTCGCCAACTGCACCAGCCCGCCGCTTCCCCGAAGATAGACTCCCTCG
>JANNMC010000247.1:0-6840 GCA_031397435.1 Candidatus Eiseniibacteriota bacterium
AGCAGCAGGCCAGAAAGTCACACTTTGGAGCACTAATTGGATCGCGGATGTCATGGACCCGCGGGGGAAGCAAGCACCCTTCCCCGGCCCGCGTCGGCACCCGCCCCCGCGAACGGCCGCGGCCGCGCCCGCACCCGCGCCTACGACTCCTGCACCCGCCCCCGCGGCAAGGAAAACGAGAACGTCGACCCTTGATCCTGCGCCGACTCCACCCAGATCTTCCCGCCATGCTGCTCCACGATTCCCTTGGAGATGACGAGCCCCAGGCCGGTGCCGCCCGCCTTCCGGGTCGTGGACGAATCGAGCTGGGCGAAGCGCTGGAAGAGCCGGTTCAAGTCACGAGGGGCGATGCCGCGCCCATAGTCCTTCACCGATACGGTCACCAGGCTCTCGTCGCCGCTGGCAAAGACCTCCACGTGAGCCCCCTCGGGCGAGAACTTGATCGCGTTCCCCACGAGGTTCGTGATCACCTGCCCCAGGCGCATGGCGTCGGCGTCCACCGAGCCGGCCGAGTCGTCGACCCGGAGATCGATCTCGACCTTCCTCATCCCCGCCAGACTCCGGATGTTCTCCACCGCCTCGCTCAGCACGTGGCGCAGCTCCACGACCTCCATCGTCATCGGCAACTTCGACGCCTCCAGTTTCGAGAAGTCGAGGATGTCGTTGATGAGGGTGATCAGCCGCTCGGTGTTCGCCTGACAGATCCCGAGCAACTCCTTCTGGGGATCGGGCAGCTTGTGGAAACGGTCGTCACTCAGCAACTCCAGCGAGCCCTTGATCGACGTCAACGGGGTGCGCACCTCGTGCGAGACGACCGCCACGAATTCCGACTTCAACCGGTCGAGTTCCTTGGTCCGCTCGTACAGCAGGGCATTCGCGATGGCGATGGACGCCTGGCTTGCCAGCATGGTCAAGACGTCCTGATCCCCGGTCGTAAAGCCGCCCTCGTGGTCGAGCGCGGTGATGGCGCCAATGGCGATCTCGTTCGACAGGAGCGGCACGATCAGAGCGTTTTCCGCGGAAAGCTGGGCGAGGACCGCCTCGGTCCCCACCTGCTCGGAGAGGTCATCCGTCATCTTCGGCTCGCACGAGTGCACGGCCTGTCCGTGATAGCCGATCCCCATCTGGAAGCGGAGCTTCTCCTTCATTTCCGGATCGACCCCGATCACGGCCTCCGCCACGAAATCATCGGACGCAGCGTCGTGCAGGAAGATGATGCACGACTTCACGCCGACCAGGCGCGCCGCCTGCGCCACCACGACGGAGCAGGTGCTCTGGAGGCTCAGGCTCTGATTGATCGCCTTTCCCGCTTCCAGAAGCGCCGCCAGCCGGTACGTGGCCTGCTCGACCTTCCTTCGCAAGATTACCTCGTGCTGCTGCAGCTCCGCGTTCGCCAGCCCGAGTTCGTGGATGAGCCGCCGGTTCTCGCGCGCCAGCAAGCGGCTCTCCAGGCCGCGCTCGATCGCCTTGGCTGTTTCCCAGAGATCGAACGGCTTCGTGATGTAGTCGTACGCCCCCTGCCGCAACGCGTCGATGGCGGTCGTCGTCGAGGCATAACCGGTGATCAGGATGACGCAGGTGTCCTTGTCGGCCGCCTTCGCCGCGCGGACCACCTCCAGCCCGTCCGTCCCCGGAAGATTGATGTCGGTCAGGACCAGGTCGAACTGCTCGGTCGTGACCATCGCGATGGCATCGTCGCCGTTCCCGCACGACACGACCTCGTACCCTTGCTGCGTCAGAAGGTCCTGGAAGATCTGGACGACCTGATCCTCGTCGTCCACCACCAGAATCTTCGCGCGCGGCGCGGGTTCCGCCGGAGTAGGCGTCATGGCCTTATCGTGCAGTTCGGTCGACACGTCGTATCTCAGTGGACCGCCGGCTCGGTGATCGAGCCCGGGTCGGTTCCGGTTCGGGCCAGGGGAGCATCCTTCGCCCGCAGTAGCGCCATCTCCGCCCGCGTGCCCAGCGAAGCCGAGTCGTTCGCATCATGCGGAAAGGTGGCTACGCCCACATTCACCGTGACGCCGCGCCGGCGCGAGGTGGTCTGGCGCTCCACCGCCGTCCGGAGCCGCTCCGCCGCGATCTGCGCCTCGCCGGCCCCCGTATGCGGCAGGAGAATGCGGAACTCGTCGCCGGAGTAGCGCGCCACGCAATCGGTGCCGCGCGACGCCTGCTTCAGCGCCTTCCCCATCTCGGTGACGACCTGCGTCGCGGCCGATGCGCCCACCGACGTCCTCATGACCACGACCGAGAGCTTGTGACCGTAGCGCCGCGCGCGATCCACCTCGTCCTCCAGCGACTGGTCGAAGTGGCGGCGGTTGGAGAGCGACGTCAACGCGTCGGTCGTTCCCAGCCGTTCACACTCGCGGAACATCAGCGTCCGCATGGCGACCGACGCGATCGGGAGGGCATAGAGCGCCACCCGCTTCGCGCTCTCCTCGTCGAACGCGCTGGCGCGGGAGTGGCTCAGATTGATGACGCCGAACACCTCGTTCTGGACGATGAGCGGCACCGAGAGGAACGAGCGCATGGTCGGCGCCTCGCATCCGCCCTCGCGATGGAGATCGTTCAGGACGACCGGCTTCCGCTGCTGCGCCACCCACGCGGAGAATCCGTTCCCGCGCTCGAAGCGAACGTGCTGGACCAGGTCGACCGGCTCCCCGACCACCGCCGCCGTGTCCAACTGACCGGAGTCGCGGTTCATGAGGAAGAGGGTCGCGTTCTCGTACGGAATCGCGGTGCCGATCTGCTTCAGCGACGCGGTGAACGCCGCTTCGGCCGTGACCGACTTCTCGATGATCTGCTGAAGCTCCTGCAAGACATCGGAGTCGGTGACGGTGCGCGACTTGGCCCCGGCCTTCCCCTTCTCCAGCACGGCCATCACCTTCCGGTTGATGGAGATCGCGCTTCCAAAGACGTCCGACGAGCGCTTCTTCGCGGCCGACAGGGAGAGATCCTTGGCAAAGTGCTCGCACTCGGCCTTCTTCAAGATGCGGCGGCTCCCCAGCACTTCCAGGAGTTTCTGCTCCGACTTGATGAACCGCTCGGTCGCTTCCACGAGACGCTTCGAACCCGCGCCGTTACGCTGCTTCATGGCTGCCCTCCCTGGCCTTGGCGTTACCGGCCGGCGCCGGATTCGGATGAATGGGCGCCGCTCGGTACCACGGCGCTGTCCACGGTCATGACCCGGCGCGAGCCCTTCGCGTCCGCGTCGGCGGAGGCGAGGAGCAGCGGCGGACCGACTTCCTTCACGACGACGGGGAACGTCTCCCCTTCCTTCCAATCGGGCACGCCTTGCGCCATCAGCGTGAAGCCGTGATAGCGAAGGAGCGCGCGGCCGCGGCCCAGATTGCGGGACACGGTAACGGGGCCCACCTCGCCGGACCGGATCGCGGCGTAGAGCGCCATGCCAAGTCCCGGCTCGAAGCGAACGCGGATCTCGACGGAACGCGACTGATTCAGATTCGTTGCGACAACGGCCATGACGCATCCTCCTGAGTGCCGCGGAACTCGGCGAAGAGCTCGCGCTCTCGCTCGGTCTCGCGGACGACGACATCGGTCAACCCTTCCAGGAGCGCCGCACGGCGTCTGGCATCGGGTTCGATCGCCTCCCAGGCGGACGCGGTCGCGGGGCCCGACGCCGCGCGGGGCGCCCAGGAGTAACCCGCGGCGTCCGCGAGAGAGTCGGCGATGTGCACCAGGGCAGTCAGCTCCGGAGCCCGGACCGCTTCCCACGGACGATGGTGGCAGGCAAGCGCCTCCACGATCTCCGCGGGGAGCCCCCAGCGCTCCGCCAGCCAGCCGCCCACTTCCGAATGATCGGAGCCGTAGAGGCTCCGTTCTGCCTCCTCCATCGCCTGCCCCTGGGTCGACGCGAGCGCGTGAGCCGCCTCGAATCGCCCCGGCTGCTGCTGATGGAGAAGCACCGCCCCGACGTCGTGGAGCAGCCCTGCCGCGTACGCCTCGCCCAGGAGCCGGTAGCGCACCCGTTCGCCAAGCGCCCGCGCGGCCACGCCGCACGCCATCGAGTGATTCCAGAGATTGGTGAGCGCCCGGTCGCCAGGACCGAGCGTCTGCACGACCGACGCGGTCAGGACCAGATCGCGGATCGTGCCGGGACCCAGCACCAGCACCGCCAGCTCCACCGAGCCGACCTTCCGCGGAAAGCCGTAGCAGTCGGAGTTCGCCAGCCGGAGCGTCCGCGCCGTCAGGCCCGGATCGAGCGACAGGATGCGGGCCACTTCCTCGGTGGTCTCGGCGTCCATGCGCGCGACCGCCTCCAGCAGGCGGCAGGCGACCAGCGGCAGCGTCGGCAGGGCAGTGGTCGTATCGGTCATCTGTCGAAGGGCGGTGCGGTCCACGTCGGTTCCTACGAGATCCGCGCCAGGCGCGTGCGAAGGGTCTTCACGGCGCGCGTGTGAATCTGCGACACCCGGGATTCGGAAATGTGAAGCGCCTCGCCAATTTCCTTCAGCGTCATCTCTTCGTAGTAGTAGAGCGACACCACCAGACGCTGCTGCTCGGGAAGTCCGTCGATCGTCTCCAGCAGCACCTCGCGCGACTCGTCGTTCTCGATCACCTCCAGCGCGTCCTTGTGGTTCGGATCGTCCACGATGTCTTCCAACTGGATGACGTCCTGGTCGTCTTCGCCCGAGACCGACTTGGAGAGCGACAGGAGCGACGTGCCGTGCACCTCGTCCATCAGCTTCGAGAGTTCGGTGGGGCTCAGGTTCAGCGCTTCGGCCACTTCGACCTCGGTCGCCGCGCGCCCCAGTTTCTGTCCCAGGCCACGCGCCGCCTCCTCCACGCCGCGCGCCTTCCGGCGGATGGAGCGCGACGCCCAGTCGAGCGAGCGGAGTTCGTCCAGGATGGCGCCGCGGATTCTCCAGATGGCGTAGGTCTCGAACTTGGTTCCCTTCGACTTGTCGTATTTCTCGAGCGCGTCGAAGAGTCCGATGATCGCGGCGGAGACGAGATCGTCCCGCTCGACCGACTTCGGAAGGTGGAGCGCCAGGCGGTCCACGACGTACTTCACGAGCGGCGCGTACTGGCTGAGCGCCTGCTCCTTCTGCCGTTCGCGGCGGTTCTTCGAGCGCGGCGTGTGGTGCTGGAGCATTTGCAAGACGGACGGCGATGCCATGGTCTTAATCTCCCGCGCTAGCGCTCGGCCCGCGCGCCGTCGAGCCCGGACCCGGGATGGGTCCTCTCGTAGTGACGGCGCAACGCGGTCCGCATGAGGATGAGGCTCGCGAGAATCCCGACCGTCGCGACGATGAGAAACGCGATGGAGGCGCGGGTCAGCACGAGGGGCCACGGGGCCCGGTTCAAGACACCGAGGATGGAGACGATGGCGGCAGCCGTCGCGGACGACGCCAGCGTCAGGCGAAGGAGAAAGCGACGCACGCTAGACACCCTCCGGCACTTCGTCACGCGAGACGACGTGGCACGGACCGGCGGCCGGAGGTGCCGGCTTCGGCTCCTGCCCCAGGATCCGGCGCGCCAGCGAGTAGATGCACGACGCGGCGGGCGAGTAGGGATAGGTCGACAGGAACGGCTCCTGGCGCTGCACCGACTTCGAGACCGACTCGTCGTCCAGGATGCAGCCCCAGTACTCGACTTCCAGATTGAGGAATCGCTTCGCGACCGTGCGCACGCGGCGCGCGACGCCCATCGCTTCGTCTTCGGAGTTGGCCTGATTCACCAGGAGCGACGGCACGCACTTGAGCGGATGGCGCGAGAGGACCTTGATCATGGCATAGGCGTCGGAGAAGGAAGTCGGCTCGGGCGTCGTGACGACCAGGATCTGATCCGCGGCCTGCACCATGGAGATGGCGTTCCGGCCGATTCCCGACGGCGAATCGATGAGGATGATGTCGACGTCGTTCTCCAGTTCGGAGAGCGACCGGATGAGGCACTCGGTGCGGAACTCATCCAGGTTGGCCAGCTCTTCCACACCGCTGCTGGCGGGAAGGACCTGGATGCCGTCCGGACCCTCGAAGACCACGTCGCGAATGCTTCGCTGGCCCAGGATCACGTCTTGCAGGTCGTACTGAGGCGCGACGCCCAGGAGGAGGTCGACGTTCGCGAGACCGAGATCGCCGTCGACCACGAGGACGCGCGTTCCCTGGCGGGCCAGTGCGAGCGCGAGGTTCGTGACAATGTTCGTCTTGCCGACTCCGCCCTTGCCGCTCGTCACGGCGACCATGCGCCGTTTCGGGCGGGCGGCGGGCGGCACCATCCGCGAATTCGTGGCGAGGCGCGGGCGCGGCGTGCGCTTGGCAGCGCGCTTCGTGCCTTTCGTCCCGGCGCTTTCGCGGGTCGTGCCGTTCTTCGATTCGATGTCGGCCATTCGATCGTTCCTCGGTCGCTGCTCGGGTTCGGTGTGTCTAGGGCGCCAGTGGTGGCACTGCTGCTCCGTGGAGACGGTGACTCAGTTTGCAATCGCCGTGCCGCGGGTTAACTCTTTTCCTTTTCGTCGTTTACGTTCGTCGTGCCGTCCCCGGACCGGCCAGTTCCAGCGGTTCCGGTCGTCTCGCCGGTCACATTCTTTCCACCCTCTTCGGGCTCCAGCGGAGTCTTCCAGGTCATCGGGATTCCAACGCGGCGCCAGGCATCGGAGCGCGCGCGGTTGAGGATGCGGTGAGCCGCGCGGGTCATGACTTGCGTCCACCGCGGCGATGCCGCGAGGCTTCGACGGCGCGTGACAGTTCCGCCTCGATGGCACCATGGGCGTCACCCGCGTCGTGATGACGCGCGGCGCGCCTGGGTCCCGCGGCGTTGCGGCATCCCCGCTCGCCGGCACCGTCACCGCCGTCCGCACCGACCGTGGGCGAACTGTCA
>JANNMC010000286.1:0-1044 GCA_031397435.1 Candidatus Eiseniibacteriota bacterium
GGCGATCTACGTTCCCGCCGACGACTTGACCGACCCCGCTCCGGCCACGACCTTCACCCATCTCGACGCGACGACGGTGCTTTCGCGCCGTATCTCCGAGCTGGGCATCTATCCGGCCGTGGACCCGCTCGATTCGACGTCACGGATTCTCGATCCGAACGTCGTGGGCGACGAGCACTACAATCTGGCGCGCTCGGTGCAGAAGACCCTGCAGCGTTACAAGGACCTTCAGGACATCATCGCGATTCTCGGCATGGACGAGCTCTCGGAAGACGACAAGCTCATCGTGAACCGCGCCCGGAAGATCCAGAAGTTCCTGTCGCAGCCGTTCTACGTGGCCGAGCCCTTCACCGGAACCCCCGGCCGCTACGTGAAGCTCGAGGACACCATCCGTTCGTTCAAGCAGATCGTCGAAGGCAAGTGCGATCACATTCCCGAGCAGGCGTTCTACATGGTCGGGACGATCGACGAGGTCTTCCAGCGTGCGGAGAAGATGGGAGTGGGCTCCGCGGCGTAGCGCCGCGCCCCCGCCCCTCCGGCCATGGCTGAAGCGACCTTCACGTTCAGGCTCGTGACACCGCAGCGCCTCGTCATCGAGGCGCCGGTCGTCGCGCTCCAGGCGCCGGGCTCCGAGGGCTACCTCGGCGTCCTCGCTCATCACGCCCCGCTCATCACGATGCTCCGCCCGGGGCGCCTGGAAGTCCGCGATGAGACGGGGAAGCGCTCGATCTTCGCTGTAGGCGGGGGATTCCTGGAGGTCTCGGGGAACCGCGCGACGGTGCTTGCCGACTCGGCGGAGCTGGTGGGCGAGATCGATGTCGCCCGCGCGAAGGCTTCGCTTCAGCGGGCGGAGTCGCGGTTGAAGGGCGATGGCGGGGCGGGTGCTGCTGCTGGTACGGCCGCCGCGATCGATCGTGATCGCGCGACTCGGGCCATGGAACGGGCCAAGGCTCGGATGGCTTTGGCGATTTCCGAGCGGGAGTAACCGCAGATCGAGGCTGGGGCAAAGCGAGGAGATCTCCTCCCCTGGCCCCGACTACGACT
>JANNMC010000291.1:0-3004 GCA_031397435.1 Candidatus Eiseniibacteriota bacterium
GCTGGATCCCGCTGGCAGCGGCGAGCTGTTCCTGCGCGATCTCCGCTTCGCCGAGAACGAATGGTTCTACGTCGGCGTGGCCGACCTCACGCTGACGGCGAACCTGTGGAGTGGCCCGGTCGATACGCTCAGCGGCGAGCACGCTCCCTACGATCGCGATTCGCTGGCCGACGGCAGGTTCGCGTTCTTCGTTGCCGGCAAGTTCGGGGAGGGCTGGGGCCTAACAGCCAGCGCCGACACGCAGGAAGGTCCGCTGAGCGACCTGTTCAGCAACTTCCTCGACAAGTCGCCCGAGTCGCTCTTCCGGCGCATGGACCCTGACATCCACCTCCCGACTTTCGGCGACGACGGCACGGTTGAGGAGGGCGCGCCGACCAGCGGCAAGTTCTTCGCCAGACTGAGCAAGCGCGATAATCACTTGCTCTGGGGCAACTTCCACGTGGGCTATCTCGACAATGAGCTCGCCCACGTCGATCGCGGGCTCTACGGCGCAAACGCGCACTTCCAGTCGAGCGCGGCGACGACCGCCGGCGAGAAACGCCTGGTGCTCGACGCCTTCGCCGCGGAGCCGGGCACGGTGCCGAGCCGCGAAGAGTTCCGCGTCACCGGTGGATCGCTCTACTGGCTGAGCCGCCAGGATCTCCTGACCGGCTCCGAGCGCCTGCGGGTCGAGGTGCGCGACAAGGATTCCGGGCTCGTGACGAGCGTCGTGCAGCTGCGGCCGGTGGTCGACTACGACATCGACTATCTGCAGGGCCGCATCCTGCTCTCCGAGCCCATCGCGTCGAGCGTCGAAGATTCGCTGCTCGTGCGCAGCCAAGGCCTCAGCGGCAACGAAGCGTGGCTGGTGGCCCAGTACGAATACACGCCGGGCTTCGCGGATCTCGACGCGATGGCGTTCGGCGGCCAGGGCGAATACTGGCTCAACGACTTCGTGAAGCTGGGTGTTACGGCCAACCGCAACGAGGCGGGCGGCAGCGACAGCAGCCTGTACGCGGGTCACGTGATTCTGCGGCGGAGCGCGGACTCGTGGATCAAGCTGCAGGCCGGGCGCAGCGAGGGCCTGGTCTCGAGTTCGCTGCAATCGAGCGACGGCGGCTTCAGCTTCTTCGGCGGCCAGAACCTGATCCCGACCTCGGCCGAAGCCGGCGCCTATCGGGCAGAAGTCAGTCTCGGGCTCGGCGATTTCCTCGCGGGCCGCAGCGGGCGAATGCACCTGTACGCACAGCTGCTCGAAGCCGGCTACTCGGCGCCGGGGCAGAGCACGCTCACCGACACGGACGGGTTCGGTGGCACGCTCGAGCTGCCGGTGACCGAGAGGCTGACGCTCGCGGCGAAAGCCGACCGGCGCGCGCAGGAGCTCGGGCTCGACAACACCGCCGGCGAAATCGACGTCGCGTTCCAGCTGACGCCGCACTGGACCCTGAGCACGGGCGTGCGCAGCGAGATGCGCGAGGACGATTCGCCGGTGGTGCCGGTGACCCAACAACAGGGCGACCGCACCGACGCCGTGCTGCAGGCGGCCTTCGCCTCGGGCACGAGTTGGCGCGGCTACGCGTTCGCCCAGGCCACGCTCGCGGCGACGGACGGGCGCGAAGACAACCGCCGCGCCGGCATCGGCGGCGCGCATCGCTTCGGCGAGCGGCTCATGCTCGAGGGGGAGATCTCGCACGGCGACCTGGGACCCGCGGCCAAGCTCGGCACGAGTTATCAGGAATCCGAGCGCAGCCAGCGTTACATCAGTTATGGGCTCGAGAACGAGCTGCCCGAGAGCGGCCTGCATCAGCGCAGGGGCAACCTGATCTCTGGCGCGCGGGCGCGGCTCGCGGACAGCGGCAGCGTCTACCTCGAGGATCGCTACCAGCACACGAACGCGGCGGACGGCGTGACGCGCTCCATGGGCATCAGCTTCGCGCCGGCGGAGCGCTGGCGCCTCGGCGCCAATTGGGCGCTCGGGACGTTGATCGACAACCAGACCGCCGCCGAGACCGAGCGCACCGCGGGCGGCGCCCAGGTCGGCTACGCGTTAGGGAGCGTGCAGCTCTCGAGTGGCGTCGAGTACCGCTTCGACGAGACCGAGCAACTCGTCGGCGGGAGCTCGGACCGCGAGACCTGGCTGTTCCGGAACTCGCTGAAGTTCCAGCTGACGCCCGCTTGGCAGCTGGTCGGCAAGTTCAATCACTCGTTCAGCGACAGCTCGCTCGGGCAGTTCTACGACGGCGACTTCACGGAGGCCGTGGTCGGCTACGCGTACCGGCCGGTCGAGAACGATCGGCTGAGTGCTCTGGCCAAGTACACCTACTTCTACAACCTGCCGAGCGCGGAGCAGTTGACGCCGCAGAACGCGCCGGCGCAGTTCGTCCAGAAGAGCCAGATCGCGTCGCTAGATGTTACGTACGACGTCACGGAGAGCTGGTCGATCGGCGGCAAGTACGCCTTCCGCCTGGGCGAGGTGAGCCTCGACCGCGCGAATCCGCAGTTCTTCGACAACAGCGCGCACCTGTTCATCCTGCGCAACGACCTGCGCTTCCGGAAGAACTGGGAGGCCTCGTTCGAGGCGCGCATGCTCGACCTGCCGGATCTGAACGAGCGGCGCAGCGGTGCACTGATCACGATCTACCGGTACCTGGGAGAGCACTTCAAGGTCGGCGCCGGGTACAACTTCACGGACTTCTCGGACGACCTGACCGACTTGAGCTTCGATCACCGCGGCGTGTTCTTGAACCTCACGGGCGTGCTGTAGGCGTGCGTCATTCGGCGACGTTGGGGAACACGTGCCACTTCTGCGTGGACTTGCTTGCCGCGACGATGGTTTCGATGAACGCCATGCCGCGCAGCGCGGCGGCGATACCGGGCACGGCGGGCGCGGTCGGCGCGCCGCCGCGAGCATCGCCGCGTGTGCGGACCTGTGCCGCGAAGTGGCGGTAGACGTTGGCGAACGCCTCGACATAGCCCTCAGGATGCCCCGACGGCAGACGTGAATGCGCGCGGGTCGGCCGACAGC
>JANNMC010000396.1:0-37656 GCA_031397435.1 Candidatus Eiseniibacteriota bacterium
CCGCACCGGCCACCGTCTTCCAGCGACTCGGTGAGCTGATCTCCGACGGCACCGTGTCCGAGGCTGAAGCCCGGGAACATCCTCCTCGGACAGGGCGGTGTCGTGAAGGTGACCGACGTGGGGATGGGCGACGGTGGAGAGGGCGGCGTCGCCGGCACTCCGGGCTACACCGCGCCCGAGTGCTGGGAGGGGAAGCCAGCTGACATTCGCTCCGATCTCTACTCCGTCGGCGTGATGGCGTACGAAGCGCTCACCGGCAAACACCCCTTCGGCGGCCGCACGATCCGCGAGGTGGTGGCGGGACAACTGGAGGGGTGGGTTCCATCGCCAGGCGCACATCGCGTGAAGATCCCCGCCGATCTCGAGCGCGTCGTGATGCGCGCGCTGGAGCGGGAGGCGCCGCTTCGTCAGGGAAGCGCGGATGAGTTCATGGAGGGGTTTGGCGTCGAGGATCGGGTTGGCGTCATCCTGGGCGGAGAACTCAGGGGAAAAGATGTGATCCTGGACCGCGTCCTGAACGTCATCGCCTCCAAGGATCCGCACCGTGCGTCGCTGATCCGGATGACGGGGCCGCCAGGTTCAGGTAAGGCCACCACGCTCCGCGCGCTCGTTCATGAGCTTTCGCGGCGGGGTGTGGGCGCTTCGACGTGGGAGGAGTGGGAGGCGCATCGGGGAGCTGACGCACAGGGCACCAGGCTGGAGCGTCCGTTGCAGGTGGTCCTCCTGGGTGGGGAAGGAGCACAGGAGCAGGATCGCCACGAGGCGGGGATGCGTGCGGCAAGGGCGGTTTGGGCAGGAGCGATCGAGGATGGCCGCGCGAGTGATCTTGTATTCCTCGCCACATCGGTATCGGGCCGGGCCGTCGCCGACCCTTGCGAACTTGTGGTCACTCTCGACCCGCTGCCCGTTAACCAGGTCTCGGCGTATATCGAGGGGATGATCGGCCGCGCCATGATTCCCCAGCCGCTGATCTCGCGGATTCACGCGATCACCGGGGGACTTCCCGCCAGCCTCACGACGGCCATCGGGGCCCTAGTGGCTCGGGGCATTTTGGCCCGGCGCGACTCGTGCTGGTACTTCAACGAGACGACCGAAATTCGAACTCTCTCCATTCCAGAGGTCGCGTCCCCATGGCAGTCAACGTGGCTTCGCCTGGCACCTCCAGAACGTGAGGCGCTTCTGGCAGTGGCCTTGGCCGGACCGAAGGTGAAGGGTCACGTCTTGCACGCACTGGGAGTGGACATTCGCCTCCTCAAGCCGCTGGAAGCGCGCGGCTACTTGACAGCACAGGGAGATGACTGGGCACTTGCATCCGAGGGAATGCGGCTGTGGTTGCTCGATGCCGTGAGTGGCTCCGATCTGGAAGCAATGGGGCGGCGGCTTCTGGATGCGCCCGGTGTCTTGGGAATCGAACAGCGAGCCGACATGTTGCTGAGGCTCCGCGATCCCGCGGCGCTCGGCCTTGCGGTCGAAGCGGCCGAAGCAGCTTCTGCCCGTGGAGAACACTATCTGGCTATGAAACGATTCCGCGAGTGCCGGGCGATCGCGGAGCAACTCAACAACCCGGACCTCGCGGATCAATGTGCGCTGAAGGAAGCGGAGGCGCTGAATCTCGTCGGGCGTTTCGCGGAGGCGATAACCCTCTTGGAGGCGGGACTTTCCGAAGCGAGGCTAGATCCCCAGGGCGCCGCAAAGCGCGACCATCTACTCGGAGTCTCGAAGCGCGGTGTGGGCGATCTCACTTCCGCCGCGGTCCACTTTGAGAGCGCGCGGCGCCGCCTAGACAGCGTGGGGAACCTGGAGGGCTCCCTATGGAGTCTTTGTGAACTGGCGGAGATTCGCTGGCGATTCGGAAGCCTAGATGAACGAACGTCAATCGTTGAACTGCTCCGCGCTCAGCTGAGTAGCACCAATGCCGCGTCGATCCCGGCGGACTTGCGCGCGGCACTCACCTACCACCTGGGGGCGGCGCTGCTGGAACTTGGCGACCTCGCGACTGCCCGCGCCGATCTCGAACGGGCCGCGACCGTTGAGTGTTCCGCCTTCTGGAAGATGCGAGTCCGGATCGCGTTGGGCACGGCCGAGCATCGCGCGGGAAACACGGCGGGATCACTCCGACGGTTGGATGAGGCGTGGGCCGAGTGTGAAAGGGCAGGGGTGGATGCCTACCGGCCGAGAATCATGACCAATCGCGGCGCGACGTTTTATCAACTCGGCCAATTCCGCGAATCGATGTCCGCCAACACACACGGCCTCAACTGGGCGAGAAGGGTGGGCAACCTCACCGAACTCCTGTTTGCCGCCTGCGGTACGGCGGGTTGCCACATCATTCTCGGTGAGTACGCCGCGGCCCTTCTCGACGCCGATGAGGCGATGAAGATCGCCGAGGTCTATGGCGATCCCATCAGTCTGGAAAAGGCGTGCGAACTGAAGGCATGGGCCCACTACTGGCTTGGCGACTACGCGGCCTCCGTGGAATGCGCCAATGCAGCCGTTGCGAACTTCGGAAGCTGGGCTACGACAGAGACGAGGCCGAGGCTCTACTGGGTCCTGAGTCGCTTGAGGCAGGGGGAGGGCGATCTGCTGGGGGCGCGAAAGCGGCTGGATGAGGCGCTTGTCTTGCTGCGGCGGTCGGGGGATCCCGAGGATTTACCGGGGGTCGAGATCGAAGTTCTTCGTCTCGAAGGGCAGGCCGGAAACGATGTCGATCGAGCGGCGCTCATTCAGCGAATTCGCGGGCTGGCCGGCCCGACCGCTCTTCCGACGGTCGTCACGCTTGGCGCCATGGCCATCGGCGAGATCCTGCTCGAGAGCGCGCAGTGGTTCGACTCGCAACGCGAGTTCCTTCTGCACGCCCTTGCCAGCGCCGACTCGAGCGAAATTGCCGAGGCGAGCTGGAGAATCAACTTCTACCTCGGAGCCCTGAGCCGGCTCCAGGGGGACGAGCGCAACACCAGGGCGAGGTTTGCCGCGGCCCTGAAGGCGCTGCAACGAATCGCGGATCGTCTGGATCCCTCCGCCCGGATTCGATACCTCGATTCGCCTCACGTCCGCCCCCTGCTCGATTCGATGTCCGTTCCAACGCGGTGAGCTGGTTCTCCAGTCGCTGTTACGGCTTCGACAGCTGGCCACCCGGGTGAGAGATCTGTCCGCCCTGCTGCGCCACAACCTGCCCCTGCGCCTGCGTCCCCGACTCCGGTCCCATCAGCGAGCTGCCGGTGCATCCCGTCGTAGCCAAGGCCGCCGCCAGAGCCATCAGCGTGAGGGCCGTTTTCAGCGTCTTTTTGGTTCCCCTCGACTTTTCCATATCGCCTCCGTGGTTGCTTCCCGTCGCGTGCATCCCGTTCACGCCAGACTGCTAACGCAACCGTGGTGCCACGAAGTTCGGGATTGGCGGGGGCGGGAAAATTCTCGGCACTTGGCTCGTAAGGCCTTGTTAAATTGCGCTTAAGAAGGATGCACGCAGCGAGGAAATTGGAGGTAGAGGGGGCGACTTCGGAGGGGCCGAGGCTGGGTCCAGCCAGGGTGGGGATCCTTACCCAAGCCAGGAGCCTGTCGCAGGCTCTATCTAATTAATTGAGAATGGTTTGAAGCGTTTGGTCAGGTGCAGCCAACTTCGGGGATTGTCGCGCAGATCAGACCATTTAGTGTCCGCGTCAGATGGATGCCTCTAACCTCATACAAAACAAAACCTTACATCATCCCTAGGGTCCACCACCCACCTTCCTAGCCACGAAGTAGTAGTTCTGGCACCACCGCGCCAGCAGCGCCCCCAGCACGGCATCCGCTCCATCCCAAATCGCCGCCACCAGCCCGGACCGCGCCAGCACATCCGGCAGCTCCCCGGCGGAGTTCCGCGGCAGGCTCCCATACCGCCCCATCGCCTCTACCCGCATCCCGGATCCCGCAACCAGCGCCCGGATATCCCCAGCGGTGTACCGAAACTCATGCCGATGCATCCCCGGAAACCGCCGCGCCAGCCGATCGATCAAACTGTGCTGATTCGGAAAGTGGTAGCAGAGGAACACCCCGCCCGGCTTCAACACGCGCACGATCTCGCGCAGGCTCCGCGACTCGTCTCCGCCTGTCTCCCGAACATGCTCCAGCACTCCGACCGACACGACCGCGTCGAACGTCGCGTCGGCGTAGGGAAGCCGCACCGGCTCCGCCTCGTCGCCCTGAACGAACGGATACGACGGTTCGGGAATCCACGCGCGGAACGCGCCAGGCAGGAGCGAGAATCCGTGCGCCGCGCGCCCGGCTCGCTGGAGGAAGTACGTGAAGTGTCCATTACCCGAGCCCCAGTCGAGCACCGCGGCGCCCTCTGCGGTGAACCGGCGGACCAGACGATAGAGTCGCCGATACTGGTTCGCGCCGATCCGGCTTCGGAACTGGAGCAACTGGCGATCGGGAAACCGCCGCGCCGCATCCACCAACTCGTCCAGGATCACGTCGTCGGGGGTCATCGCCTCACTCCAATTCCTTCGGCCATCGCTTCAGCGACGTGTCCGCCGCCGCCGCCGCCACGTACAAGCGCCTCAGTTCCCGCGGTCCGCCCACGATCGCCGCGCGCAGCGAGTCGCGTCCCAGTCCCCGCTCGATTCTCCATGCCGCGAACATCCCCGAGATCGCCCCGTACTTGCTCCAGATCGGTCCCGTGGCCGCGAGCCCCAAAATCTCCTCCCGCGCTTCGGGATCGGTCCGTGGATCCTGGAGCCGCCTGCACGCCAGCGCCAGTTGGTCGAATGCCCGCTGCTCCCGCGAACTCAGCCTGGCGGCGAAGAGCGTGTCGGCGCCGGCGCGCCCCTTCCAATCGATGTAGTGCGCCACGCCTTCGTCCAGCACCACGCGCGCGATGTAGTCAATGGTGTTCATCGGGTCGTGGTAGCGCTCCCACCCCGGCTTTCCGTACTCCACCTGTCGGAGCGCCGCGTGAAACGCCTCGTGCGCCAGCACGCGCTCCACGATGGCCAGTCGCTCCTCGGTGGAGCCGCCGTAGTTCAGGGCTTCGCTCAAGTTGAAGATCACCGTCGGGCCGCTGCCGTCCAGGCCCCGGTCCAGCGTGACAGCGTCGAAGAGATAGCGTGTGGCGATCACGAAGTAAACGCGCACCGGCCTCCACTGCCATTGGGGAGCATAGAGGCCCACGTCGGCGGCGACACGCGCCCGGATGGCGCTCCCTCGCAGCACCAGCGCGCGCACGAGGCTGTCTACGGAGGCGCGCTCCTGGTACGCCGATCCCAGCCCGAATCCGCAGATACCCGAATCGGGGACTGCGATGGCGCGTGCCACCTCCTCGTCGGACGGGGCGCAACTCATGAGCAACGTGTAGTAATGCCGGAGCGTCCGATAGGGAAGGTCGGTGGCGATGGCGCGGGCGCGGGCGCGCACGGCGTCGGTCGGTTCCATCCAGAGTGAGAGAATCTCGGCGGAGGGACTGAGATCGAGGACCAGGTCATCGCCGCGAAGCGCGCGCGAAGCGCCCGCATCACCCTTCGTCCCGGCGCATCCGCCAAGCAACACAACCGCCGCGGCGATCGACAGGGCAGCCCAGATCGTCATCCAGCGGGGGAATCGCGAGAAGTTCAGCCTACGCTCCCCCCGCGAACATCCCCGCCACCAGGTCGCGATGACGCTCGATCACGGCTTTCCGTTTTAGTTTCAGCGAGGGCGTCATCAACCCGCTCTCGACCGTGAGATCGTTGGGGATGAGCGCGAACTTCCTGATCTGCTCGAATTGGGCCAGCGACGCATTGACGCGATCGACTTCCTCGGCAATCTGCTCTCGCGTGGCGCCCTCCGCGGGGGCGATGAGCGCCGCGATGAACTTCTCGCCCTCGCCCACCACCAGCGCTTCCGCGATCCGGGGCGAGGCCTTCAGCGCCCCCTCCAGCGCCTGCGGCGCCACTTTCTTTCCGCCGGAAGTCACGATGATGTCCTTCTTCCGGTCGGTGATTCTCAAGTAGCCGTCCGCGTCCATCTCGCCGATGTCGCCGCTATGGAACCAGCCGTCCCGGATCACCTCCGCCGTCGCTTCCGGTTTCTGCCAGTAGCCCTTCATGACCACCGGCCCGCGGATCAGGATCTCTCCATCGGAGGCGATCTTCACCTCGATGTTCCGGAACAACGGCCCCACGGTCCCGACCTTGTGCTTTCCGAACGAATTGACGGAGATGCCGCTGCTCGTTTCCGTCAGCCCATAGCCCTCGAAGATCGGCAGCCCGCAGCCGTAGAAGAAGAGCGCCACCTGGCGGTGAAGCGCGGCGCCGCCGGAGACGCGGAGGCGCGTGTGGCCGCCAAAACCCGCGATCAACTTTCCAAAGACGATCCGCGCCGCCAGTGCGTGCTGGAGCGCCAAAAGCGGGGGAACCCCGCGCCCCTCCACGTGGCAGGTGGCCCACTCGATCGCCACGCGCCGCGCCCAGCGCCAGAGCGGCCCTGTGGGAAAGCCGGCTCCGGCGGCGCGCTCGTCGGCGCCAGCCAAGACCTTCTCGTACATGCGGGGGACCGATAGAACGATCGTCGGCTTCACCTCGCGCAGATTCTGGCCCAACGCCTGGAACGACTCCGCGTAGGCGATCGTCACTCCGGCGTAGAGCATCGTGAAGAGCCCGTTCGTCCGCTCGTAGATATGGCTGATCGGCAGGAACGACAAATAGGTGTCGTCAGTGCGGAGTTGCATCGCCTGAAGCGCCAGCAGCACCTCGGAGACTATGTTCCCGTGCGTGAGCATGACACCCTTCGGCGACCCTGTCGTTCCCGAGGTGTAGATGATCGTGGCGAGGTCATCGGGATGGAGCGGAACGGCGGGATCGACGGCACCGGGAAGCGCGGCGGGCCATGGCTCCTCGTCGAACGCGTGGATCCAGCGAAGTCCGGGCGCCCCCGCGGTGCGGGCCTCTTCCAACCTGGCGCGCTGCTCGGCGCTGGAGGTGAACGCCCCCACGGCGCCGGAATCGGCCAGGAGCGGCGCGACTTGGTTCGCCGGGAGCGTGGGGTAGATCGGAACGGTGACGCCGCCCGCCGCTAGAATCGCCAGGTCGGCCATCCCCCACTCCAGGCGGCTCTCCGCAAAAATGACGACGCGGTCGCCTTTTCCCATTCCCCGCGCGCGCAGTTGCCGCGCCATGGCGGATACTTTCTGGGCGACCTCGTCGATCGGCACGGGCTCCCAGCCGCCCTCCCGCTTTACCAGGAAGGCATTGGGTTTCCGGCGCACCTCGACTGCATATTTTAATAGGTCTGGCGCGGTACGAACGTCCATCCGTTGACCTCCTCGAATCACTGTGACACACTCCGCGCGTAAAGGCCAAACGCAATCCCCCACACGACTTCAGGGGACAAGAACCGATGCGCGACGTCGTACTCCTCGACGGCTTCCGCACTCCGTTCGCCAAGGCGGGCACCGCGCTCGCGCGCGTACCCGCTCGGGAACTGGGGCGTATCGCCGTTTCCGAACTGCTCGCCCGTTCCGGAGTTTCACCCACCGATGTCGATGATGTCATCATCGGGAACGTGGCCGGCCCCGCCGATTCCGCCAACATCGCCCGCGTCGTGGCGCTTCTCGCGGGAATTCCAAATCACGTTCCGGCCGTCACGGTGCATCGCAATTGCGCCTCCGGCATGGAGTCGATCGCGCAGGCGTACGAGCGCGTGGCGTCGGGACAGGCAGATCTCGTAGTCGCGGGCGGCACGGAATCGATGAGCCGAATCCCGCTCCACGTGAGCGACGGCATGACGCGAGTCTTCGAGCGCCTCATGAAGGCGAGAAGCCCACTGCAGCGCGTCGGCGCGCTCGCCTCCTTCCGCCCCAAGGACCTCACACCGAAGATCGCCCTGCTGGAAGGCCTGATGGATCCGATCTCGGGCCTCAACATGGGCGAGACGGCGGAACTCCTGGCGCGCGAGTTTGGTATTTCCCGGGAGGCGCAGGACGACTTCGCGCTCCAGAGCCATCGCCGCGCGGCCGCGGCGCAGGAGTCGGGACGCTTCGCGGAGGAGATCGCCCCCGTATTTCCCGCGCCCTATCGCGAAGTCGTCGCGAACGACGTCGGCCCCCGGAAGACGCAATCGCTCGAAGCGCTGGCGAAACTTCGCCCCTACTTCGATCCGCGCACCGGCACGGTCACGCCCGGGAACGCCTGTCCCATCACCGACGGCGCCGCGGCGATTCTCGTGGCATCGGCGGAGAAGGCAAAGGCGCTCGGCCTGACGCCCGTCGGAAGAATTCGCGGCTATGCCTTCGTCGGGCTCGATCCCGCGCACATGGGACTCGGTCCGACGCATGCGACACCGGTGGCCCTTCGGCGCGCGGGCGTTCGTTTCTCCGACATCGGGCTCATCGAGATCAACGAGGCCTTCGCCGCCCAGGTGATCGCGAACGAAATCGCCATGGGGTCGGCCGCGTACGCGCGGGAGAAACTCGGCCTCGACGCGCCGGTGGGAGAGATCGACCGCTCGCTCCTGAACGTGAACGGCGGCGCGATCGCGCTGGGGCATCCGGTGGGTGTTTCCGGAACGCGCCTGGTGCTCACGCTGCTCCGCGAGATGCGTCACCGCGACGTCTCGCTCGGACTCGCCACGCTCTGCATCGGTGGCGGCCAGGGCGCGGCCTTTGTCCTGGAGCGTGCGGCATGAGCGCCGACCAGCACGAACTTTTCCCGGAGCGCGCAACCGCGGCGGACGCGGCACCCGGCGCGCCCGCTGCGCCCGGCGACCCCGCTGCACCGAAGCCAGCGCCTCGCCCGTCGCGAGCCGCCACCTTCACGGACGGGGAGCCTTCAGCCGTCGGCGCCGGCGTCTACGGACCGTTCCGCTTGGACGCGCGCCCCTCGGGCGTCTACGTCCTCTCGTTCGACGATCCCGACCGCCGCGTCAATCTCCTCGACTCCCGGTCGCTCGACTCGCTCCGTACCGCCGTGACGGCACTCAAGGCGAAGGGAGGCGTGGCCCCTCGCGCGCTCCTCCTCGTGAGCGGCAAGGAAGGGCAGTTCATCGCCGGCGCCGACGTCACCGAGTTTCAGAAGATCGAATCGCCTCAGGAAGCCGAGACGAAGGTGAAGGAGGCGCAGGCGCTCTTCCAGGAGATCCGCGAACTGCCGTTCCCGCTCGTGGCCGCGATCAACGGGCCCTGCATGGGCGGCGGCACGGAACTCACGCTCGCCTTCGACTATCGCCTGGCCTCCGACGCGCGCGGCGTCAGCGTGGCGCTCCCCGAGGTGATGCTCGGAATTCTCCCCGGCTTCGGCGGAACGCAGCGCCTTCCGCGGCGCATCGGGCTCATGGCCTCGCTCGATCTCCTGCTCACCGGCCGTTCGCTCGACGCACGCCGTGCGCGTCGCGTGGGACTGGTGGACGACATCCTCCCGCGCGAGCGCTTCAACGAGCGCGCGGCCGTCTGGGTGGAGGCGCTTCTGGCGGGACGAAAGCCGCGCGTCACGAGGCTTCCCCTGCTGCAGAAGTTTCTCCAGTCGCTTCCGCCCTTCCGCTCGTATGTCCTGGGCCAGGCACGGAAGCGGGTACTGGCGCAGACCGGCGGGCACTATCCGGCGCCGCTCGAGATCCTCCGCGTGCTGGAGAGCACCTGGGGCAAGCCGCTCTCCGCGGGGTTCAAGATCGAACGGAAGTCGGTGGCGAAACTTCTCTTCACGGCCGCGTCGATTCATTTGCGCCGCATCTTTCTCCTCCGCGAAGGCGCGAAGCGCGAACCGCCGGTGCTTCATGCCAGGCCGGTCGCGCGCGCGGCGGTGCTAGGCGCCGGTACGATGGGTGGCGAGATCGCCTACCTCCTCTCCTCGCGCGACATCCACGTCCGGCTTCGCGACATCAAGCCGGAGCCGCTCCTGCATTCCCTGTCGCACGCCAAGAAGCTCTTCGACAAGGAAGCGTCGCGCGGTCGGCTGACGAAGGCGGAACTGGAGCAGTCGATGGCGCGCATCGAGCCGACGCTGGCCCTCGACGGGCTGGGCCGTGCCGACATCGTCATCGAGGCGGTGGTGGAGGACCTCGGCATCAAGCAGGGAATCTTTCGCGAGCTGGAAGCGCTCGTTCCCACGACCTGCGTCCTGGCAACGAACACCTCCTCGCTTTCCGTGCGTGCCATCAGCAAGAATTGCGTTCATCCCGAACGGGTGGTGGGGATGCACTTCTTCAACCCCGTGACGCGCATGCCGCTGGTCGAGGTGATCTGTCACGAGGGATCCGACGAAGCGGCGGTGGAGACCGTGGTGGCGCTCGCGCGGCGCATGGGGAAAACACCCGTCGTGGTAGGGGATGAGCCCGGATTTCTGGTTAACCGCATCCTGATGCCATACCTCGGCGAGGCGGTCTCGATGGTGGAGCGGGGGACGCCAATCGAGTCGATCGACCGTGCGCTCCGCGGCTTCGGCATGCCGCTTGGCCCCTGCGAACTTCTCGATGAGATCGGACTCGACGTGGCGCGGAAGGTGGCGCACGTCCTGGAAGCCGCGTTCGGCGAGCGGATGCCGCGGACCAATCTCCTCGACAAGCTCGTGGCGGAGGGAACGCTGGGGAAGAAATCGGGCCGCGGGTTCTACCTCTACGTGAAGGGGAAACGCGCGAGCGTGAATCCGACGCTTGCCCCGTCGCCGCCGCCAAAGGGCGCCGATGCGACGGAGGGGCCGCCTTCCGAGGAGATCGTGGAGCGGCTGGTGGATGCGATGATCAACGAGGCAACGATGGCGCTCGAGGAACGAGTCGCTTTTTCGGCCGACGACGTCGATCTGGCAATGGTCATGGGCACGGGGTTCCCGCCCTTCCGCGGCGGGCTCCTGCGTCATGCCGACACGGTCGGCGTGTCGGCAATCGTGGAACGGCTGCAGCGGCGGCACCACCAGGGAACCCCTGGCGGCCCGTGCGCACGGCTTCAATGGATGGCTCTCGCGGGGGGACGGTTTCACCCGGACCCGCCTCCCGAACATGGAACCGGGTCCAGCTAACTGAAAAGGATGACATCAATGGCCAATCTGACGAAGGTGCTGCGCGCCGAGATGCGTGCCGCGGCACGTGACGAATCGAAGCAAGTCGTCGTGACCCTCCGCGCGGAGCTCCAGGCGATCCGGAAGTCGATCGCGCTCCTGGAGCGCAGCCTCCTTACCGGTGCTGCTGCGAGGGCAGGAGCGGGCGTGCGCGCTGCGGTCGCGGGGAAAACGAACGACAACCGCCGCGCTCGCTTCTCGCCGGCGCTCATGCGGAAGCATCGCGATGGACTCGGCATGAGCCGGAAGGCCTACGCACGGCTCCTGAACGTATCGAGCCTCTCGGTCTATCTCTGGGAAGTTGGCCGCACCAGGCCTCGGCGCCAGACGGTGCTCGCGTGGCAGGATCTTCGGAAGAAGGGCGCGCGGTCGCTGAGGGCGATTGCGGGTGTGGCGGCGCCCCGCCGCTCCGCCGGAAAGAAGCGGGCTGCCGGTGCGAGCACGAAGAAGCGGGCCCCTCGCGCGGTCGCGAAGAAACGCGTCCCACGCGCCGGCAAGAAGCGGGCGCGCCGTGCTTCGGCCAAGCGGATGAGCCGCGCCAAGGCCGCCTAGCCCCGTGGAGGACGCGCGCGAGCTGTCGCGCCGGCAGTTCAGTACGCACGCCGAGCGCTACGTCACGAGCCGCGATCACCAGTCGAGCGAAAGCCTCGACCGGCTCGTGGCGCTCGCGGCCCCCCGGCCCGAGTGGAGCGCGCTCGACATCGCGACGGGCGGCGGCCACACGGCGCTCGCCCTCGCGCCTCACGTTCGCGAGGTGGTGGCGTCCGATCTCACGCGGGAGATGCTCGACGCCGCCGAGCGCTTCATTCGCGGGAAGGGGATCTCGAACGTCTCCTTTCGAGAAGCCGATGCCTGCGCGCTTCCGTTCGCCGACGCCGCGTTCGATCTTGTCACCTGCCGCGTGGCGCCGCACCACTTCGCCGACGTGGGGCGCTTCGTAAAGGAATGCGCGAGGGTGGTGAAGCCGGGTGGCCGCGTGATCGTCATCGATAACGTGGCGCCGGACGATCCCGAAGGGGCCACGCACCTGAACGCCATCGAGAAGACCCGCGACCCCAGCCACCAGCGCGCCTACAACGAGGCCGAATGGGTCGCCTTCTTCCGCGAGGCCGGGCTTCACGTGGAGCGTGTCGAACATTTCCGGAAGCGGAGGGAGTTCGACTTCTGGGCGGGCATGCAGGGGGTGGACGACTCAACCCGGGAACGGCTCCGCGCGATGTTCCGCGACGCGCCGCCGGCAGCGAAAACGGCCCTCGCGCCGGAAGAGCACGAGGGCCGTCTTAGTTTCTACCTGGACGAGATCCTTATCCTGGCGTCGTCGGCCCCACGGGCTTGACGTCCATGATCTCGAGAATCTTCTGGCCGTATCGCTCCATGGCGTAACCGGTCAGGTCGACGGTCTGGCTGAGCATCCCGCGGCAGCGATTGAACGGATCGGGGATTCCCTTGAACGCCAGCGGGTCCATGGCGCGCAGGTGGTTCACCGAGATCATGTAGAGCTCGCCCTCCTGCGTATACATCCCCATGCAGATGTCTCCGGATACGCACTTCACGGCGCATTCCAGATGACCCGGTCCGCGAAGTCCCTTCTCGATGAAGCAGTAGAAGTCGACCACCTCGCCCCGAACGGTCACCAATCGGCGATTGGCCACCTTGAGACCCGCCGCGTTCAATTTGTCCTGTCCGGCTTTCGCCGTCGCGGTTCCCTTGGGCGGAGGCGGAGGTGACGTGCTTCTTCCAATGGCGGCGCCGGCGGCCAATGCGGCCACCACGACGACGGTCAAGGACGCGAAGCGAATCCAGCGGGGAGCGTGCGGTGTGCGGACGGGATCTTCGGTGCGATGCATGCTGATCTACCTCGTTGAGCTACGGTCCCGGTTTGGGGGGTGTAGCCGCCGCGGCGGGCGCCGGCTTGGCGTACTTCACCTCGAGGAATTTCACTCCGTGGCGCTCCCAGTTCAACCCCAGCACCTCAACCTGCTTGGCCGCCAGGGTCTTGAGCAGCACGTAGGGATCGGGCGAGCCGACGAAGCCCTTGGGGTCCATGGCACGGTCGTGATTCTGCGTCAGCACGTAGACCGTGCTGTCGGCCGTCATGATGCCCATCGGCACGCCGTTGTTGATGCACTTGGTGGCGCACTCCCGGTGGAGTTCCCCGGTCAGGCCGCGAGAGATAAAACAGCCCATATCCAGGAGTTCCCCGACAACCTTGATCGGTTTCTTGGGCCCCTTCGGGGCGGCGGCGCCGCCTGATTGCGCGCCCGCGGTAGCGGGGAAGTCGGCCGCCGGAGCCATCAGCGCGACCGCCAGCGCAACGAGAAGAAGTCGTTTCATACGGTGAATTTTACCCCGCGCGGGGGCGGATTCTCCATGGTCCCTATGGCGTAGGATGAATGGGCGTTCGGAGCCATGTCACGTAGGACCAGATCGCGTCCACGTCTCCGGGCCGCAATTGCTTGCGGTAGGCCGGCATGCGGAGGGGCGCGCGCCTCAGGAAAAGGCGCGCCACGGGATTTGCGGAGAATCGCCGGCTCACACCCTCTTCCACCCACTCCCCGAATTCACGGCGATTGGCGACCAACTCCAAGAAGTCGCCACCGTCCCAGGGGGGCACGAAGCCCTTGAACGAGCCCGGATTCGGCCGCGCGAAGCGGCCGCCGATGCCGTGGCAACCAAAGCAGCCGAGTGCTGACGCCAGCTCCAACCCGGCCGCGGGCAGGGAGTCCCGGGGCGCGGGCTCTCCCGCGGCAGCGAGCACGAAGGTGACGAGATCGTCCAGTTCCCGTCCCGTTAGCCGCTTCCCGTAGGCCGGCATCCGGAGGGCTCCCTTCTCCCGCTCGGCGCGCCAGGTTTGGCTGGCCCGGCGCGCCGACGTCGAGCCGTCGCGGATCCACTCGCGCACCTGCCCCGCATCCTTGGCGTACATCATGAGCGTGCCCGGGAACGCCGGCACCGTCGCGTCGGTACGGCCGGGATTCGGGACACCCTTCGTCCCCTCCGGGCCGTGGCAGGAGAAGCAGCCGTTCGATTCGGCCAGGCGGCGTCCGCGCTCGGCCGGCGTGAGCCTGGGGCGCAGCGAATCGGCCGCGGCCATGAATGCCACGATCAGCAAAGCGGCGAAGAAGAGGAAGAGTGCGCGGCGGATCATGATGAAAAACGCGCGTGAGGCCGTTGGGGCCTCACGCGCACCATGAATTACTTCGCGGGAGCGGCTACGAGCTCGGCAGCCGCGACATCGATCGACTGCAGCCCGCCCCGGGTCGACATGGTCCCGGTGATCTTGACCTGCTTCGAGACCATTGCCTTGCAGGCGTTGAAGGCGTCGCCGTTGTCGTGGTTCATCGTCAGGACGAATACCTTGTTTCCCTTGACCACCAATCCCATCGGCATGCCGCCCGCAACGCACTTGAGACCGCACTCCATGTGCTTCTCGCCCATCGCCGCGTGACCCATGTAACAGCCGAGATCGACGACTTCGCCGGTCCAGCTCTGGCTCTTCGCCGCCATCTTCCCCTCGGCGGCGAACGCCCCCGGGAACGCGAAGAGTGCCACCAACGCGAGTGCCAGAATGACCGTGAACAAACGCTTCATCGTGCTTCCTCCTTTGGATGGGCGCCGGTCGCTCCGCGATCGGCGTGAATGAATACCTCTCAAGGAGAGCCTACGCCTCCTTGGAAGGGGACGCAATCGGCTCGGCCGCCAGCGAAAGGTTCAGTTCCTCGTCGGTGAGGACCGCGCGGCGGTTCAGGATCTGCGACATGTCGTGATCGAAGAAGAAGTGAGTCAGATGGTCGATCCCCACTTCAATCTGCTTTCGAAGCCCGACCATCTTGATCAGGTAGGCGCCGGCCCAGAGTAGCCACGCCACTCTGCCCGAGACGGATAGGCCGAAGATCGAGACGACGCTCGAGTGTTTTCCGAGCGAGATGATGTAGCCTGCGTCCTCGAAGCGGAACGGCCGGGCCGGTTTCCCGTGGGCGCGCCGCGTGAGCGTCTCACCGATGTGGGAGCCCATGGCGATCGCCGTCTGGGAAAGCGCTGGTTGAAACCGTCCGTCGGCGCGTCGTGAGGCGGCACAATCACCCAGGACATAGACGCTCTCCAGCACCGAGCCGTCGGCCGCTTTCGCATGCAGATCCTCGTCCACCAGCACGCGACCGTCTTCGTGGAACGACAGGGGGAGATCGCGCACCAAATCGGGAGGGCGGATGCCGGCCGTCCAAAGGAGCGTGAACGCATCGACAATGCCGTTGTCGGGAAGATGAAGGCGCTTCGGCTCCACGCGCTTCACCGGGGCGCGCAGGAGAACGCGGACGCCGCGGCGCTCGAGGAATCGGAGCACGTAGTCCGAATGCTCGGGCTTGGCGCACGGCACCATCCGCTCGCCCCCCTCGCCGATCGTGATGGAGAGATCCTGGGGCGAGAGATTGGGGTAGCGGGGGAGGAGCGTGTCGCGCGCCATCTCGATCAACTCTGCCGCCACCTCCACGCCGGTGACGCCGCCACCAACGATCGCGAAGGAGAGAAGCCGCCGCCGCTGCGAGAGCGATTCAGCCTGTTCGGCCATCTCGAAGAGTTCCACGACCCGCGCGCGCAGCGTCATGGCGTCGGCGACCGTCTTGAACGGACGCGTCTGCTCCGCCGCGCCGGGCACGTCATAGTAGTTCGTGACGCTTCCGACCGCGATCACGAGGACGTCGAAAGGCTGAACGAGGTTGTTGTGGAGAATGACTTCGCGGCGGGAGAAATCGATACGGAGCGCCTTGTTCTTGTGAAAGCGAATGTGGCGGTGCTTCGCCATCTGCCGGAGGGGGTAGACGATGTGCCGCGTCTCCACGGCCCCGACCGCCACCGCCGGGAGGAGCGGGTTGAACTGGAAGAAGTTCTCCTTGTCGATGAGAACGGTATCCCAGTACTCGCGCGCCACGCGTGAGCGGCCGATCGCGCGAGCCACGTCGAGCCCCACGAACCCGCCTCCCAGGATCACCAGTCGCTTGCCGGCCATGGTTCGATCCTAACTTGCGAGCGCCGCGCGGAGTGCGTCGTCGAGCCGCGGATGGCGGAATTCGAACCCGGCGTGCGATAGCCGCTCCGGCACGGCCTTCGTACTCGCCAGGAGAAGCGCGTCCGCCATCTCCCCGAGTAGGAGGCGCAGCGCGAACGCGGGGGCCGGAAGAATGGCGGGACGATGGAGCGTCCGGCCCAACGCGCGTGCGAAGACGGCGCTGGTGACGGCTTCGGGGGCGACGGCGTTCACCGCGCCCGACATCGTCTCGTCTTCGATCAGCCGGACCAAGACGCCCGCGACGTCGTCGAGCGAAATCCAGGGCCACCATTGGCGGCCATTCCCGATGGGACCGCCGAGCCCGAGACGGAAGGGGAGGAGCATCGCTTCCAGCGCGCCGCCTTCGCGGCCGAGGACCATGCCGATCCGCGGTTGCGCCACGCGTGTTCCCGCGCGCACCGCTGGAGAGGCCGCTTCCTCCCAGGCGCGGCAAACGTTGGCGAGAAAGCCGTCACCCTGGGCGCTCGTCTCGGGGAGCGCCTCCTCGCCGCGATGGCCGTAGTAACCCGTGGCGGAGGCGACGACGAAGGCGCGGGGGCGATCGGCGGCAGGGGTGGAAGCGATCCGCTCGGCGAGAAGGAGTGTGGATCGGACGCGGCTTTCGAGAATGGCCTGCTTTCTCTCGGTGGTCCAGCGCCCCGACGCAATGCTGACGCCGCCGAGGTGAACCACGGCGTCGATGCCGCGGAGCCGGGTCGGATCGAGGATTCCGCGATCGGGATCCCAGGGCGCGGTCCCGGCGAGGTCAGCACCTCCGGCGCGGACGAGGCGTACGACGTCATGACCCCGCTCTGCCAGCCGCGGCACGAGGGCGCTGCCAATCAGTCCGCTGGTGCCGCCAATCAGGATCCGCATGGTCCGAGTCTACCCGATGCCCTCTGGTACCAGAGAGGAATTGCGCCCCCGGTCCGCCTGCGGGTAGCCTTCCAGGCATGACATGGACGCCGCCCGATCGCCACGACGCGCCGCTCTCGGAATGGGTCCGTCCCGTTCACGACTGGCCGCAGAAGGGAGTTCTCTTTCGCGATCTCACGCCGCTCTGGGCCGACGCCGGCGCATGGGCTCGAACCGTTCGCGCGCTGGCGAAACCGTTCGATGCCTCGCCCCCAGACCTGGTGCTCGGCATCGAGGCTCGCGGCTTCCTGGTGGCCGCCGCGCTGGCGGCGCACTGGAAGCGCGGCGTGATCCTGGCGCGAAAGCCGGGGAAACTGCCGGGGAAGGTCATCAAGGAAGAGTACGAACTGGAGTACGGGAAGGCGGCGCTGGAGACGCATGGCGATCTGCTTCATCCCGGAACGCGCGTGCTGATCGCGGACGATGTCATCGCGACGGGTGGAACCGCGAAGGCCGCCTTTCAACTGGCGAAGGCGCTCGGCTGCAGGCCGATCGCCTTCGCGTTTCTCGTGGAACTCATTTACCTCGGCGGGCGCTCCAAACTCGAAGCCTCCGCGCCGGTCCACTCGGTCATCGCCTTCGACGGCGAGGGCCGCGCGCACATTTCTGAGTAGCGCCTCCCGGGTTCAGGCTGCCGGTTTGAACGCCCGCACCTTCACCGAGCGTATCGCCCGAACCGTTGCCGCCGCCGCGTCCTCATCGGGACCGAACGCCGCCGCGGGATACTCCTTCTCCTCCAGCACCTCGACCCGCTCAAATCCCGCCTCGCGCATCTGCGCCAGGTAGTCTTCCTTCATCGAAGCGCCCGCCACGCAGCCGACGTACGCCTCGACCGAGGTGCGGACCGCTTCCGGCAGGGGAGCCACCAGGACCAGGTCGCTCAGCACGACACGGCCACCGGCACGCAAGACGCGGAGCGCCTCGCGAAAGACGCGCGGCTTGTCCGGCGAGAGATTGACGACGCAGTTCGAGATGATGACGTCTACCGTGGCGTCCTCCACCGGGAGATTCTCGATCTCGCCGAGGCGAAACTCCACGTTCGCGAATCCGCCTTTCGCCGCGTTGGCCCGAGCGCGGGAGAGCATCGAGGCGGTCATGTCGACGCCCAGGACGCGACCCGTCGGACCGGTATCGCGCGAGGCGAGGAACGCGTCGATTCCCGCGCCCGATCCAAGGTCGAGCACCGTCTCGCCCGGCTTCACCGCCGCGTGTCCCAATGGATTGCCGCAGCCGAGCCCAAGATCCGCCCCTGCCGGAACGCCGGCGCGCTGCTCGGCGCTGTAGCCGAGTTCCTCCAACGTGACGGTGGTGCCGCAACCGCAGTCCGTCCCGCAGCAACCCTGCGGCTCGTCGCCCGTAGTCTCGGCCACCTTTCCATAGCGTTCCCGCACCGTCTCCCGGATGTCGTTCGTGGTCATGACGGACTCCTCTCCATGGTTGGTTTCAATTCGCGCGACAGTGCTACGAAGCGCTCGAGTGTTTCGGGACGGGCGCAGTAACAGACGCGCGGACCGTCCACCTCCCCCTTGATCCAGCCTGCTTCCTTCAAGACCTTCAGGTGCTGCGACACGGTCGCTTGCGCCAGCGGAATTTGATCGACGATTCCGCCGCAGATGCACTCGCCGCCGGTCAGGAGGAGACGGACAATCGCGACACGGGCGGGGTGCGCCAGCGCCTTTGCCAGCCTCGCCAGTTCCTCGTCTTCGGCTCCGGACTTCCCGGCGCCGGGATCGAGTGGAATCGAAATCGCCTGTTTGGGTGCCATCGCGCCTCCTTTCATCGTTAATCGTAAATATACGATATAACTCTGTCGGCGTCAAGGGGCACTCCAGAGTGTTATTCTCCCGCCTCATGGAACGACCGGCATTTCTCCTCGATTTTTGCGATTGGGCGGTGGTGAGAATCACCGGTCCGGACGCCCGGGAGTTTCTTCAAGGTGTTGGAACACAAGACGTAGCAACGCTTCGAGCGGACGCCGCCAAGCCGACCCTGTTCATCTCGGAGAAAGGCCGCCCCATTGCCCTGGCCTGGGCGATTCTCGATCAGGAGGGGGAGGGTATGACGCTCCTGGTGGAGCCGGGCGGACGCGAGGCGCTCCTACCCCATCTCGACCGGCTTCGGGTCATGGAGGAGGTCGCGTTCGCGGGGCCGGAGGGAATGCCGCGTCTCTATGGCGTTGCCGGCAAGGATCGAAGCGCGGTGGCGCGCCAGTGGGCGGCGGCACTTCCAGGAAGCGATGTGCTGGATGCCGATCCGGTCACGTTCCTCCTCCTTCCGCCAGGTGCGGAAAAGCCGGGCAGCGTGGCGGGACTTCTGACGTCCGCCGTCTCGCCCGAGACCGCGGAGGCATGGCGAGTCGCGGTGGGAATTCCGCGCGGAGGCGTCGACTTCGATCTGGAGCGAATCGCGACGGAGCTGTCGCTCCCGGAAGCGATCTCGCTCGATAAGGGATGTTTCGTGGGGCAGGAGGTCGTGGCGCGGACCACGCAGCGCGGAGCGGTCCGGCGGCACCGGATCGGATTCCGTTACCCCGGCCAGGCGGGTATTCTGCCGCGGGGCACCGAAATCAGAGCGGGAGCGGGGTCCGCAGGCTTCATCACCAGCACGGTACTCGAGCCGGGAACGGGACGCGGCTTGGGCATGGGCTACCTGACAACGGAAGCTCTCCAGAATCCCGTGGAGGTTTCAGCCATCCAAGGCACCGTGACAACACACCTCGAGGTCGCATCATGGCCACTCTAGCCGCCCGCCGCACCATCGACTGGATCGGCCTCGTCCCGTACGTGGGGCTGCACCTCGGCTGCTTTGCCGTCATCTGGGTCGGCTGGAGCCCGGTGGCTGTCGCCGTGGCTGCCGCGCTCTATTTCATTCGGATGTTCGCCGTCACGGCGTTCTACCACCGCTACTTCTCGCATCGCACCTTCCGCACGTCGCGCGCGTTCCAGTTTGTCGGCGCGGTCATGGGGAATTCCTGCGTGCAGCGCGGCCCGCTCTGGTGGGCGGCGCATCATCGCCATCATCACCGCCACTCGGACGACGTCGAGGACATTCACTCGCCACGCCAGATCGGATTCTTTTGGGCCCACATGGGTTGGTTCATGACGCAGGAGAACGCGGTGACCAACTTCCGCGCGGTGCGCGACCTCACACGCTACCCCGAGCTCGTTTTCCTCGATCGGCACCACTACATCGTGCCGGCGGCACTCGCCTTCTCCATGTACGGGCTAGGCGCGCTGCTGGAAGTGGTGGCCCCCGGACTCGGCACGAGCGGGTGGCAGATGTTCGTCTGGGGATTCTTGATCTCCACGATCGTGCTCTACCACGCGGTCTACACCATCAATTCGGTCGCGCACGTCATCGGCGGGCGCCGCTACGAGACGACGGACGACAGCCGCAACAACTGGTTCCTCGCGCTCCTGACGCTCGGCGAAGGATGGCACAACAATCACCACTACTATCCCGGCTCCACGCGCCAGGGCTTCTACTGGTGGGAGATCGATCTGACCTACTACGGCCTCGTGGGCCTCTCGTGGGTCGGACTCGTCTGGGATCTGCGATCGCCGCCTCACGCCGTCCGGGAACGCCATCGGACGCGGCTCGCGTCACCTCAGTAATCTGAAACGTCACGGAGGCGTGCGTGCGGATCGCGATCGTCGGGTCGGGAATATCCGGCCTTCTCGCGGCCTCGCTACTTCATGCGCACCACGAGATCACGCTCTTCGAGGCAGACGGGAGACTCGGCGGGCACGCCAATAGCGCGGAGGTGAGTGACGGCCGCGCCACCTTCCAGGTGGACACCGGCTTTCTCGTCTATAACGATCGCACGTATCCGATCCTGACCTCTCTCTTCGACCGCCTCGGGGTCGCGGCGCGCCAGAGCGACATGAGCTTCGCGGTACGCGACGAAGCGACCGGGCTCGAGTATGGCGGCGGTTCGTTCAACGCCCTCTTCGCGCAGCGTCGAAATTTTCTCCGCCCCGCCTTTCACGAACTCCTGCGCGAAATCCTTCGCTTTCACGAGGCGGGGCGGCGGTATCTCGAAGCGGACGGCGCGGAGGAATCGCTGGGTGCGTTCCTCGCGGAAGGGACATTCTCGGAATCGCTCACGCGCCACTACCTCGTGCCGATGACGGCTTCCATCTGGTCGGCCGCTCCAGCGTCGATCGTCGACTTTCCCGCACGAACGCTCCTCCGCTTCTTTCACAACCATGGGCTCCTGGAGACGAAGAACTACCCGGCCTGGTTCACGGTCGAGGGCGGATCGCGCGTCTACGTCGAAGCGATCTCCAGCCCCTTTCGCGACCGGGTGCGGCGGAACACGCCCGTGCGCGCGATCCGGCGCGAGAACGACGGCGTCGTCGTGGCAAGCGATGCCGCGGGCCGGGAGCGATTCGACCAGGTCGTGCTCGCGGTTCACAGCGATCAGGCGCTCGCCATGCTGGAGGACCCCTCGCTCGAGGAGCGCGAGATCCTGGGCGCCATGCCCTTTCTGGCAAACGAGGCCGTGCTCCACACTGACACGCGGCTTCTCCCGAGGCGCCGTGCCGCCTGGTCGTCGTGGAACTACTTCGTGCCGCGCGCCGAAGGGTCGCATCCGCTGGTCACCTATCATCTGAACCGACTCCACCGCTTCCGCGCGCGGCAGGAGTTCTGTGTCACGCTGAATCCAGGCGACCGCGTGGCGCCGGAGCGCGTGCTGGCCCGAATCCCGTACGCGCATCCCGGTTACTCCGCGCGCGGCGTCGTGGCGCAGCAGCGGCATCACGAGATCTCGGGGAAGCGGGGAACGCACTACGCCGGCGCCTACTGGGGCCATGGATTCCACGAGGATGGCGCTCGAAGCGCCATGACCGTGGCCCGGATGATGGGATGCGGGGCGTGATCGCCTCCCCGCTGTCGCTGGAGCCGGGGATCTACGAAGGTTGGGTGCGTCATCACCGTCGGACGCCGAAGAAGAACGCATTCCGCTACCCGCTGTTCATGGCCTATCTCGATCTCGCCGATCTGCCTCGGCAGCTTCCGGGCCGCTTCGTCTGGACGCTGGAGCGCCCGGGGCTGGTCTCCTTCCATCGCCGTGACTATCTGCCGCCTGTCGGCGTTCCGCTGGAGACCGCCGTGCGCGACCTGGTGGAGCAGCGCCTCGGAACGCGCCCCGAGGGGCCGATCCGTCTCCTCACCCACCTCCGGACCTGGGGCTACGGCTTCAATCCGGTCAGTTTTTATTACTGCTTCGATCGGGCCGCCACCCGCATCGAAGCAGTGGTCGCCGACATCACGAACACGCCCTGGGGAGAGCGCTACGCCTATGTCGTCCCCGGGGACGGCGATCCGGTCCGCCCCGAGTGGTCGCGGAGCCGGTTCCGCAAGAGCTTTCACGTGTCTCCCTTCATGGAAATGGAGATCGACTACGACTGGCGTTTTCGGACGCCGGGGCGAACGTTGATGGTTCACATGGTGAACGAGAAGACGGGTTCCACGACGTTCGATGCCACGCTGATGCTTCGGCGCCGTCCCTGGACGGCGGTGGAGCGACGGCGCGCGCTCTGGCGCCATCCCTTCATGACGGGGCAGGTGATTGCCGAGATCTACTGGAACGCGCTCCGTCTCTGGTTGCGCGGCGTGCCGTATCAGCGCCACCCGAATGATTCCGTGCGGGAGAAATTCCCGAGTGATCGGCAGGCGCCGTGAGCGCCGTCCGCGCGCTGGAATCGGCCGTCGGAGTACGGCGCCCCCGCTGGCACGAGCGCGCCGCACGGCGGCTGGCCATCGCCGGGCTCCAATCGATTCGAGAGGGCCGATTGGTGCTTCGCGATGCCGAAGGCGCCCAGGCCTTCGGGGCGGGCTCCGGCTCCCTCGCCGGTGCGACGGCGCTGGAGGCGAGAGTCGACGTCGCGGATCCATCCTTCTACGTCGATCTGCTCTTCGGCGGAAGCGTCGGCGCCGGAAGCGCCTACGCCAAGGGGAAGTGGAACTCTTCCGATCCTACGGCGCTCTGCCGGCTCCTCCTTCGAAATCGCCAGGCGCTTCGAGCCGCGGACGGCCCCTGGTCGGCACTCACCGCCGCGGCACGGCGGGTCGCCTACCAAGGGCGCCGGAACACGAAACGCGGAAGCCGCCAGAACATCGAAGCCCACTATGACCTTGGAAACGAGTTCTTCGCCCTCATCCTCGATCCAACCCTTTCCTATTCCGCCGCGCGCTTCGACCGCCCCGAGATGACGCTCGAAGAGGCGTCGCTCGCAAAGCTGGACGGAATCCTCGGGCTTTTGGAACTGTCTCGGGGCGACCGGGTGCTGGAGATCGGAACCGGGTGGGGCGGCTTCGCGCTCCGCGCCGCGGGCATCGGCGGACTGGATGTCACGACGACGACGATCTCACCTCGCCAGGCGGCACTGGCGAGGCAGCGGCTTGAAGAGGCTGGGCTCGCGGGGCGCGCTCGCGTGCTCGAGCATGACTACCGCGATCTCGACGGCCGTTACGATGGACTCGTCTCGATCGAGATGATCGAGGCGGTCGGAGCCGAGTACTACGATGACTACTTCCGCCTCTGCGCCGCGCGCATTCACCAGGGCGCGCCGTTCGTGCTCCAGGCAATCGTTATCGAGGACGACGCGTTCGAGGCGGCCCGGCGCGATGTCGACTTCATCAAGTGGCACATCTTTCCAGGATCCTGCATTCCCTCGCGAGCGGTTCTTCTGGCCGCCGCGGAGCGAGCCGGGCTGGTGGCCGAGACGGAGATCGATCTCACGGCCTCCTATGCTGAAACGCTTCGGCGCTGGCGGTCCAACCTGCACGCGAACCGCGCCGCCATTCAGGCGCTCGGCTTCGATGACGCGTTCCTGCGGCTCTGGGACTTCTACTTCGCCTACTCGGAAGCCGGATTCGAAGAGCGTCATACGCGCGATCTGCAGATTCGCTTCCGGAAGCGCGGGCGGTAGGGGCGATGAGCGGAATCTTCTCCATCTGGGCCGCGATCCTCGTCGGACTTTCGCTCGTCATGACCCTCCTCTGGCTGGTGCAACGCCGGACCGGAAATGCCGCGATCGTGGATGCGGGATGGGCCGGCGGTCTCGGCCTGACGGCGGTCGCCGCGGGGCTCTTCGGCGATGGCGATCCGTGGCGCCGCGCTGCTGTTGCCGTGATGGGTGGCGGATGGGGATTGCGCCTCTCGCTTCATCTCTACCTCGACCGAATCGGGGGAAAGCCCGAAGAGGGGCGCTACGTGGCGCTCCGTTCCGCATGGGGCGCCCGAGCGCAGTGGGGCTTCTTTCTCTTCTACCAGGCACAAGCGCTGCTGGCCGCACTCCTCGCGGTCCCGTTTCTCCTCGCGGGGTTCGACACCAGTTCCGCGCCCCGCGCGACCGACGCCGCGGCCCTCCTCCTGTGGGCCCTGGCCCTCGCTGGAGAGTCTCTGGCCGATAGGCAACTCGGTGAATTCAAGAATGATCCCGCGAACCGCGGGCAGGTCTGCCGCCGCGGGCTATGGGCATGGTCGCGACATCCGAACTACTTCTTCGAATGGCTCCTTTGGTGCTCCTTCGCACTCCTGGCGGCCGGAAACGGCGCGGGTTTACTCGCGTGGACCGCGCCAGCCTTGATGCTCTACTTCATTCTCCGTGTCACCGGCATTCCGCCGACCGAGGCGCAAGCCGTGAAGAGCCGGGGCGACGCCTATCGCCTCTATCAGCGCGAGGTGAGCGCGTTCGTGCCGCTCCCTCCGCGCCGGAGCGCCGGAGCGTGAAAGAGCCGATGGCACTCGTGGAGCGGGGGCTCGTTCCCGACGTGCTCCTTCGCCTGGGAATTCGCCGCCGCCTGTCGGCCCACCTCGCGGAACTGGGTCGGGACGGCGCCGAGGCTTCGGCCGCGCGCCACGCGGCATTCGTCGCCTCGCTACGAGCCAGCAAGCGGATCGCGCCCGATCCGGAAGCGGCGAACCGGCAGCACTACGAGGTTCCGGTGGCGTTCTTCCAGCACGTTCTGGGGAAGCGCATGAAGTACAGCGCCGCTTACTGGCCCGATGGCGTGGCGACGCTGGACGAGGCCGAGGAACGAATGTTGGCGCTCACCTGCGAGCGAGCGCGGATGGAGGACGACATGGACGTCCTCGATCTCGGCTGCGGCTGGGGTTCGCTCACCTTCTGGATCCTGGAACGCTACCCGCGCTCGCGCGTTGTCTCGATCTCGCACTCGCGCACGCAGGGCGACTTTCTCCGAGAGGAGGCCGAACGCCGCGGCGTGGCCGACCGGCACGTGGTGATCACTCAGGACGTGAATGACTTCGACCCCGGTCGGCAATTCGACCGCGTTCTCTCGATCGAGATGATGGAGCATACGCGGGCCTACGGGACGCTTCTGGCGCGGGTCGCGTCGTGGCTGCGGCCCGAGGGCCGATTCTTCGTCCATACCTTCACCCACCGCGAGCATGCGTATCCCTATCGCGACGACGACGCCGAGGACTTCATCGGCCGCCACTTCTTCACCGGCGGGATGATGCCTTCGGACCGCCTGATCCTAGAGTTCCAGGATGATCTGAGCGTGCTGGAGCAGTGGCGCGTTTCGGGGCGGCATTATCAGCGGACCGCCGAGGCGTGGCTCCGGAACATGGACGGGGAGGAGCGGCGGATCCGGCCCCTTCTGGCAGAAGTGTACGGAGCGGGAGAGGCGGAGCGCTGGTGGAACTACTGGAGGATCTTCTTCCTGGCCTGCGCCGAGCTATGGGGCTACGCGGACGGCAAGGAGTGGATTGTCTCCCACTATCTCCTGGCCCCAAAGAGCTCCCGCAGCCTCTCCTCCCGGTAAGCGAAGATCCGCGCCACGTCCTTCCGGACGAAGAGCGCATTCACCAATCTCCCCCCGACCACCTCGTACCAGACCTCGTCCTCCACCAGCGTTCCGCCGTCCTTTGGCGTGAAGCGGTGGGTGTGGATCCAGGCCTTGTAGGGTCCGCGCCGTTGTTCGTCCACGAACCGATGGGGGGGATCCCAGGTGGTGATCTCGCTCTGCCAACTGAGGGGGATTCCGTGGATGCGGAGCCGGTAGTCGATCCGAGTGCCAGGTGCCATGGCGATCGGCGCCGGCGTCAGCACCCGGAAGTGGAGGAACGGAGGGGTGAGCGCCTCGAGATTGTAGGCGTCGGCAAAGAAGGGGAACACCTCCTCCACCGGACGCGGCAGCCAAAGCTCAGCACGCCAAACAAATGCCGCAGGTGTTGACATAAGTGTCATATTTTGATACACTTCCGCCTTCTGAACAGGTGCCGCGCCGATTCTGGGTCGAATGGCGCACATCCTCAGACGCGACCTGCTTCGATACGGTTCATCCGAGTCTTGGCCAATCGGCCATCAAGGGGGGTGAGAGCCTAGCCCACGACGACATCCGCTTGCCGTTCACGCCACGCAAGCCATCGGGCGGCCCGGAAGGACTTGGGCCCGCCGAACTGACGACGCACCTCAGGAGAACTGGCGATGAATCGCGTCTGTCGAAGTGTCGTGCTGGCATTTGTTGCGCTCGCGATGGTCACCGCGAGCTACGCGGCAGCCACCACGGTTGAAAAGATGTCCCTCCGAGATCTTGCCAAGAAGTCCGACGCCATCGTGCTTGCCCGCGTCGAAGATGAATCCGCCCGCTACGACTCCAACAAGGAAATCTTCACCTACATCACGTTGCGCGTCCTCGAGCCCGTGAAGGGCCCGAAGAAGGACGACGTGATTACCATCCGGCAGATGGGTGGAACCGTCGACAAGATCGCGTCGATCGTCCCCGGCATGCCGGTGTTCCGGAAGGGCGATGAAGTCGTCCTCTTCCTGACGCAGAAGGATGGAGCGGGCTATCCGTGGGTCATGGGGCTCCAGCAGGGCAAGTACTCCGTGACGGCGGACGAGCGTGGCCAGAAGCACGTCCGAAACGAGATCGGCGAGCTGAATCTCGTCGCTCCGGGCGGCAAGGCGAGCGAAGCGGACGCCGGCAAGGCGCAGCCGCTCCAAGCGTTTCTCGATGGCCTGCGCACCGAGCTCAACGAAGCCGGCAAGGTGCAGGTCGAATCCACCGACAAGTAAGGGAGGGCGAGCACCATGAAGACGAATCGATTCCGCTTCACCGTCGCCGCGCTCCTCGTCGGCGCGTTCGCCGTGGCGTGCGCGGATCCGGCCGCGGCCTACATCCGGCTTGGCCGTCAGATCGACGCGGCGAGCCCGGTTGTCCAGGCGCACTGGCTCGACACTGATTTCCCGCTGAAGAGCGCGGTCAATCCGACCAATCTCGACATTTCCTCGGCGACGGCGCTGGCGACGGTTCAGGCCTCCGCCCAGTCGTGGGTCGACATCAACACCTGCTATTTCACCGCGGACGTCCATCAGTGGGGGGCGCCCGAGACGGCTCCGGATCTCGAGTTCGACGGACAGAACAGCATGTACTTCGACGGGCCGGGTGCCAGTTTCGCCCCGGGCGGCGGCGTCATCGCGTTCGTTCGCACGATCGTCAATCTGGTCGACGGGCAGACGCTGGATGCCGACATGGTGTTCAACGATCGCGACTTCTTCTGTTCCACGTCATCGCCAGCACTGACGGCGGCGCCGGCAGGGCAGACGAGCATCGACCTCCAGTCGGTTATCACGCACGAGTACGGGCACTATTTCGGACTCGATCACACGTCGGTGACGGGCTCCACGATGATCCCGTTCATCGTGAGCAATACTTCCCAGCGGTCGCTGGAGCTTGACGACCGGGCTGGGCTTTCGGACGTCTATGCCGAGTCCGCGACGCGCGGCCTTTCGGTCGACGGCGTCGATTTCCGCGCCACCACGGGCGTCATCAGCGGCACCGTGCTGAGCGGCTACAACGGCTCGGCCATCTTCGGCGCCCACGTCGAAGCGATCAACCTGGCCATTCCGAACGCGGCGAACTCGATCAGCACGATTTCGGGCGAGTACACGCTCCGAAACGGGCAGGGCGACTATTCGATTCGCGGTCTCCCGCCGGGCAACTATGCGGTCCGCATCGTTCCGCTCGACGGCGTCAACACGACGGCTGCCGACGCGAACGTCGGCGGCGTCTACAACGGTCTCGACATCGGCTACGAGCCGGAGTTCTGGAACGGCGCGTCCGAAGGGTCGAACGGATTCACCGATCCACCGAACGACTTCGCGGCGGTCGCGGTAGCCGCGGGTTCCACGAGCGGAGGCATCGCGTTCCAGACGAACACCTACCCGGGCCGCGTCCTCATGGCGCAGCACGGAACGTTTGAGAACATCGTGACCTTCCGAAACACGGGCTACCTGGCGGTTCGCTTCGATCCGCCTTTCGATCCGCCCTACACGATCTCGAACGTGCAGTTTCCCTCGTTCACCTTCAACGGCATCCCGGCGTCCTTCCTGAGCGCGCGGCTCTGCCCGATGAACCCGGCGACGGGCGGCCCCGACATCGCGGCCCCGCTCTTCGTCCAGACGCCGTTCAACGGCAATCCGAACGGGATCAACACGGTTCCGCTGAATCTGACGGTGAGCGACGCGGGAAAGACCTTCTTCTGGGTGCTCCAGTTCCCGTCGCAGACGGCACTGCCTGGATTCCCGAGCAACTTCCCGTTCCTGCGCATGGATTTCACGCAGCTCGATAAGGGCCTCTTCGGCAATAGCTACAGCATCAGCACGGCCGGCGCGGTTACGCTGGCCATCGACCGCAACTACGCGATCGACATGACCTGCCAGGTGCCCGAGAGCGAAGTGCCGATCGTCAGTCCTGCTTCGTTCGGCGGGAACCGGCGCGCCACCCAGATGGAATTCTCCTACCGGGTCGCGCCGACCAATACCCGCGCCGACGGATTCTCGATGCCGGGGAACTCGCTCGACCGTACGGAACTCGTTTCGCGCGGCGTGATCTCGGACTTCTCCTACGCGGTGAAGGACACGGCCGGTGCAGGTACGGCCGAGTTCCACTTCGAGCCGCAGCCGTCCAGTACCGTTCCGACGATCTGGGCCGTGCAGGCGATCGACAAGAACGGGAATCGCAGCCTCACGTCCAACGTGACGATCGTCGGATTCAATGAGGATGCCGACGAACCGAACGGCCGCTTCAACGAAGCCAAGCCGATGACCGCGCCCGTTGCGTCGCGTCCGGAGACCCACTCGCCGGCAGGCGACCAGGACTACTTCTCCATTCAGGCAAAGCCAGGCGACCTGATCGACGCCAGCGCCGCGTCGGTGGGCCAGGACGGCAACAACAACATGGACCTGGTCATGTTCCTGTTCGACAACAACAACGACCTGGTCGCGGCGAACGACGACTTCTCGGGCTTGAACCCGCGCGTCACGTACGTCGTGCCTCCGTCGTCGGGTAACTCGAACAGCAAGGCCGCGAAGACCTACAAGATCCTCATCACCGACATCACCTCGTCGGCGTTCGCGCCGACGGCTCCGCCGCAGGTACGGACGGGACAGGGTTATGTCTGGACCGTAAACGTGACCCCGACGGCGGCGCTGGCCGGGCGGTTGGGGCGCGATCTCGATCCGAACCAGTTCTACTTCGCGAATTCGGGGCCGAATCCGGCGAACCCGACCGCGAAGTTCATGTACGCGATTCCGCGAAGCGCAGGGTCGGGCGCGCAGGTTTCGATGCGCATCTACGACGTCAGCGGCCGCATGGTCCGTACGCTGGTCAACGGCTTCCAGGCCGCCGGTCCGCACACGGCGATCTGGGACGGCAAGAGCGATCGCGGCGTCGGCGTCTCCTCGGGCCGCTACTTCGCGAGGATCAAGGCGGGAACGTGGGAATCCACGGCGAACGTCACGATCCTAAAATGATTTCGTGAATCTCCCAGGGGTGGGGGGGCCGGCGCGTACCGCCGGCCCCCGCTTCATTTCGGGGCCCGGCCCCGTGCAGGCGTTCCAGACCGCGGTCGCGGTGACGGTCGCGGTCTGGGCGTTCGCCTGCTTCATTCCGTCTTCGTCGTGCGCGGCTGATTGGGTACCGCCACGGCCGGTCTCGGCGTGGATTCCCTCCGCCACCATCGCGCCAGGGAGCACGGCCACGCTGGATCTGGTGCTTCGCGCGGAGGGTCTTGCCGCGTCCGTGGAGTGGAGTGTGGCCAGTACGGGCGGATTCCTCGCGACCGTGACTCCTGCCTCGGGGACGATCCTCCTCCAGGCTGGCGCCATCGCGCGCATCCCGCTTTCGATCGGCGTTCCCGCGGCGTCACTCGGCCTCGGGAGTGTTTCGATCTCCGTGCATTACGCCAACGGCGGAAGTCTTGCGGCCAAGTCGATCGCCTCCATCATTGCGGCCACCGACGGGAGGCCCGAAATCTGGCCCGCCACTCCCACCTGGTCAGGTACGGCGGGTAGCGCGGGAGTCGCGATCTTCAACGTCCGAAGCGGCGCCGGCGGTTCCGAAACCGTCGTCGTGACGGCGGGGAAAACGAATCCCGATCCGAACAACGTCGGCACACTTTTCCCGGGTGGTTCTGCTCCGGCGACATTTCTCGTCCCGGGCGGCGGCAGCACGGTGCCGCTGAGTGTGAGCGGCACCCTCGCCGGGAACGCGTGGGCAGGGAACTCCAACTCCTTTCAGGTCAGTCTGACGAGCAACTCGGGAATCTCCACCGCGACGGCCTTCGCCCTCGTGGAGACGGCGCTGCCCGAATCGCTGCCGACCGCGCTTCGTCCCATCGGCATCGTGCCGTTGGAGCAGGGCGCCACCGGCCGCGACGGGGCGGCACTCCTTCCGGCACGCGGAGCCTGGCTCGTCCCCGAGGGGCTCGGCGGGATTGAAGTCTGCCGAACGGCATCGACCGACTCCATCGGACTCACCGACGCCGACGGCGATGGCGGCGACGACCGCCTTCTAGGCACCATTCGAATCCCCTCCTATGCCGCCGCGCTTTCCGTGGTGCCGGGATTCGTCGCGGCCAGCGGAGAGACACTCGATCTGGGGCTTCTGGCGGCAGGGCGCGCCGGCCTCATGCTGCTCGATCTCCGCGTGATCGAGGATCCGACCTTTGGTTCCTGGGAGGACTTCTTCGACTCCGACCAGAACGGCGTGGACGACCGCATTCTCCGGACGATCCCGCTACCCGGCTTCGCGACGGACGTGGCCTGGACACGTGCCCCTTCGGGACGCGTCGTGGCGTTCGTCGCCGACGCCGATACCGGTTCGATTCCGGTGACCGCGACGTTCGACCCGCTCTTCACCGTGTCAGGAACCGGCTCGGGCGTGGTGGCGATCGACGTCACTGCCGCGGTCGATTCACTCTCCGGCCTGCCGGTGATGGCCGGCACGTGGAGCACTCCTGGCAACGCGCTCGACGTGGAAGTTCGCGGCGGTGGCGCCACGGCAACGATCGTAGTGGCGGATGGAGCCTCCGGCCTCGCCGTCGCGGACGTCGTGCTCGGCGCTGGGATTCCGGCCACGGTGGTCTTCACGCCACGCGCCGCGACCGCGCTCTCGACAGCATGGGGCGCACCCTACGCGCGCGACCTGACGTGGATTTCCGATTCGAGCGATAGTGCGTACGTGGCGATTGCCGCGGGAGCGGCGGGGCTCCAGATCGCTCGTGTTCCGGGGTCGGGTGCGTCGGAGCTGGTGGTGACGCAGCAGACCTCGGGCGCGCCGTGCGGCGTGGCGAGCGCCTGGACCGGTATTCTGGGCGTCGCCCAGGCAAGTGGGGGTGTTGTCCTGCTTCAGAGTCCGGGACGCGCGGCGCTCAATCAGGTGACCGGCGTGGCGGCGCCACCCTACAACGCACCGCTGATCCTCGCGCGCGGCGCCGGCTGGCCCGGAGGCGCGCCGCTCGAAAAGGCGCAGTTTCAGAGTCCGGCGGGCGGCGCGACATCGCTGGCATTCGAGCCGACCGCGGGCCCGCTCCCCGACCTCTTCGTCTCCGACAGCTCTCGCATGCTGGTGCTTCGTCCCAGCGCGCCGACGATCACGATGGTGGAACGGGGGCCACACCAGAGTCCCCCTGCCCTGGGCCGCGTGAGGTTGGATGTGTTCCCGAATCCGATGAGTGGAGCGGCGATCGTTCGTGCACGCGCGATGGCGCGCCGGGGCATGGAAAGCGCTAGCCTTCTTCGCGCGAACGAACAACTCGACATTCTCGACGTGCAGGGCCGAATCGTTCGAACACTTCACGGTCGCTCCGCGGTTGCCGGCGTCGCCGAACTTCGGCTGGAGTGGGATGGACGAGACCGATCGGGCCGTCGCGTTCCCTCGGGGCGCTACTGGGCACGTCTGCGCGCGGGAGGGCGCTACGTCGGAGACGTCGCTCCCTTCGTCGTGCTCAAGTGACCGCGTCCCGCCCGGCGCAGCCGGAAGCCCTCGCGCTCTTCTCCCACCGCTTCGTTCCGGCGCGCGCAGGGGTGGTGGGCGCCGATCTCACGCTCCTGCTCCTTCACGGGACGGGTGGCGACGAGACCGACCTGCTGCCGCTGGGCGAGATGCTCTCTCAGGGTGCCGCGCTGTTGAGTCCTCGCGGGCGAGTGCTGGAAGGCGGGAGGCCGCGGTTCTTCCGGCGGCTCCGCGAGGGAGTTTTTGACGTTCCCGATTTGAAGGCTCGCGCCGCGGAGCTGGCCGAGTTCATCGTCGCGGCGCGCCTTGCCTACGATCTGGGCGACCGTCCGATCGTGGCGGTGGGCTTCTCGAACGGCGCGAACATCGCGGGAGCGCTGCTGCTCGCGCATCGCGGCGTGCTGCAGGGCGCCGCGCTCCTCCGTCCCATGGTGCCCTACGAGCCCGAAAAGCCGCCGCGGCTCGCCGGCGTTCCGGTCCTGATCGCGTCGGGCGACATCGATCCCTTCGGAACTCCCGAAGAGATCGAGCGGCTGCAGGCGATTTTTACCGCGGGCGGGGCGAAAGTGACGCACCATCGCGAGACGGCGGGGCACAACCTGACGCGAAACGACGTGGAGGCGACGCGGATCTGGCTGGAGGGGTTCAGTCGCGCCAGGGCTGGTGGCGGTTCGTAATCGGCAGGCGCCGATCTTTTCCCAGCGCGCGCGGCGTGATCCGTATTCCCGGCGGCGCCTGGCGGCGCTTGTACTCGGCCTTGTCGACCATCCGGATCACGCGCCGCACCAGCGCGCGGTCGTGGCCGAGCGCCATGATCCGCTCCACTTCCCAATCCTCCTCCACGTAGGCGCGAAGAATCGGGTCGAGGATGTCGTAGGGCGGCAGCGAATCGGTGTCGAGCTGTCCCGGCTTCAGTTCGGCCGTCGGGGGACGGGTGATCGTCCGCTCGGGAATCCACGGCTTCCCGGCACGAGCGTTCCGATAGTGCGACAGTTCATAGACGAGCGTCTTGAAGACATCCTTCAGCACCGCGAACCCTCCCGCCATGTCGCCGTAGAGCGTCGCGTAGCCGCAGGAGTACTCGCTCTTGTTTCCCGTGGTGAGGACCATCCAACCGAACTTGTTCGAGAGCGCCATGAGGAGATTCCCGCGGATGCGCGACTGGAGATTCTCCTCGGTGGTGTCCTCGGGGCGCCCGGCAAAGGCGCCGGCCAGCGTCTTCCGAAACGACTCCATCTCGTCGCCGATTGGAAGCGTGCGGTAGTCGAGTCCGAGATTTCGCGCCAGCGCCTCGGCATCCTCGGCGCTCTCCTTCGAGGTGTAGGGCGACGGCAGAAAGACGCCCGTCACGTTCTCCGCACCCAGCGCATCGGCCGCGATGGCCGCGGTGAGGGCCGAGTCGACACCTCCCGAAAGCCCCAGCAGGACTCGCTGGAATCCGTTCTTCACGACATAGTCGTGCGTCCCGACCACGAGGGCCTTGTAGATTTCCTCCGCTCCTTCCGGCGTGCGCGTCTTGCGTGGAGGGAGCGGCGGCTTCGTGGGGGCCGGGACATCGGATAGCGTGACCGCTCGGAGGGCCGCCTCGCCGTTGCTGGTCTGTGCGGCCTCACGGCTTCGTGGGTCCTTCAGCCGGGCGCGGAAGACGGCGTCGAGGTCGAGATCGACCAGAACGAGATCCTCCTCGAAAGCCTCGGCGCGCGCCAGATCTTCGCCGCGCGGACCGAAGAGGCGACTGTTGCCGTCGAAGACGAGTTCATCCTGGGCTCCGGCATTGTTCACGAACGCCACGAAGGCAACGCCGTCGGAGGCGCGCGTGGCGAGCATGCGGTCGCGGGTGATCGACTTCCCGGCGTGAAACGGCGATGCCGAGAGGTTGATCACCAATTCCGCCTCGCCGTAGAGCGAGAGCGCGGTTGGTCCGGAGGGAGTCCAGATGTCCTCGCAGATGTTCACCGCGAATCGGAGAGGGCCGCGGACGCAGACGAACGGATCGCGGCCGGGGCGGAAGTAGCGGACCTCGTCGAAGACGCCATAATTCGGAAGGTGGCTCTTCTGATAAACTGCGGCCAGTTGACCGTCGTGCGCGATGGCCGCCGCGTTGTAGACGTCGCCCGCGCGCTGCGCGAAGCCAACGATGGCGGTGATGCCGCGCGTCGCCCGGACCACCTCGTCCAGGGCCGCCATGTTCTGCTCGATGAACTCCGGGCGGAGGAGGAGGTCTTCCGGGGGGTACCCCGTCAGGACCAGTTCCGGAAACGCCACCAGTTCGGCACCCTGGGAGCGGGCGCGCTGGATGCACTCGATGACCTTCTTGGCATTTCCGGGGAGGTCGCCGACAACAGGGTTCATCTGGGCGAGTGCCAGCCGGACCACTCGTGGCGTCGTGGCGCGATCGTGCGCCGCCTGGGCGGGGTTCATCCGAGCGATCCTATCACAAGGGGAGGCCATCATGTCCGCCGTGTCGGTCGCCGTCTTCGGCAGCAGCCGCGCCTCGCACGCCGCACCCCACTACCGGCTGGCCGAGTCGCTGGGACGCGCGCTCGCCAAGCGCGGGGCGATCATCCGCTGCGGTGGGTACGGCGGGATCATGGAAGGCGTGGCATCGGGGGCGAAGTCCGAAGGGGGGCGCGTTGTTGGCTGCACACTCAAGTGGTTCTCTGACGCCCGGCTTCCGAACCCGCATCTGGATGAAGTCCACGAGTCTCCCGACCTCCACGCGCGCATCCGCTGCCTGCTGGGCGGGACGCGCGCGGCCATCGTGCTGCCGGGCGGCGTGGGGACCTTGAATGAACTCCTCTGGGTCTGGACGCTCCTGATGTTCGACCGCGACGACGGGCCGCAGGGGCTGGTGCTCCTGGGCGATCCCTGGAAGGAGCTGCTCGATTTTCTAACGCGGCGGTTCGAGGTGAACGAGGCGGTGCTGAGCCTCATCACCATCGCGCGCGACCCGGAAGACGCGGCGCGGCTGGCGTGTGGGGAGTAGCGGATTGAGGCATGACGCCGTTGAGTTGATTCGGAGTCTTGATTGGAGTCAGACTGCCGAGCAGCCTCCGGAATGCCTCGACGGTGAATTCATTCGCCGCTTCAATCGGAACGCAAGCGACATCGCCCCGTACGCCGCGTATTGCAGCTATCGGGGCCGCTCGCCGCAGAGCATCACTGACTGGCGTGACATTCCGCCGGTCCCGGCGTCCGCCTTCAAGACTCACGATATGAGTTCGGCCTCGCGGGGGAGCGAGGCAGTCATTTTCGAAACTAGCGGCACGTCGGTCTCGCGGCCGGGTCGCGTTCGGCTCGGCTCCACCGCAGCCTACGAGGCGGCGCTGCTCCAAAGTTTCGAACGCCACCTCCTCCCCGATTCCGCGCGGCTTCCGGCGATCGTCTTCGGCCCTCGCCGCGTGGAGGCGCCGCGTTCCTCCCTCTGGTTCATGATCGATACGATCGTGGCCCTGTTCGCGCCGAAGGCCGTAACCCTCGTCCGTGACGGCGAGCCGCGATGGAGCGAGGCCGACGCGGTGCTGCAGCGGTCGGAATCTCGCGGAGAGCCCGTGCTTCTCCTTGGTACGTCGCTCTTCTTCATGGCCTACGTCGAGTATCTGGAGCGCGAGGGGCGCCGCTTCTCACTCCCGCCCGGCTCACGCGCCATGGACACGGGCGGGGCGAAGGGGCAGCGCGCGGAATACCAGCGTGAGGAAGTCGAAGCCGCCTTTGCCCACCGCCTCGGCATTCCATCGTCCCACCTCGTGAACGAGTACGGCATGGCGGAGCTGGGGAGCCAGTTCTACGACGACAACTTTCTCGCGCACCACGAAGGCCGCGCGCGCCTCGCGGGGAAGCAGATCCCCCCGTGGGTCCGCACGCGCGTCCTTCATCCCGAGACGCTCGAGGAGCAGCCCGACGGCGAACGCGGCATTCTGGTTCACTACGATCTCGCGAACGTCGACATCCCGCTCGCCATCCAGACCGAGGACATCGGCTACCGGATCGGAGATCGTCTCCATCTGGAGGGGCGCCTCCTTGGCGCCGAGGCGCGCGGCTGCTCGCTCCCGTTCGAGAAGTTTCTCGCGGAGGGGGGTGCGTGAAGCAGCCGCTCGACGCCTTCTACCTCCCCCCCGCGCTCGCGCGCTCCACGGAGACGACGATCCAGCGCTTTGGGCCTCCGCCCGATCCGCTGGAAATTCGTCTCCCGCTCCTCACGCCCGAAACACTCGCGCAGTGGATCGAGCAGCTCCGCATGGCGCGCGCGAAGTTCCTGGCGGAGCGCCCCATCGCGGCGACGATCCGGTCGCTCGATCGCGTCGTGTCGCGCTATCTCGACCCGCGTTCCCCTCAGCGGCGCGCGGCGATCGACGCGCTCGGCCGGACCGGGACCTTCTCGGCCCCCATGGTTTCGCAGGCGCTTGACGACGCGTTCCAGCCTCTGGCGCGGAGCGGTCTCTCCCGGTGGCTGACGGCCGAACTCGGTTCCGCCCGTGCGCTCGACCGCCCGATGCCGGGACCAGGCGGCACGCGACGGCGGGCGCATGGCCCCGAGTGGATGCTCCAGATCTATGCCGGAAACGTCCCGACGGTGCCGGTCTTGCCGATGTTCTCGGCACTCCTGCTCAAGTCGGCGCTTCTCGCGAAGACGGCGGCGCAGGAGCCGCTCTTCGCCTCCCTCCTGGCGGCGGCGATCGCGGAGGTCGATCCGGCGTTGGGTGAGTGCATGGCAGTGGTCTGGTGGAAGGGAGGACAGAGCGAACTCGATCGCGTGGCACTGGAGCGCGCGCCCGCTGTCCTGGCTTTCGGAGGAGAGACGGCAATCACCAGCATCGCGCACGCGGCTCGGCCCGGCGCGTCGGTAGTGCTGCAGGGTCCCAAAGTGAGCGTCGGCTACATCGGCGCGGGAGCGATGCGTCGAGGAGCCCTCAAAACGCTTGCCGCGCGCGCGGCCCACGACGTGGCGCTCTACGATCAGCAAGGTTGCCTCTCGCCTCATGCCTACTATGTAGAACGGGGCGGCATGGTGGCGCCGGTGGCCTTCGCGGAAGCGCTCGGCGCGGCGCTGGACGAGGCGGTGCGCCGTCTGCCGCGTCGGGAGCCGGCGATCGCGGAGGCGGCGTCGGTCCAACTCGCCCGCGCGCAGGCCGCGCTGGAGGCGGCGACCGGCCGTGTGACCCGCGTGCTCGAGTCGGAGCGGGGGACCGAATGGACGGTGATCGCGGAGGCAAGCGCTCGCTTCGAGCCGGGACCGCGCCATCGCGTGGTCCGTGTGCACGCCGTGAAGGACGTGGAGGAGTTCGCGCGGGCCGTCGCCGGGTCGGAACAGTACCTCGAGGCGATCGCCCTGGAGGAGCGCGGCGCGCGCCGAGAACGGTTGGAAACGCGCCTGGCCGCGCTCGGCGTCCCGCGGATCACCGCGGTCGGCTCGCTCCAGCGGCC
>JANNMC010000306.1:0-4661 GCA_031397435.1 Candidatus Eiseniibacteriota bacterium
CGACAGGGGAACCGTTCTTCACGGCAATCCTCCGCGCCGCCCCGTGCGGAACGTCCAGAGCACCGATCTCCAGGGGCGCACCGTTCGATCAGGCCAAGGACGCTTTTCACGAGCGATGGGTGGACGATCTGGGTCGGTCGAAACAACACCGAGAACGATCTCATCACCCACCGCCTAAGTCAGCCCCACGACTTTTGGTTCCATGTCGTGGGGGTACCGGGTTCCCACGTGATCCTGCGCCGGCCGACGCGGACCGCTGTCCCCAAACCTCGAACGCTTGAGGAGGCGGCCTCCACGGCCGCCTATTTCAGCAAGGCACGGAAGCTGTCGCGGGTCCCGGTGATCTATACCGAACGAAAGTTCGTTTCGAAGCCGCGACGCGGAAAGCCGGGGCAGGCCCTGGCGACGCGCGAACGCGAGCTTCTGGTCCGCCCCATGCTGCTGAGGGGCGGCGAAACCGGCACGGCCGATGATCGCGAGGTGTCGAGCTAAGCTGCGGTGCGAGACGCGGGTGGGGGGGACCCAACCTGCTTGTAGTAGTAAGGCCGCGGACGGATGAGGCACCCAGCGAGAGTCAATCCAGGAGCCTTTAGTCCAAGAGGACGAAGGGAAGAGGTCTAGCTCTACATTTGGCTTCTTCCTGAGAGCTCCTCACCCTCCGCAGCCCAAATCGCCTACTGTTGTCCCCATACCCTTGCATCCGACGTGCCGTCCGTGGCTGAGATCGGCCATTTCCTCGAAAGTATATTCAAACGTCTGCAAATAAACAACTTACGGCATCTGGTCAAGGAGAGGCTTGGGCGGTGGGACCTTAGCGCATGGGGGCAGGAGGGACATGAATGTCACACTTCGACACCACCAAGAAACGGCAACCTGTTTTGCCGGAGATGGTTGCCCGAATGTCTCAGGGGGTCTGGTAAATCGAGACTTTCATGTCACACCTGGAGGGGCGTTCGGGGGTGCTAGTAGATTTGCTTGAGGAGCCGGATCAAATGCCGGCGCGTGATGCCGAGCTCGAGCGCGGCGCGGCTCCGGTTGCCGCCATTCCGGGATAGAGCTGCCAGAACTTCTTCTCGCCGCAGCATGTCCACCTTGCGGCGAAGCCCCCGCGTGGAAGGCGCCTCGGAGATCGGCGCGCCGCCCGGATGGAGGAGCTTCAGGAGCATCGCGCGGTCGACAATCTCCTGCTTCCCCGCGCAGAGGAAGATGCTCTCGATCTTGTGCTTCAGTTCGCGGATGTTGCCCAGCCACGGAAGCGACGTCAGGTACTCCAGCGCATCCTCGGCCAGCACGACCGTCCGCCCCTCACGCACCGCCAGTTCGTCCAGGAAACCGCGGATGAGGAGCGGGATGTCCTCTCGCCGCTCGCGAAGCGGCGGCAACGAGAGGACGACCTGGCCCAGCCGATAGTAGAGGTCGGCGCGGAACCAGCCCGCCTTCACCGCAGCGTCCAGATCCTTGTTCGTCGCCGAGATGATGCGGACGTTCAAGCGGCGGGCCCGCACCTCGCCCAGGCGGCGATAGGTGCCGTCGTCCAGCACTTGCAGGAGCTTCACCTGGGTGCGCTCCGTCAATTCCCCGATCTCGTTCAGGAAGATCGTTCCGCCATCCGCCTCCTCGAAGATGCCGCGCTTCGAGATGGCCGCGCCGGTGAACGCGCCGCGCACATAACCGAAGAGTTCGCTCTCGACCAGATCTCCGGGGAGGCTGGTGCAGTTGACCTCCACGAACGGGTGACCGCGCTCGATCTCGTACTGGCGGAACATGTAGGCGAGGAGGTTCTTGCCGACGCCGGTCTCGCCCTGGATCAGGACGCGGGCCGGGGTCGCCAGAAGTTCCGAGGCCTTTCGCACGACGTCGAGCGTCCGCGAATTCTCGGTGACCACGCCATGCGCCCGCGCGACTTCCTGCGCCTGGGCGGCCATCGGCGGCGGTGCCGAGCGCCCCGCGCGCGGAGCCGTGAGCCAGGCCGGGGCGTTCAATTCGCGAAGCACCGTTTCCGCCGCGCGCATCGAATCCTCCATGCCGAGCTGCTCGAAGAGATACATCGCCTTGAAGGCGAGGTTCTGCGATTCACGCAACCGCTCGGGATCGCCCTCGCGGGGCATCCGCCGCGCGAGATCGAGGTAGGCGCGGGCCAGTTCCATCCGCTCGTGGATCGACTCGAGAATCCGGATCGCTTCGCGCGACTCGGTATGAGCCTCGACCAGCCGCCCGTCCTGCGCGTGGATGGCCGCCAGCACGCGGCGCGAAGCGCCTTCTTCCAGCTGATCGCCGAGCCGCTTGGCGCGCTGGAACGAGTCTTCCGCGGCCTTCAACGCCGAGGGGAGATCGCCGCGAAGCGCGAACACTTCCGCCCGCTTCCGCTGAAGCTCGCCGACCATATCGCCCTCGGGAGCGATCCCGCGTGCCACGTCGAGCGCTTCGTCATAGAGGCGAATTGCCGCCTCAAGCTGGCCCCGCTCGTGCTGCAGCTCGCCCTGGCCGAAGAGAACCAGGGCCGCCTCGCGCGAGTTGCCGAGACGCGCCGAGATCTGCTGGGCCGCGGCCAGATGCGCCTCCGCCGCCGCGTAGTCGTGGCGGTAGGTGGCGATGGTGGCGAGGCCGGTCCGCATGCGCGCCACACCGGCATCGCGCCCGATCTGCACGTACGAGGTCAGGGCGCGATCGTAGTGCTCCCGCGCCTCGTCCCACGTGCCGGCTTTCAGGTGGACGTTGCCGAGATTGGCGTTCGAAACGGCGAGGTAGGCGAAATTGCCAAGTCGCTGGCTCAATTCCATGGAGCGGAGAAGGTGCCACGTCGCCTGGCGCCAATCGGAGAGATGGCGGTAGAGGACGCCGAGGTTGTTGTGCGCCCGAATGACGCCCTCGTCGTCGTTCAGGTCCCAGCGGAAGAGATGAAGGGCCGCCTCGTAGTACTCCTTCGCCCGGTCGAGTTCCCCCAGGCGGTAGTAAATGCGGCCGAAACAGTTATAGGTGTGGGCAAGCGGCGCGAGGAGGTTCCGCTCCTTGAAGATGGCGAAGGCGCGCTCGCAGGTGGAGAGTGCCTCCTCGTACTGCGAGAGCTCGATCAGGGCGCGGGCGTTTTGTAGGAATATGCGCGCCATCAATTCGGGATGTGGATCGGCCACCGTCCGCGCCCGTGCGCGCGCGAGGTGGCGGAGGGCCGCCGCGGCGTCCCCCTTTTCGATGAGGGCCTGCGCTGCCTTGATTTCGAGCGCCGCGATTCGGGCCGCGTCGAGGCCAAGCCGCTCGGCGGACTGGATGCAGTCGTCGAGATTCTGCAGCGCCGGAAGGTACGAATCGGCGCGCAAGAATATCTCGGCGAGGTCTTCCAGCGATTGAAGTTGCCGTGCGCCGTCCTGTGCCAGGCGAGCGGTCGCGACCGCTTCCTCGCGTTCTCGGATTAACGCAGCTGTTGTCTTGTCCACCATTCGTCCTTAGAAGCCAGCGTTCGCGGGTGCCCCGCGCCGGCGTCCGGTCCCCGTGATCTCGGTTTTCGGCTCTACATCCTGAGGGTTGTCGCGCGCACGAATGCCCAGACCGCCATCAGCCGGTCGAACTTCGTGATCGACGTGCGACGGGCCACGCGATCGACACCCCATTCAGCAGGCATCGGAGTGCTGTGATCCCACCGCAGGGACGACGCGTTCGACTTCTTGGGAGGCGTCGGCGGAGGATTCAGCGTCTCATCGGGCGTCCCGCCTGCCCATGCCGTGGCGGGGCCGAACGCGTTTCCGGGGACCTGGGGAAGCCAAGTGCCTGGAAGCGCGGTCAGCACGATGAGCGTTGCGGCCAGTAGCGTGAATCGGAGGGAAACGAATCGAAGGCCCATATCCGCGTCACCTTCTGATGGAGGTCCAGAGGGAGACCGCGACCACGACGCGATCTCGGGCGGTTTGGGCGCGGAGGGCGGGTTGCCCTTCGTGCGTCAGTTAGGATAGCACAGTGTGACTTCGACTTCAATGGGGCGGGCGATCTTCGGGGTGTCGGCGGAGGCGACTCTCAGGGCTGCCGGGCCCGGGGGCCGGCTACCCGGACATCCCCCTGGCGGCGGGTCAGGCCGGTTCGGTCGAGCTGCTCCAGAACCGGGATGGAGTACTTCCTGGAAACCTGAAAGAGCTCCTTGAAAGCCGCCATGGAGAGGTCTGGGTTCCGGGAAAGGTGCTGTCGCACCTTGGCTTCCAGTTCCGCCCAGCGATCCGAGGGGTAGAGGAGATCCGCCGTCACCTTCACCACCCGGCACGACTCCACCAGGTAGCGAATCAACTCCTGTGGTTTCAGCGCCGGGGCGATCCCCTGGAGTAGTTCGGGCACGTCGGGGACGGAGTATCCCCCTGCCGCCAGCTTCCGCTCCATCTCGGCGACCGCCCGCGCCTGGTCGGGAGAAAGGACCGGGCCGGCGTCGGGGAGTGACACGCTGTCACCCCGGAGCGCCAGCGTCTTCGCCGCGACCAACGACTCCAGCGCCTCGTCGAAGACGCTCCCCTCGACATCGCGCGCCAGGAGGCTCTTCAATTCGCCCTTCCCGATGCCTTCTCGGAGCTTGTGGGTTTCGGCAAATCGAGCCACCGCCTTCGCGATCCGCTCCAACGTCCCCTTCCACGCCTCGGCGGTGAGATAGCGGCCATCCCGGAGAAGCCGGAGCTGCTTCGCTTCGC
>JANNMC010000327.1:0-1854 GCA_031397435.1 Candidatus Eiseniibacteriota bacterium
TGCACGAGCTGAATCGACTGTTACGGGGAGCGAGCGACACGACCTTTCTCGGGCTGGACGGAGAGCCGCCCAGCATCCCAGCGGGCGTTCGCTACGTGATCACGATCGACGGCGATACGCGACTGCCTCGGGGTTCGGCTAGGCGGCTGGTCGGCAAGATGGCGCACGCGCTCAACCGCCCGCGCTTCGATCTAGCGGGCGGCCGCGTGGTCGAGGGCCACGCCGTGCTTCAGCCGCGCGTCACGCCTGCGCTGCCGATGGGGCGCGCAGGCTCGCTTTATCAGCGCGTCGTCTCGGCGCCGGGAGGGATGGATCCGTACGCCTTTGCCGTCTCGGACGTCTATCAGGATCTCTTCGGAGAAGGCTCATTCAGCGGCAAGGGCATCTACGACGTAGACGCGTTCGAGGCCTCACTCGAAGGGCGAATTCCCGAGAATCGCCTGCTGAGTCACGACCTGTTCGAGGGCCTCTTCGCGCGGGCTGGGCTGGCGTCCGACATCGAGGTGTTCGAGGAGCATCCGTCGCGCTACGACGTCGCCGCGAGTCGCTTGCATCGCTGGGCGCGCGGCGACTGGCAGCTACTCCCGTGGATCCTCGGAGGCAGCGCGCGCGCGCGCGGCTCGGGACTCTCCGCCGTGCGAGCCGCGATCCCGCGCATCGGCCGCTGGAAGATGATCGACAACCTGCGGCGAACGCTGCTCGCCCCGATGGCGTTCGCCGCGCTGATTGCGGGCTGGCTGTTGCCCCTCGCGTCCGCACAGATTTGGACCGCCGGGATCCTCTCGACGCTCGCAGTCCCTGCGCTGCTGCCGCTGCTCGCCGGACTCGGGCCGCGCCGCCCGGGGGCCTCGAAGCGGAGTCATCTCCGCGCCATCGGCGCGGATCTCTCACTCGCGCTTTCGCAGGCCGGGCTGATGGTGACGTTCCTCGCTCATCAGGCTTGGCTGATGGGCGACGCGATCAGCCGCACGCTGTTCCGCTTGTTCGTGAGCCAGCAACGGTTGCTCGAGTGGGTGACAGCGGCGCAGGCGAGCCTTGGGCCACGGCTCGGGATGCGTGGGTTCCTGCGGCGGATGGCGGGCGGGAGCGTGCTCGCGTTTGCGGCGGCGGTTCTCGTCACGCTCCACAACCCAGCGGCGATCGGTCTCAGCTTTCCATTCTTGCTGCTTTGGTTCCTCGCGCCGGTCGTCGCGTGGTGGGCGAGCCTGCCGCCTCCGCTCGAGAAGGCCGAAGCCTTGTCCGCCGGCGAAATTCGCTCGCTGCGAGCGATCGCGCGCCGAACCTGGCGCTTCTTCGAAACCTTCGTGACCCCAGCCGACCAGATGCTCCCGCCTGATAACTTCCAGGAAGACCCGAAGCCGGTGGTTGCGCACCGGACTTCGCCCACGAACCTCGGGCTGTATCTGCTCTCCGTGGTGTCCGCCCGCGACTTCGGCTGGCTCGGCGTGTTCGACACCACCGAACGTCTGGGCGCGACGCTCGAGACGATGCAACGCCTCGAGCGTTTCCACGGGCACTTCTATAATTGGTACGACACGCAGGATTTGCGACCGCTCCACCCGAAGTACGTTTCCTCGGTCGACAGCGGCAATCTCGCCGGCCACCTGCTCGCTCTGCAGAGTTCTTGTCACGAGATGATCGTCCGGCCCGTCATCGTCTCGCAGTGGGCGACGGGAATCGGGGACGCGCTCGACCTCGCGCGCGAAGCGCTGCATGCGTTTGAAAACGATCGCCGCACACAGACCGTCACCCGCAAGCAGCTGGAGGATGCGCTCGCCGCGATCGCCGCCGCGCTTTCAATTCCTGCCGTCACGCCGGCCGCGATCGCGTCTCGGTTGTCCGAGCTTGCGGCGC
>JANNMC010000329.1:0-1074 GCA_031397435.1 Candidatus Eiseniibacteriota bacterium
GCTGTCGCAGCGTGGGGTGAGGCTCGCTCCTGAGGAGGACGAGCGATGCGGATGAAGAAGGCGACGAAGGGTCCGGGGACGGTGGTGGAGTTCACGGAGCGATTCCCGGATGAAGCCGCGTGCGTGGAGTTTTTGCGCAAGACGCGTTGGCCGAACGGCTTCGTGTGCCCGCGCTGCAAGGGGCGCGCGAGTGTGCCGATCGCGACGCGGCGGCTCGAGCAATGCAAGGCGTGCCGGCATCAGACCTCGCTGACCGCAGGCACGGTGCTCCAAGGCACGCGCAAGCCGCTGCGCTTGTGGTTTCTGGCGATGTTCTTTCTCGGCCGCCACAAGACCGGGATCTCCGCGCTCCAGCTCCAGAAGGATCTCGGCCTGGGCAGCTACAAGACGGCTTGGACGTGGATGCACAAGCTGCGCTCTGCGCTGGGCGAGCGCGCCGGGTTCCGGCTCACGGGGCTCGTCGAGGCCGACGAGACTTACGTGGGCGGGCGCCGCCAGCCGGGCGGGAGGGGTCGGGCGCTGGTGCCGGGCAAGAGCGTGATCGCCGCAGTGGTTGAGGATCGCGGCGAGCGGGCGGGCGCGTTGCGCATGGCCGTCGTGCCGGCCGCCTCGCAGCAGGAACTCGGCCCGTTCGTTCGTGGTGCGATCGATCAAGCAAAGGCGGTCGTCGTCAGCGATGCCTGGACGGGATACGGCGACCTCACGAAGCACGGCGCGGATCACTGCCCGATCGTCCAGGGCGATCCGAAGAACGCCGCGACGCTCTTGCCCTGGTCGCACATCCTCTTCTCGAACCTCAAGGGCTGGCTGCGCGGCACGTTCCACGGCGTGAGTCCCTAGCACTTGCCTCGCTACCTGCAAGAGTTCGTCTACCGGACGAATCGGCGCGGGCTCGAAGCGGATCTCTTCTTCTACGTGCTACGCCGCGCCGCGAGCGCCGAGCCCATCACGTGGCTCCGTCTGACAGTAGTCATACTCAGCGAATACGTGCGCAGCGCGTTCCCGGGTGGTGGCAGAGCTCCGCCGGTAGCGCTTCTTTAAACCTCCACAGACGCGACCGAGGCACCGGCAGGC
>JANNMC010000344.1:0-8188 GCA_031397435.1 Candidatus Eiseniibacteriota bacterium
CGGGCGCGCAGAAACAGCGGTACGCCTTCCCCTCAGCCAGGAGTCGCCGTGCGGCCTCGGCGTAGCCAGGGAGCCGCTCGCTCTGGAAGTAGGGGCCATGCGCGCCGCCGACGTCGGGCCCCTCGTCCCACTGGAGACCCAGCCAGCGGAGTCCCTCGAAGATCGCCCCGACCGACTCCTGCGTGGAGCGCTCCCGATCGGTATCTTCGATGCGAAGCACGAAGGTCCCGCCATGGTGGCGGGCGAAGAGGTAGTTGAACAACGCGGTGCGCGCGCCGCCGACGTGAAGGTATCCCGTCGGGCTCGGCGCGAAGCGCACGCGAACCGGTCCGCTCATGAACACTCCTCGAGAGAAGGAAGAACAGGGGCGCGAGGCCGTTCCGGGATGCGATTCCCCGGCGCGGGCCTCAGCGAATCAGCGCCAGCTTGCGCGAAAACGTCGCCGGACCGATCTCGGCACGTACCAGATACACGCCGGAGGCGAGCGCTCCGCCGCGGTCCGCGCGACCGTCCCAGCGGACCTCATGATAGCCGGGATCGAATCGCCGTGAAACCAGCGTCGACACGAGGCGGCCGGAGACGTCATAGACGCGAAGCCGAACGTCGGCTCGTTCCGGCCCCGGTACGCCAAACCCGATCACGGTCGACGGGTTGAAGGGATTCGGCCGGTTCTGCGATAGCCATGGCCGCGCGGGCGGCGCGGGACTGGGCCCCGGCGACGGAGGCGGTTCGGCGTGGGTCAGGATCGGGAAACTCATGAGGCCCGTGTGCCAGTTGTCGTGGCGCCACATCGGCCAGGGAGCGCTGAGTGGCGAGAAGTTGCCCGGATAGCGCCAGACATGGATCTTTCGATCCCAGCCCGCCAGCGCGATCTCCGCCGCCCCATCTCCGTCCAGGTCCCAGATGGCCGGCGTGCTTCGCGCCTCGGCGCCGATCTCGATCGGGAATCCACTCACGGCGGCGCCGTCGTAGCGGTAGGCGTAGAGTCGGCGATCTTCGGCGGCGATGACGATCTCGCAGGCGCCGTCGCCTTCGAGATCGGCCACCGCCGGGCTCGCTTCGGTGCCCGCTCCGAAGGAGAGCGAGGAGAAGCCGGCGACCACCGCGCCGCTCGGCTCATACGCGCGCACCGCACCGTCCGCCCCCGCGATCACGACGTGAAGAGAAGGGTCGCCAAAATGGGCGCGGAGTGGTGCCAGCGCAGCCGACGGGGTGCGCCCGTTTCCGGTGGTGAGCTCGAGTGGCCTCGGCCAACCGGGCACGCGGGCTCCCGCCGCGGACAGGACGTAGACGCTGTCGCTCGACGAGGCCATCACGATCTCGCGCGCACCACCCGGCACGATGTCCCCGATCGCGGGAGAGGAGCTGAAGAGGCCCGACGCCACGAAGGGCCAGCCCGCGACGACGCCGTCGTGATGTATCACATAGACGCGCCCCGCCGACGTGCCGAAGATAATCTCGCGCACGTTGTCGCCGTCGAGATCCGCAATGGCGGGCGAGGAGATGACGGTGCCGAGCGGAACGAAGAGGACTCCGTCGGTCGCGGCGTTGAAGTCGCCGTCGCGCACTTCGCTTCCATCCGCGTGCCAGGCATAGATCCGGGACGAGTTCGATCCGATCACGATGTCGGGCCCGCCGTTTCCATCGACGTCGCCGATCGCGGGCGACGACCAGAAGGGAGCGCCCCCCTTCTTCGGCCAGCCGGGAAGGAGCGTGCCGTCAGGACGGAAGACGGCCACGAGGGAGTCGTTCCAGGAAGCAGCGATGATCTCCGGCGTCCCGTCGAGATCGACGTCCGCGATGGCGGGCGACGAGGCGATGTTGTGGAGGAGCGTCGAGAAGATCCCCGTCGTGACCGGATTGGCGTCGCCGTCCCTCACCTCGGTGCCGTCAGCATGGAAGGCGTAGAGATAGTCGCTCCCCACGACCAGCTCGGGATTCCCATCGCCGTCCAGATCGCCGAGACAGACGTTCGACGACGTCGGCTGCCCCAGCTCGGCCGGCCACCCCGCGACCGAGGGCGGCGTCGTGCTGGCGACGACCGATGGAGAGAGCGCCCCTTCGTTGCCGCTCGAATCGACGGTGCTCACCGCGTATCGATAGCGCGTGAGAAGTCCGAGTCCGGTGTCCTGGTAGAGCGGAATGGCGCGCGTGGGGGCAGACGTCACGCGGACGAGCGCCGAACCGTCGTCGAGCGCGCGATAGACGTGATAGCCGAGAAGTCCGGCCGGCGGCGACGCCGACCAGCCCAGCTCGATGCCATTCTCCGTGGATCGTTGCACGTGGAGCCCCGTCGGTTGTGCCGGAAGCAGGGTGCGCGAGACGGGGAATACCCAAGAGTGCCCTCTCCCGTCCTCGATGTGGAGATCGAAAAGACGGCCGGGGACCGGCGCCGAGAGCGCGAATCGAATCGGAAGGCTCGCCAGCGCCGAGGCTCCCGGGTCGAGATCGATCACCGTGGAGACAGAGTCGAGAAGGGTGACGCCCCCCGCGGGCGTCCGGGCGCGGAGGGTCACGCCGCGCGCGGTGCCGCTTCCCGCGTTCGCTAGTCGCCATGACCACGACGCCGTCTCACCCGATTCCGGGATGCCATCCCCGTCGCCCGGCGTGTCGTCCACGAGGGTCGAGGCACTGGGCAGCAGCGAGGCCGCGGCGATGCCGACGCCGAAGAAGATGGTGTCGGCCCGTGACCCATCGCGGGCGATCAGCCGCGCGCGGCCAAGTCGCGTCGTATTCGGGAACATGCTCGCCAGAACCCGGAGCGAGGGGGGGATCGGGATGCTCGCACCCGGCGCGAGCCCCGCCATGGTGGCGGTCGGCTGCTCCACCACGAGGTCGCCGGTGAGCGCCTCGACCTCGATCGTGATCGGATCGCCCGAGGCACCGGCACCGCTGTTCGTGAGACTCCCCGTGAACCCGAACGCTTCTCCCGCGTCGACGCGGCCGTCCCCATCGCCATGGGCGGCATCGTTGCCTTCGAGCGATGTGAAGGCGAAGTGAGATGCCGCCGCCGGCGTCACCGCGAGCGAGTCTTCGAACGCGATCGCGTCGGGAGCGGAGACGGTGAGGGAGAAGGGGCCGGCCGAAGCAGGGACGAACGGCACCCAGGCCACGCCTGCGGCGTCGGTGTGAACCGCGCGATAGTCCTCCCCTGCCTTCACCACCACCACGAGAGCCGATTCGACCGGCGCGCCACCCGACTCCACCGAGACGGAGAAACCGCCGGCGCCAAGTGCCACGCTTGCGGGCCCCGTGACCGTGAGCGTCGCCGGTCCGCATCGCCAGATGCGCAGCATCGGATCGCCGAGGAGAATGGTCTCGAAGTAGCCCCAGCGCTGCGGTGTCTCCCCGGTCGCCTTGGGCAGGAGTGCACGTCGCGCCGCGTCGACCGCGAGCCCGAGCGGAACCCCGGCTCCCTGTGCTGGTACCACTAATCGCGTCACCGTCTCGGCGACATCTTCGCTCACCCCTGGCCAGGCGTCGCGCGTGGCACCTACATAGGCGATGGCGCCGCCGAACGGTTTTCGTAGGAGCGCCTCGGCAAAGCAGTCGAAATCGACCGCGGCCGAAGCGCAGTTGGAGGCGATCCAGAGCGCCGCCGAGTCTCCGCTCGAAAGGGTCGACAGATCGGCGAGCGTGATCCGGTCGGTCCCCATCGCGATCTGGGAGCGGGAGCCGTGCCCGATGGCCTGAATCACGGCATAGCCACGCGAGAGAGCCGCCAGCGCCGCCGGCTTGGTCAGGAGAAGCGAGCCTGGATAGCGGGTCTGATTCTCGTAATACCGGTCGGGGGGACTGCAGACCGGGAGGTGAGCCCGGATCGACTCAGCCTGGATGGCACCATCGACCTGCACCAGCTGCCCCGGTGTCCAGTCTCTCGGAAAGAGAACCTCGGCGAGGAGGAGGTGCTTCGAGAGCGGCGCGATAGGTGGCGTCCGGCGATAGCGAAGGAACTTCGCGACTTGCTGGGCGGCCTCCGTGGCGTTGTCGACCGGAATTCGACCGACCAGGAGATCGGGCTCCATGTCGAGGGAGTCGGCCACCTCCCCAAAGATCCCATCCCCGTTCGCATCCCATGTGCCATCGAGATCGGCGTAGTAGGCATCGGTGGCGATCTCCTCGGTCTCCGAGAAATTGACTCGCACCATCCGCAGCGGAATCGATTCGTGGTCTCCGGCAAGAGCCACCCACTCGGTTCCCCAGAGAGTCCGCGCTCGCGTCAGGAAGGAGCGGATGGCCTGTGCGAGATCGTTTGAGCGGGGATCGTCGGCCCGGATGGTCGTAAGCGTTCGGACCACGGTCGGGTGGCCCGTGCGGGTGTGGTAGTCGGCGAGCGATTGGAATGCTGCCGCCAGCGAGTCGGCCGTGAGAATCACGCCCTCCACCGCGGAGCCGGAGAGTGAGGGAGTGAGGGTCGGGGCGAAGGGCGCTGACTGGCCTGCTGGCGGAGTGCTTCGCGCCGGCGCCGGATCGACGCGGGCGAATGCGGCGGTGGCGCTGCCCAGACAGAGGAGCGCCACGGCCACACTCCATGGCGTCGCGCGACCCATCCATCGATTGCAGGTGAAGATATTCACCTAATCAGTTGTATCCTTGCTGGTTAACGAATTGAGACGAAAGCTCGCGTTGGGCCGCATGACCCCTCCAGTCTACTCCTCGCGGCGGCGCAACTCAACGTTCCGCCAGCTTCGGATGAAGCCGATCCCACGCGGCCCAGTCGATCGCGTAGACGGAGTAGACCCATTCGCCCGGCCTCGTGATCCCGAGATTGGGGACGCGGCGGGCAAAGAGGAAGCGATAGGGAGTGTCGGGCTCCGGGGCCACGGTCAGCCGCGCCTCGATCCTGGCGCGGTCGACCAGATATTCGGGGCGGGCGATCCCCTCGAAGCGCAGGTTGGTTACCACTCGGTCGTACCCCTCGCGCACCGATAGTGGCCCCATGGACGGAGTCACGAGGCCGTAGAGATCGAATACCGGCCGGTCGCTGTAATAGCCGAACGCGCCGATGTCGGCGACGGCGAACAGGGTCCCCGGCGGGGTATTCTGGCGAGCCCAGAGACCGATGCCGCCGAGGGAGGCGAGGAGTCCCCGGGTATGCTCCCGTGCGGCGGGAGCACTCACGCGGAACGTGACGTAGAGACTCTCCGTGGCGTGGAGCGCGACGAAGAGAAGGGACGCAACCCCGGCGGCGCGCGTGCGGGACGCCGAACTTCCCGTCAGATGCCGCAGTGACGCGACGCCGAGCAGGAGCACGCAAGGGGTGGCCACGATCAGGTAGCGAGAGACGACCTGAACACCGGTCAGCGCGAACGAGCCAACGAGCGCCAGCGGCCAGAGCGCCACCAGAAGCCAGAAGGCGCGCCGCCCCGGCTCCAGGCGCCGCAGGCGCTCTCCCCCGCCCAGCGCCAGCGCCACGACCGCCACCGCGACCGGGATCAGCTCCGCGGAGAGCACGATGCGGATCGAATCGCGCAAGGTGCCGATCGCTCGATCGAGATCGAGCCAGGCGCCCGCCTTCGCACCGCTGGTATTCGGCAGGAGGCGGTGGAAGCACATCCACGCGGCCACGAGCCAGGCGCCGTAGGGGATGGTGAATCCAGTTGCGAACGATCCTAGGCGCGAAGCGCGCCGGCCGCCGGCGCCCTTCCCCGCGAGCGCGATCGCCGCGGCCCCCATGGCAGCCAGGAGAATCGCTTCGGGTCTCGCCAGCGCGGCCCCCGCCAGAGCGGCGCCGGCTGGCCAGGCGGGGTGGCCCTCGAGAAGGGTGGCGGCGAGGGCGTCGAGCGAGAACAGCACGAGAAAGAAGGCGAGTGGCGTTTCCATCCCCGAGACGGCCCATCGCGACGACCAGGCGTGAAAGGTGGCGAGGGCCGCGAGGAGAAGTCCCGCGCGCGGGTCCCACCCGAGGCGACGCGCCACCCTCCCGCACCAGACCACGGCAAGCAGGGTGAAGAGCGCGCCCCACCCCTTGGCAATCCAGCCAAGGGGCGGCATGGCGGCGGTGACATCTGGCGTGGCGCCGGCACCCGGAACGAAGAAGCCTGTCGCGGCGAGAAGCAGCACCCAGAGGGGGCTCGTCGCTCCGTAGGTGGGCTCTCCCGCGTTGAAGGCGAAGCCTTCTCCGCGTAGCAGCTGTTTCGCGAATTGAAAATGAATGAAGCTATCGTCGGTGAGATACGCGGCGTAGGGAATCAGGAGCGCCAGCGCGATGAGCACGATTCCAGTGCGCGCGAGTCTCATCCCCGTCGGAGCCACCCCGAGACGCGATCGGCCACCGCCGCGGGCGTGAACGCGAACTTCTCGGCCAGGACCTCCGCCGGCGCCGAGGCTCCGAATCGGCTGATCCCGATGCGAAGGGCGTCGCGACCGACGGTCGCGCACCAGAGATCGGTCTTCGCGGCCTCGATCACGGCGATCGGCCCGCCCGGCGGAAGCACCTGATCGCGATATCCGGCCGGCTGCAGATCGAATCGCTCCACGCAGGGCATGGAGACGACACGCGCGAGGATGCCGCGCTCCTGGAGCAGATCTCTCGCCGCCAGCGCCAGCGGCGCTTCCGATCCGGACGCCACCAGCGTGACGTGCAGCGAGCGTCCCGGGCTGTCCGCCGCGATGTAGCCGCCACGCCGCATGTCGGAGCGATCGAATGCCTCCGGCCTGGGAATCGGCGCCAGTTTCTGCCGCGTCAGGACGAGGGCGGTGGGAGCCTGGTCGCGCCGGATCGCTTCCGACCAGGCCACGGCGGTCTCCAGGCCATCCGCCGGCCTCCAGACCTCGAGGTTGGGAATGAGTCGGAGCGCTCCCAGATGCTCGATCGGCTGATGCGTCGGTCCATCTTCTCCCAGGAAGATGCTGTCGTGCGTGAAGACGTAGATGGAGCGAAGGCGAGAGAGCGCCGCCAGGCGGATCGCCGGGCGCATGTAGTCGGAAAAGACGAGGAACGTGCCGCCGAACGGGATCCACGCCCCGTAGAGCCCGAGTCCGTTCAGGATCGAGCCCATGGCGTGCTCGCGAACGCCGAAGTGAAGCGTCTTCCCCGCGAAGGAGATCGCAGCCCCTTGCTTCAGCCCCGCGGGGGCGACGTCGCCGCCGTTCTTGATGTCGGTGAGGTTCGAGGGACTGAGATCGGCCGAGCCGCCAATCAGCGACGGGACCGCCGCGGCCACGACCTGGATCATCCGCCCCGACCACGATCGCGTGGCGAGCCCCTCGCCGCTCTCCGCCTCCGCCGCCAGCATCGCCTCGAGATCTTCCGGGATGGAGCGTGCCCAGAGTTTGTCCCACCGCGCGGCTTCGTCGGGGGCCTCTCGTCGCGCCGCTTCGAATCGCGCGCGCCAGGCGGCGGCCTCGGCGCGTTTCTCACCGGCCAGCGAGGCGAAGTGCGCGCGGGCTTCTTCCGGAATATGAAACGGGGGCTCCAGCGGCCACCCGGCGGCCTCCTTGGCGCGCTTCGTCTCCTCGGGCCCGAGCGGCTCGCCATGCGTCTTGGCGGTCCCCTCCTTGCTGGGAGCGCCCTTTCCGATCGTCGTCCGCGCCAGAATGAGCGACGGCCGTTCCGTCTCCGCGACCGCCACCTCGAGGGCCGCCGCCACGGCCGCGCGATCGTGGCCGTCGACGTGGAGTGTCTGCCAGCCGTAGGCCTCGAACCGCCGCCCGACGTCCTCGCTAAAGGCGAGTGTCGTGGGACCTTCGATCGAGATCCGATTATCGTCGTAGAGGAAGACGAGGTTTCCGAGTTTCCAGTGTCCGGCCAGGGAAGCCGCCTCGGCGCCGACTCCCTCCATCAAATCGCCGTCGCTGACGAGCGCGAAGACGCGGTGATCGAGGAGCGGGCCGAGCGCCGGAAAGCGCGCCTGGACGAGGCGCTGGCCCAGGGCCATGCCAATGGCGTTCGCAAACCCTTGTCCCAGCGGCCCCGTCGTTGCCTCGACTCCCGCGGTCTGCCCCACCTCGGGGTGCCCCGGGGTGAGCGACTCCCACTGGCGGAAGTGGCGGAGCTCTCCCAGGGGAAGCCCGCACTCGAAGAGGTGAAGCAGCGAATAGAGAAGCATCGAGGCATGCCCCGCCGAGAGTCCGCAGCGGCGTGCCGGTCTATCCGCACGCGGCGTTCACCGAAGACCTGATGCGCGTCACCGACGGCCGCTCCGACCCCGAACTGTCGAAACTGATGATCGACGAATCCTACGAC
>JANNMC010000403.1:0-4106 GCA_031397435.1 Candidatus Eiseniibacteriota bacterium
AAATGGGGCCGTGTGCTCGAACATCGCCTGCGCGCGCGCCTCGCTGGCGTCGCGCTCGCGGCGCAGCTGATCTGCCTCGCTCACATTGCGGAGCAGGCAGGCGACGAGCGGCATGCCCGCCAGCGGCCAGAGCGTCAACTCGAGGACGAACTCGCCATCCGGGAGCGCCACTTGGGAGCGAAGCGACGCCGACTCGCCCGACGCGAGCACGCTCGTGAGCATTAGGCGGAAGCGGGCGGCCTCGACGCCCATGTACTCCTCGGCGGGGCGGCCGACGATCGCCTCTCGCTCGCCGAAGATGGACTCCGCGCGGGGATTACGCTTGCCGAACACGGTTACGCAGCGCGCCTCGGCGTCGAAGACGACGACTGGATGCGACGGGAACTCCGACAGGGCGGCTAACGCGATCGACCCGAGATCCACGGTTCAACCCTCACGAGCAAGCGTAAGGGGCACTCCGCTGCTGCGGCTCACCCATTTTGGGTAGGTCCATGAAAAAATCTGTTAGGGGCAGAGCGCCACGAAGCAAGCACGCTTGCCTCTCGCATGCGTGAGCGACTCTGACAGGTGGATCTGTGACTAATTATGGGAACGGGCGCGGGAAACGCGGCTGGCAGAGACGGCCGTGGAGATCGCCGCCGGCTGCCTCGGCTCGGGCCGGCACAGTTCGGCCACGCCGCCAGCTGAGCTACAGGAACTGTTCCTGCATTCGACGTCGAGCGCCTTGCGTAGAACAGCGTAGAGCGACCCATCGAACGCCCAGCGGACCGCGCAGCGACGACGTTTCGCACGTCAAGTCGCGAGTCCCCAACAACCGATCAATTAGCGCCGCATGCGGGGTCGCTAGTCGCAGCATGAAGTTCGATGTCATCGTCATCGGGGCGGGCGTGGCCGGTCAGACGGCAGCGCTCGAAGCCGCGCGCCTCGGTGCCCGCGTGCTCAGCGTGGACCCGTTCAGCGCCGAAGAAGGCGCCAGCCGTACAGGCGCTGCGCCGCTGGCTTGGCTGCGCGACACGGCGCTGCGCAGCGGCTGGCTGCGGCCGTCGGCTCCGTCCTCGGAGCGGCTCCGCGGGATGGCGCAGCGCGTGCTCGCCACGCGCCTTACCCGCGCGCGAGCAGATACGGACGCCGCGCGGAAGCGACTGATCCGCGCAGGCGTTCAGCTGCAGGACGGCTTCGCGGTTTTGACCGGCGCTCATCAAGTCCGGATCGCCGAGGCCACTGCTCACGAGGCCGAGACAATCGTGCTCGCCCCCGGCAGCCGGCCGCGGCGGCCCGAGCGGTTTCCGTGGGCGAGTGGCGTCGTGTGCGACAGCCAGAGCGTGCTCGCACTCGATCGCCTGCCGAGGAGCATTTTCATTCTGGGCGCGGAGGAAGAGGGCTGCGAGTTCGCCAGTGTGCTGGCTGCACTGGGCGTACAGGTCACGTTGATCGAGCGCCGGCGCAAGTTGTTCCGAGTCGCCGACCGCGACGTGCTCGAGCATCTCCACCGTGGCCTCCAACAGCTGGGTGTTACGGTGGCCACGGAAGAGAGCATCGAGAGTGTCGAGCCTCGTGAAGAAGGGGGACAGCGGCACGTGTGGATCCGGCTCGCGAGCGGTCGCGCCGAGGCGTGCGAGCGCCTGCTGATCGTGGCTGGACGCATCCCGCGCTCCGACGGGCTTGGCCTCGAGGCGCTGGGCGTCGCGCGCGATGTCCGCGGTTTCCTGTCCGTCGACGAGAACGGCAGGACCTCGTTGCCATCGGTTTACGCCTGCGGCGACGCGACGGGTCCGCCGTTCCGAATCGGCACCGCGGTCTGGCAGGCCCGGACCTCGGTCGCGAACGCACTGCACGGCATCTCCACGTCGCCGCCCGAGCTTCCGCTGGCGGTTCACACGATCCCGCAAATCGCGACGGTGGGCCTGGGCGAAGATCTGTGCCGCCTGCTCGGCCGTGAAACCTTCATAGGCTGCGCGGACGAGCGCGACCTGCTGGTTCCGGGCCGGCCGGCAGACCCGGTTCGCGCGTTGAAGCTGATCTTCGACGGTGCGAACTCTCAGCTGCTCGGCGTCCAGATCGCCGGCGGCGCGGCGACCGAGTTAATCCACGTGGCCAGCCTCTTGCTCGCGCGTTCAGTCACACCCGAGGAGCTGGCCGGGTTGATCCTGCATCATCCCGCGCAATGCGACGCGTTCCGCGCGGCTGCGACGGACGCGTTGCTGCGCTCGGCCCGCGGCGCGAACCGCGCGACTGCCGCTGCGCCGCCGGCTTGTTAGGGGCGCCCGCTAAGGGCTAGCGCACTCGCGCAGCGCGGCGCCGGATGCGATTTGCGCCGACGCCGCATCCACTCGGTTTCGTCCCGCGCGCTTCGCGCGGTACAGGGCAGCGTCGGCTGCTGCGATCACCTGCTCGGGCAGCGCGTGCTCGGCCCCGCGCGTCGCCACGCCGAAGCTCATCGTGGGACTCACGCAGCCGCCTGCCTGCACGGGGATCGACAGCGCCTCGATGTCCCTACGCAGGTGTTCCGCGAACGTCCGCGCGCCCTCGACGGGAGCGGCCAGGATCGCCATGAACTCCTCGCCGCCGAAGCGGCCCGCCGTGTCGGTCGCGCGAATGCGCCGCGAGAAGCACGCTCCGACTTGCTGGAGCACGGTGTCGCCGAACGGATGGCCGTGCCCGTCGTTGATCCGCTTGAAGTGATCGACATCGCCGATCACGATCGAGAAGGGCGTTCCGAGGCGCTGAGACCGTTGCCACTCGAGGCTCACCGCATCGTCGAGTGCGCGGCGGTTGCGCAGCTGCGTGAGCGCGTCGGTGCGGGAGAGCTGCTCGAGCAGCGCGTTGCGCTCGGCCAGCTCGCGTTGCAGGCGCGCTAGCTCGAGGTGCAGGTCGATGCGCGCCGCGAGTTCTCGCTCGTCCACGGGCTTGGCAATCACGTCGCGCGCCCCGCAGCGCAACAGGGCAACGCGTTGCTTCGAGTCGAGCACGGCGCTCAGCATCAGGAACGGCACGTGCGAGAACTCCGGGGAACTGGCGAGCGCGAGCACTTTGTCCCCGCGGAGGCGTGGCATCTCGAGATCGCACAGCACCATGTCCACGGGCTGCGACATCAGGAGCTTCAGGCCGTCGATCCCGTCGCAGGCCTCGATCACCTGGATGAAGCGGCCTCCCTCGCTCAGAACTCGCCGGATCAGCGAGCGCTGGACGGGCGAGTCGTCGATGATGAGCACCGTTGCCATCAGCCGGGCTCCGGCGAGCCCAGCTCGTGCGCCCGCAGCAGCGCGGGAATGTGGCGGAGGTAGCGGCGCAGCGCGGCATGCTCGAGCGCGCGCGCGACCAAGGGCTTCTCCGCGACGAGGCTGCGCAGCGAGAAGTAGTCGATCTCCAGCAACTGCACCGCGCTCTCCGCGATCGCGGAATCGACGTGCGGGATGCCGAGCAGGCTCGGTGCACCGCCGAACACCTGCCCGGCTTCCGCGTGATCGAGTACGACGCGAACGCCGCCCGCCGTCTCGGCTTCCAGGCAGACTCGCCCATGCGCCACGATGAAGATCGAGGATTCGCTCTCGGCCTCCTCGCCGTGGCGATAGATGCGTTGGCTCGCCGCGAATTGGCGTCGGCGCGTGCCGAGCGTCAGGTCCATCGCAATGTCGACGTCGATCGGGGCGAGGTCCGAGCGCTCGACCAAGAACCGGGTGAGTTCGAGTGCGCGCAGATTCACGAGCTCCCAGAGCGCGGCGCTTTGCTGAGAGTCGAGATCGAGGAATTGCACTCCCAGCAGCACCACTCCATGCGCCAGCGTGTCGCGCTGCCAAGATCCGCGTGCGCGCAAGGTCAGATCGCGTCGGCCATGGCGGATCCTCACGGAGCGCACGCTCTCCAAATCGATCGCGCAGGGGAGCTCGATGCACAGCCCGCCGAGGCCAACATCGAGCGACGCGCCGCACTGTGCGCTCGCCACGCCCTCGCACTCGAGCTCCACGCGCGATGTCAGCGCGACCCGAGGCCCGGCGCGACGCCGTTCTCGCTCCGCCGCCGGCGAACCACTCTGCATCGCTGCTCCCCCCGAGAGTTCGGAGCAGTTCTTCGGCGCGCGCGCGCGAGCCGCTGATGCGGAGATCCAC
>JANNMC010000385.1:0-1932 GCA_031397435.1 Candidatus Eiseniibacteriota bacterium
CGCGGTCGGCGATGTCGCCCAGCACGAGTTCGCCTGGGGCGGCGGCGCGGTGCCCCTGGCACAAGTTGTCGAGGATCACCACGCGGTGTCCGGCAGCGATCAGCCGGCGTGCCGCAAAGCTGCCGACGTAGCCGGCTCCGCCTGTCACCAGAATCCGCATCTCAACCTCCGCTTGTTAATGCGCCCGCACGCAGATCCGCCTCGGCCAGCGCGAGCGCGTCCGGGGTTCCGATATCGCGGTGATACCCGCGCAAGGGCACGCCATCCATTCGGCCGACCAGGCGCGGCAGAAGATCGTGGCCGATGTCGAAGCAGCGCTCGTCGAGCAGAGGCCCGGCGACGCCGCGGGAGATCACGTAGATCCCCGCATTCGCGAGCGATGAGCGCGGCTGCGCGGGCTTCTCCTCGAACGCGACGACCCGGCCGCGGGCATCGAGCTCCGCGATGCCGCACGCGCGCGGATTCGGCGCCTCGAACAACGCCATGCTGAACTCGCTGCCGCGGGCGCGATGTCCGCGCACCAGTTCAGCGAGATCGACGGTGCTCAGGTTGTCCGCGTAGATCACGAGAAAATCGGGCGCCGCTTCGAGCCAGGGCAACAGCGCGCGCAGCGTGCCGGCGGAGCCGAGTAGCTGCGGCTCGTGGAAGACGTGCCATGCGATGCCCGCGCCGCCCTCCCCCGCGATCCAAGCAGCGACCTGTTCGGCGTGCGCGTGCGTGTTCACGGCGGCGTGCTGCACGCCCGCGCGCAGCAGCGCGTCGCGCCAATGCGCCAAGAGCGGCCGCCCTCCGATCGAGATCAGGCACTTCGGCGTGCGATCCGTGAGCGGTCGCAGCCGGCTGCCAACGCCAGCTGCCAGCACGAGCGCGCGCGGAGGAGCGGCCGCCGCGTGCGAACTCACTTGCGGGTGCCGACGAAGATCAGGCGGGAGCCGCGCGGATCGAAGGCGATCGGCAGCTCGCGCGGTCGACCGAGCGCGGCGCGGATCGCGTCGTGACGCTCTCGCTTCGCCATCATCAACAAGAAGCCGCCGCCGCCGGCGCCGAGCAGCTTGCCGCCGAGAGCGCCGGCTTCGCGTCCAGCGCGGTACCAGGCGTCGACCTGCCCTGTGCTGATGTTCGGGGTGAGCGAGCGTTTGCGTTCCCAGCACTCGTGGAGGATTTCGCCAAACGCTGCGAGGTCGCCGCCGCCGGGCGCGGTGAGAACACGGCGCAGCTCACCCGCGAGGTCGCGCATGCGCCGCAGCACATCGAGCTTCGAAGCCGTCGCGGCCGACTGCTCCTTGAGGATCGCGTTCGCATCGCGTGTGCCGCCCGTATAGAAAAGCAACAGCGAGCCCTCGAGCGCGCGCAGCGTCGCTTCGCTTCACGGGACCGGCTCGACATCCACGCTGTGGTCGGGGTTGAAGCGCAAATACTGCAGCCCGCCGTAAGCCGCGATGTATTGGTCCTGCCTCCCGATCGGGCTCTTCAGGCGGTCGATCTCGATCGCACACGCCTGTTGCGCCAAATCCTCGGGACCGATCACGCGACCGGTGTAGGCGTAAAGCGCTGTCAGCAAGCCGACTGCGAGCGCACTCGACGAACCCATCCCGGTGCCGGCGGGCACGTCGCCGATCGTGGTGATCTCGAGCGAACGCTCGAGCCCCACCGTATCGAGGGCCTCGCGCACGAGCGTGTGCTTCAGCTGCTCCGGGCGCTCCACCACTTCGGTCTGCGAGTAGGAGAGGCGAATCGTCTCGTCGAAGCGCGTCCCGACCGTCACGTACATGTGTCGATCGATTGCCACCGACAGGACCGCGCCTGCCTCGCGCTGGTAGAAGGCGGGAAGATCCGTGCCACCGCCGGCGAAACTGATCCGGTAGGGGGTCTGAGAGATGATCATCGCCTGCCCCGCTTCGGTGGGTCGCGACGGAGACCTGATCGCTGTCT
>JANNMC010000007.1:0-14891 GCA_031397435.1 Candidatus Eiseniibacteriota bacterium
CCGCCCGGCCCGTTCACGAGGACGATCGACCGTCGGTCCTCCTTCAGTTCCTGGCGATGCTCGGAGGATTCCTCCCGGCGGATGACAGCAAGGAGTCGCTCCAGTCGGGGTTGATCCGGGCCGGCATCCGCGACGCGACGGCACCGATGGTATTCCTGGGAGCCAAGGGCATCTGCGCGATCGTTGGGGCCACTGGCTGGCTGACTGTCAACTTCGCCATGGCCCGCCCGCTCGGCTCCACGCTCTTCAGCGGTTTCGTGGCGGGTGTGGTCGGTTTCTATCTTCCGACGCTCTGGCTTCACGCGAAGGGCGAGGCGCGCCGCACGCAGATCCAGCAGTCGCTCCCCGACGCCCTCGACCTGCTGGTCGTCTGCGTGGAGTCTGGGCTCGGCCTGAACGCCGCTGTGGAGCGGGTCGGCCGGGAAATCGCCCTCGCCAGTCCGGCGTTGAGCGATGAGCTCTTGATGGTGAACCAGGAAATCCGGACCGGTCTGGCCCGTACCGAGGCGCTTCGGCGCCTGGCGCGGCGCACGGGGGTGGAGGACGTCTATGCCCTCACGGCCATGATGATCCAGGCCGACCGCCTGGGAACCAGTATCGCGCAGTCGCTCCGGGCGCACGCCGAGTCGATGCGGACGAAGCGCCGTCAGCGGGCGGAGCAGATGGCGCGAAAGGCGGGAATCAAGCTCGCGTTCCCGCTCGTATTCCTCATCTTCCCCGCGCTCCTCGTGGTGATCTTGGGCCCTGCCGCGATTCAGCTGATGGAAGCGATCGCGGCCCAGAACGCGACGCGCTGAGCGCCGCTCTAAGGAGGGTAGTTTCATGGTGATGAAGATCGTGTTGTGGAGTCTGGTCGTGGCCTTCGGCCTCATGTGGCTCTCTCGCCGTTCCGGGAATCGCCGCGGCAACCGCTAGTCGGAAGCCCAGGCAAGCCTTGACGGGGTCGCGCGATACCGCGCGGCCTCGTTCTGTTTGGAATAGGCGGCCCCCCCGCGGCGTAGTAGAGTCGGCCCCCGATGACGGCCGCGCGATCCGATCGCACGCAACTCGCGGATGACGAGGTGGTCCGGTGTGTCCGCGCCGGGGAAACCGACGCGTTCGCTGAACTCGTACGCCGAACCCGACGGGACGGCTACCGCTTGGCGCGCCGAATCTTGCGTCAGCACGAGGACGCCGACGACGCCTTACAAGAATCGTACGTGAAGGCCTTTCGAGCGCTCGACCGCTTCGAGGAGGGCCGGGCTTTCGGTCCCTGGTTCCTCACCATCGTCGCACGGACGGCCCTCTCGGCCCTTCGCCAGGGGAAGCGGCGAGCTGCAGCCTCCCTCGACGACCCGGCGCCGGATGGTAACGTCCCGCTGGCCGAACGGGTCGCCGACCCGGAGCAGGACCCGGCCATCCTGGAGCAGTGGCTCCTGGCCGAGCGCGCGTTCGAGGCGCTACCCGACGAACAGCGCGCCGTTCTGGCCCTCCGTGTCGATGCGGACCTTAGCTACGCGGAAATCGCCGAGGCGCTTGGCATTCCGATCGGCACGGTGATGTCGCGACTGGCCCGGGCGCGCGAGGCGCTCATCGAGGAAATGCGCTCTCTCTCGCCCAAGCGACGAATGGTGGACCCCCGATGATGCAGAATCATCCCCCCCTGGAAGAACTCTTCGCCTATCGCGACGGCGAACTCGATCTGGATAAGCGAAGCCTGATCGAGGCGCACGTCCTTTCCTGTTCGGCCTGCCAGACCCGGCTCGACGAGACGTCGGACGCGGAGGGGATGCTCCGCCAGGGGCTCCAGGATCCTAACGATGACTACTTTAAGAAACTGACCGGTTCGGTGATGGAGCGCGTGGCAGGGGCGGAGCCGGCGCGGGAGCGTCCGGGCCGCCGCGCAGGTCTCGACGAGGGGCCACGGGGCCGCGCGCCCAGCCTCCCCTGGGCCGCGATCCTCTCCGCTGCCTCGGCCGCCGCCGCGGTGGGGGTCGTGGTGGTCATGCTGGTGCAGCGTCAGGATGCCTGGCATGGTGCGCCGGCTCCCGAAGTGGTAGGACTTCCGGACCGGACGGACTCTCCTAAAAACATCGAGGGGGGGAGCGAAGCAGACACCCCGGTCGCGAGCGAGCCGTCCGAGAAGGAGCAGGCGCTGGACGCCGGGGAGTCGGTGGAGGCGAAGAAGAGTGACCTTGCGGCGGACAAGGTGGCCGCGCCTTCAGTACCGCCATCCGGCGCCGGGTTGAAGGACCAGCAGATGGGCGCCGTGCGCGAGGAGGAAATCACGACACAGAGCGCCTCGGAGGCGGTGCCGGAAGCCGCGCTCCAGAAGGCTCCGGGCGATGTCGCGACCCGCGTGGCGGCGATTCGCGCCAAGGCGGAAGCGGCGGCCGCGGGCTCCGCTCCAAGCGTGGGAGGGCCAGGGTTCGCCGAGGTGGCGGCTCGTCACGGGCTTCCTCTTCTCTACGATCCGGCCCGTGTCTCCGGTGGCGCGTTGTTGAGCGCGGAATCCGATCTTCGCGTCCTCTATCAGACCGGCCGGGCAGGGGATGATTCAGCGAGAGTGCGAATTTATCTTGCCGAGGCGGCGCGGGAGCGGGCGGCGGGATCGTTCGATTCCGAGACATTCGACAGCATTGTTCATCACTACAGGCGCGCTGTCGTCCTGGCGCGCGATGTGGAGACCGCCAGGATCGCACGGAAGCGGCTGGAGGATTTCGTCTCTCGAAACGCGCCGCGGGAGTGACGCGGGGCTAGCTCCGCTTGGGCTTCGGCTTCTTCACCGCTGCGGCCTTCTTCTTCACGGCAGCTCGCTTCCGCCGCGCCGCCTTCTTTCCCCCCGCGCGTCCCGACTCCTGGCGGTGCCGCTGTTCCACCCCGCGCCGGATTGTTTCCTCGGCCGGCGGGAGCGTCGATCCCGACTCGCCAAAGTCGACCTCGATGGGACCGATCCTCCGCGCGGCGGCGACCGCCGCCTCCGTGAGTGAATCGCGGCCGATCCCGATAGCGATCAGCGTGGTGTTCATGGCCTCCCGCACGCGGTTCTTGGCGCGGTGGATCTCCCGCTCGATGACCAGGATCGACGGGACGAAAAGCGAGTCCGGAAGCTCGGGGCGATCGATGGCGAGAAGCGCGCGGAGCATCCACCCCGCGCGGCCGATCCATTCGTCGGTGGCGAGAGCCCACTCGTTTGAAAGGGCCGGCGCCTTCTTCGCGTGGGCCGCCCATCGCGCCAGGAGATCGGCAATCACGTAGTTGTCCAGCGTCGCCCCCCACGCGCGAAGCCTCGCCTCGGTCGCGCCTTTTTCTCCCGCCACCAGCGTGGCCAGAATGCGGGCGTCGTGATTTCCGGTCGCCCAGAGGGCGTCGGCTTTCGCGGTGTCGGTTCCGATCTGCTTGGCCAGCGCGCGCAGATGTCCGAACGCGATGCCGTAGGCCGGAGACGCGATACCGTGCTTCGCGTAGAGATCGCGATTGGCCGCGAGCCCCATCGCCTCCAGGTTGGTGAGGATCTGCTGGACCGTCATGGCACGAGGCGCCGCTTCATCCGGTAGAGGGCCAGGATCCCAAAGACGATCGATCCGATTCCCAGGTAGGCGAGGCTGAAGGGAAGCATCGGGTGCGGGATGCCAAGCGTGGCCGACCGCACCAGGAACGACACGTGCGTCAGGGGGAGGCACCAGGCAATCGCGTGCGCCCAAGAGGGGAGCACCTCGAGCGGGAAGAACGTCCCGCCGAAGGTGAACATCGGCAGGACAAAGAGCGACATCGGCACGTTGAAGTGGGAGATGTTCGTGACCATCGAGGTGAAGACGAGTCCGATGCCGGCGAAGAAGAAGCCGGCAAGGACCGCGATCGGGAGCACCAGGAGCCCGGTGGGCCAGGAGACGAGTCCGAACGCCGCGATCACGCACAACATCACGGTCGCGGCCAGGAGCGACTTCGTGGCGGCGAAGAGCATCTCGCCCAGGATCACGTCCTCTACCAGGAGCGGCGTGGCCAGGATGGCATCGAAGGTCTTCTGGTAGTACATGCGGATGAACGACGCGTAGGTCATCTCGAAGTACGACCAGAAGAGGATCGAGACCGCCACCGTGCCGGGGGCCAGGAAGTGGAGATAGTCGACGACGCGTCCCTGGTAGTGGAGCGTCCCGATCATCGAACCGAGCCCCATGCCGAAGGCGAGGAGATAGAGGATCGGCTCGAGGATCGCGGGGAGTCCCTCGATCGGAAGCGTGACCAGGAAGACATCGACGTTCCGCCGCCAGACCCGCGTGGCCCGCCAGGAGATGTTCCGGAGGAGTTCCAGGATCGTGTTCAATTTCGGAGCGCCCTTCCGGTCCGCTTGAGGAAGACGTCCTCGAGCGTCGCGCGGCGGATCTGGCGCTCCTGATCCGGGAAGCGCTCCTCGAAGAAGCGCTCGGCCCCCTCGGCGTCCTCGGGATAGAAGAAGAGCCGGTCGCCGATCTCCTCCACGCGCCCCGCCATGCCGCGGACCGCCGCGGCGAACTCCGCCGAGTGGTTCCACGCCTCGATGACCGTGTGGCCGATCTCCCGCGCGATGAGATCCTTCGGCGCTCCGTCGAGGAGGATCTTTCCGTCGTCTACGAGGATGACCCGGTCGCAGAGCTGGGAGGCCTCCTCCATGTAGTGCGTCGTGAGGAGCACCGTCACGCCGGTGGCGCGGAGCGAACGGATGCGCGTCCAGATCGAATGCCGCGCCTGCGGATCGAGTCCCGTCGTCGGCTCGTCGAGGATAAGGATCCGCGGCTCGTTCATGAGCGCGCGCGCCAGCACGAGCCGCCGCTTCATCCCGCCCGAGAGGGCGTCGACGCGCGACTTCAGCCGGTCGCTCAGCGAGACCGCCTCTAGCAGTTCCAGCGCGCGCTTCCGCGCCACGTCGGGAGGGATGTCGAAGTAGCGCGCGTAGACGAGGAGGTTTTTCAGGACGTCGAAATCGGGATCGAGGTTGTTCTCCTGCGGGCAGATGCCGAGCATCGCCTTCACCTCACGCGGCCGCGTCCGGACGTCGATGCCAAAGACCTCCGCCGAGCCCGACGTCGGCGGGAGAAAGCAGGAGATCATGCGAACGGTGGTCGTCTTGCCCGCTCCGTTCGGCCCCAGAAAGCCGACCACCTCGCCGGCGCGGACCTCGAACGACACGCCGCGCACGGCCTCGGTCTCTCCGTAGGACTTCACGAGGTTGCGTGCTACGATCGCCACCCCGTGCGCCTGCGATTCCAAGTTCATCATGCGTTGAACTCTACCACGGTGGCGATCGTGCTGCTCGCGACCAGCCTCGTGGCACGGCTGTGGCTGGCGGCGTCGTTGGGACTGCAGAAGGACGAGGCGTTCTACGCGGTCTGGTCGCGCGGGCTCCATCCCTCGTACGCGTTTCTGCCGCTCGCGGCGCTGCGGGCATCTTGCTCGATCTTCGGGGAGACGGCATTCGCGGTGCGGCTCCCGTTCGTCCTCGCCATGACCGGTGCGGGTGCGTTTGCCTTCGTGCTGGCGCGACGCCTCACCGGTTCATCGAAGGCCGGCGCGTGGACGGTGGCGCTCCTGCTCGGAAATGTCTGGGCCCACTTCGCCGGGGCGCAGGCGCATCCCGACGCGTTCCTCGCGATGTTTTGGATCGGGTCGCTGGCGCTGCTCGCCTCGGAGCCGATGGGGCGAGGGTGGCTTCTGGCGGGGGCGGCGCTCGCGGCCGGAGCGGCGCTGAGCAAGTACACCGGCTATCTCCTCTGGCCCGCGTGGGTGGTGGTGGAAGTGGCGCGCGGCGGTCGCGCGCGGGAGGGGAGAGCGAAGGTTGGGGACCTGATGCTCGCCTCGTTCCTCTGGCTGGCGCTCGTCTCGCCCGGACTTCTCGCGATGCTCGCGGAAGGAGGGCACTGGCTCCGCGTGGCCACCCATCTATCCGATCTGCGCGATCAACTCTCGCTCCCCGCGCGTCTGACGCTCCTGCCACTGGCGCCGCTTCTCTACCTCGTCTCCCCGGGAAGCGTGGTACTGGCGATGGGCCCCGTCGCCGCATGGCGTGCGGGCGGGGTCGCGAGGCGCCAAGTTTGGATCGGGCTCGTGTTGTTCGCAGTTTTCGTTGTGTTAGCCGCGAGGGGAAGTCTCAAGGGAAATTGGCTTCTCCCAGCGCTCTGGGGAACGCTCCCCCTGGGGGTGGCGTGGTTCCTGGAAGAGACGCTTCGCCGTCGTTGGCTCTCCGGCCTGGCGCTGGCGGGAGTCGCGATCACAGCCGCGGCGCACATGGGGGCGCTCCACCCGGAACGACTCTCCGCCCTGGCGAGGCTAGGGCCGGTGGCCGCGCTCGACAGCAGCTACGCACGAACAATCTCCCCCGAGGAACGCCGTCACGCCACGTCGCGCCGCTGGACCGACCGCGCGCACGAGTGGAGACTATCGGAGGCGCTTGCCGACTCGCTCGCTCGCCGAGCCGTCGCGGGCGGACCCGGCACCGCGATCGTGAGCGATCTGTACGAAGCGGTCTACGCGGTGCGTTTCCATCATCCGATGGCGCCGGTCCGGCTACTGGGCGACACGCGATTCCGGCTGGAACCGGAATACGCCCTGGGACCGGATGAGTTGCCGGAACGAATTCTCTACGTCACGGCGCCGGGGACGAATCTCCCGGAACCCTTTTTTACCTGGTACGGTTACCTGGAGCGGGATCGGGCGCTGAGCGTCCCTCTGGGGGGCGATAGCGAGCGGCGATACGAGGTTTGGCGATGCGGAAGGAGTGCGGATGGCTGGGATGAATCCCGGTAGGCAAGCGATTCGCACCACGCGGTTGAACGGCGCGAGAGGCGCCGCGCGCTACGTTTGCGCGGCGCTGGCGATCGGCTGCCTCTACCTGGCCGCGCCGCTACAGGCCGCGCCGCTCCCCTTTGACGAGCGGCTCGGCGCTGACTCGCTCTATGCGCGGCACGTCCATGACGGACTCGTCGACTATGCGGGGTTCGAGCGCGATCGAGCGCTCCTCGACCGGTCGCTCCGCGCCATGGCGGAGGTGCCGCCGGAGACGCTCGCCGCGATCTCCGAGCATCGACGTCTCGCCACCTACCTGAACGCCTACAATCTCGCGACGATCGATCTCGTTCTCCGCTTCCGGAAGGAGCGCGGCGGCCGCCTGAAGAGCATCCAGGAGATTCCGAGCGCGTGGTCCCGCTACCACTGGAAGGTCGCGGGAACGGACCGGACGCTCGACGAGATCGAGCACCGGATCATTCGCCTCGAGTTCTCGGAGCCCCGGGTGCACATGGCCCTCGTCTGCGCCTCCCGCTCCTGCCCTCCGCTGCCGCCGGCGCCGTTCTCCGGAGATCGGCTTGAGGAAGAGCTGGAGCGCATCGCCCGCGCTTTCGTTAACGACGCCTCGCGGAATCAGTTCACGCCCCGAGACGGGCGAATCCGGATCTCGAAGATCTTCAACTGGTATGGAGGCGACTTCGTGGGGCACTACCGGGATCAAGCGCTCGATTGGCTCTACGGAGAGAGGAATGGGGCGGTGGTGGCGTTTGCTTCGCGCTACTTGCCGGCGGAGTCGGCGCGCGCGCTTCGACTGAAGGAGGCGGCCATCGATTACCTGCCGTACGACTGGAGTTTGAACGAGGCGCCGGCGCCCTAGCCGGCCACAAGCAGGCTGGTGGCGTACATCAGCAGGAAGCCGGCCATGAATCCCGCGGCCGAGCGACCCTTACCCAGGGCTTCCAGCGCCGAGCCTCCCTTGGCCTGCGCGCGCGCCAGGATCCGCACCACCTGGAAGATCGCTCCCGCCCCGATGCCGAGGAAGAGAAGCGAGAGCGGATCGGAGTAGGTGAAGGCGCCGACCCAGGTGCCGAGAATGGTGGGGGCTCCGCCGATCAGTCCGAGGACCGCCAGATTCCGCCACGATGCGCTCCCCTCCACCAGCGGAGAGAGGATCGCGAGCCCTTCGGTGGTGTTGTGGAGCGTGAAGCCGATGATCAGGAACGAACCGAGCGCGACTTCACCAAGGGTGTAGGCGGCGCCGATGGCGAGCCCTTCGCCCAGGTTGTGAAGCCCGATCCCCGCGGCGATCAGGAGCGCGAGACTCATCCCGCTCGGCTTTCCTTCACCGCGCGTCAAGGCGCGGCCCGCGGCCGTGATGCCGAGGAACGCGGCGACGGCGCCGAACGCCACCAGGAGCACTCCGTTCACGAACGAAGGAACGCGCCCCGCGATCTCGAGCGCCTCCTTCAACGTGTCGATGCCGAGAAAGACGAGAAGCCCCATCGTGAGGGCGAGCCAGAAGTCGAGCCACTCTCGCGGCGCGGCCCGGAGCGCCGGGAGCCAGAGGAGACCCAGGAAGACCGGTGCCACGCCGACGTAGACACCGAGCAGCGCGAAGACGAGGAGGAGCCGCGCGGTCGGCGCGGGGGTGCGCATGGCGATGTCGATCGTCTTCGCGTGGCGGATGCCGTTTCCACTCAGGACCGTGACGGTGTAGGGCTCGCCCTCGATCCAGTCGTAGGGAATGGAGATGGTGGCGGCGCCGAGCCTCCCGAGCGTGCGGTCGGGCGCGATGGAGTGGTCCCAGATGGCGTCATTGACGAGGACCTGGCCGACGTGGAGCGGCTCCGGCCCCTCGTTTCGGACGTGGAGCACGATCTCCTGCTGCTTGAACTCCACGCGCTCGAAGGCGAGCGTCTCGATCGGCGCGGGGGTGAGCGCCAGAAGGCGGCTTCCGCCATTCGCGAACCAGATGACCATCGCCGCGACGAGCACGATCGGGAGGAGCGCCGCGGCGATCGCCTTCCAGCCCTTCATCGCGTCCCTCTCACGGCTTCACCTCGAACTGTCCCAGCCATCCGAGGTCGGCGAACTCGTTCTGATGCGCGTGGAAGAGGTAGCGCCCCGGGTAGGGGTACCTGAACTCCAAGATCGCCCGCTCCGCCTGCCCCAGCGTCACGACGTCGGTGAAGGCGCTCGGCGTCATGCTGGTGCCGGTGGGGTAGACGTGGAAGAAGGTGGCGTGCGTGTGCATGGAGTTCACCAGGTCGAACTCGGTGATGTTCACCAGATAGACGCGCTGCAACTCGTTCTGCTTGACCGGAATCGGGTAGTCGCGGAAGTAGACGTTCGCGTAGCCGTTCACGGTGTAGATCTCGTTCTCCGCGCCGTCGAGGTCGGTGTCGAAGCCGTTCATCATCATGATCATTTCGCGCGCCGGAGGGCGCGGCGTCTTCGGATCGATGATGAAGACGCCGTAAAGGCCACGCGCGATGTGCATCTTCGCCGGCATCGTGTGGCAGTGGTAGAGGTGGAGCCCGAATGGCGCCGCGTTGAACGAATAGACAAACTCGCCGCCAGGAGGCACCTGCTCGAAGACGCCGTCCATGTTCGCGCGATGGAAGCCGTGGAAGTGCATCGAGTGGGGCATCGTGCCGCGGTTGGTGAACGTGACCCGGATCGAATCGCCCTCGGTGCAGCGAAGGGTCGGACCGGGAATGGCGCCGTTGTAGGTCCAGGCGGGGAAGCGCACGCCGGGGGCTACCTCCACCTGCTTCTCCTCGGTCCAGACGGTGTACTCGCGAAGCGTGCGGCCGCCGGGGAGAATCGTGACTTTGCCGGTGTCGAATTCGGTGAGCGCGCGGATGGCGTGGTCGCGCGCGGCGGCGGCGAGCGTGTCGGCCGCGCCGAGCGGCTTGGGGGAGGGGGCGCTCACAGGTCCGCAGCCCGAAGATCCCGCCAGAGTCGCCAGGATGACCGCGAGCGCCAGGAAGGCAGTCGAGGCCGATCCCGCTCCGCGCGGACCGCCAGCCGATCGGGGTAGGGCCGTCACTTCTTCGCGACCACCATCTTGCCGCCCATGCCAGGATGCGTGCAGCAGGTGTAGGCGAACTCACCCGATTTCGGCATGGTTACCGTCACCTCGCGGCGCTCCCCGGGTTTCAGGGGGGGGCCGCACTCCACGTTCATGCCGACGACGCGGAAATTGTGGAGCACATTCGACTCTTCCTCGTTCGTGACGATGAAGTGGACGCGCTCCCCGGGCTGGAATTCAAGGGTCGGATTGATGCCATTGAAGGCGTATTCCCGCATGTGGAGCGTGACCGTGCGCGGCGGGGGGGGCTCAGCGGTGCGGAAACGCGCCAGGAGCGCCGGGGCCGCGACGACGGCGAGGACCAGGATCAGAAGGGCGGGAATCAGGGTTCGTTTCGTCATGGGGTGGCTCCAAGGGAATCTATCGGGACACCAATGAGTGTCCTTTAGGGTAGCCTAAATGTCAACAAACCCTCTACGCTAACGATCCGCGCCGGGATCGGCCCCGCGCGGCAGCCGGATGGGAGCCATGGCCGCCGTCACGCACGCCGTCGAAGACTACTTGAAGGTGATCTGGAAACTGAGCCACCGCGGCCGGGAGGACGAGCGCGTGCCGGTCGGGGACATCGCCACGCACCTGCGAGTCTCGGCCCCCTCGGTGACGGGGATGGTGCAGAAGCTCCAGGGGATGGGGCTCGTCCAGTACGCGCGTTACGACGGGGTGAGGCTGAGCGCCAAGGGGCGAAAGATCGCGCTGGAGATCGTTCGCCATCACCGCCTCTGGGAACTCTACCTCCACACGAGGCTCGGCGTTCCGCTCGATCGCGTCGACGTGGAGGCGGAACGGCTGGAGCACGTCCTGAGCGACGACATGGAGGAACTCCTGTCGCGCGCCCTGGGCGATCCCACGCACGATCCGCACGGTGATCCGATTCCAACGAAGAGTGGCGCCCTGGGCGCGGTGCGCGGAGAGCCGCTTCCGGGCCTCTCGCTCGCCACGCCCGCCGTGGTCACGCATGTGAGCGACCGACACGCGGACAAGCTCCGCTACCTCGTCACCCTGGGGCTGGTTCCCGGCGCCCGGGTCGTGCTCCTGCAGCGCGCGCCGTTCGGGGGGCCGCTCACCGTTCGGGTCGGGCGGAAACGCTGCGCCATCGATCCGGAACTCGCCGCGCTCGTCCGCGTGAGCGAGGAATCGCCCGCCGCGACCGGTCCGAAGCGCCGCCGCGCCCGCTGATCGGACCCGCCGCCCGCGACGCTACAGCAGCTCGGAATGATCCTCATACGGGGTGGCGCAGGGAGGGCCGCCAGCGTGGCTGTAGCGGGAGCGGCCCGGAAGTCCCAGCGAGAGTAGCGTGCTCGACACCGTGGGAAACCGCTCCCGGTGAAGGCAGACGGCCGGGCCTCCCGAGTCGTCATGGGTGCGTAGGAGACCCGACAGCAGTTCGAACCCTTCCTCCGCGCTGAGCGGACGCTTCCCCTTAAGCCGCGCCAGGAGCGCGTGGGTTCGCGGTTCATCGGGATCGTCCATCTCACCGTGCGTGATCACATGCCAGCCCGGGCTCAGGATCGAGGCGCGCGGCTCCTCGTGGGGGTGAAGCGTGATGACCCACGACGCTCCTCCGGCCTCCAGTCCGACAAGGGAGCAAGGAGCGTAGCGATCCCGCCCGATCACCCGCAGCGCGGCGTCCAATCGCGCGGGGTAGGGATCGCCGGTCGCGGGGTCGATCGCCACCGAAGCGTCCGTAGCGGGGCCGGCGGTGGCGGCATCGATGCAGAGAAGCCCTCGCGAGCGAAGCGGCGCCGTCGCGGACGTGGCGGCGGCCCCCGCTACTTCCGCGGGCCGCCGGTTCAGGAGCGCGGTTACGAAGCGCGCCTCCCGCACCGCGAGCCACGTACCACCCGCAAGGAGATCGCGCCCTCCGGCAACCGAAGGGCGTTCACGCAAGCGGGCCGGCCCCCTGGAGGGCCGGCCCGGCGATTCATCTCGATTCGCTCCGAGAAGGAGCGTTCCGGGCCCCAGGATTTCGAGACCCACGATGAGCGTGCACACGCGGGAGTGGCGCTAGACGCGCTCCTCCATCGAAACGTAGGGAACGTCATGGCCACCCGTGTAGATCTGATCGGGGCGGAAGATGCGATTGTCCTTCAGCTGCTCCAGCCAGTGCGCCAGCCAGCCCGAGGCGCGCGCGATCGCGAACATCGGCGTGAAGAGGGCCGTCGGAATGCCCATGGCCTGGTAGAGGACGCCCGAATAGAAGTCGACGTTCGGCGCGATCCGCTTCACCGCGAGATGCTCGGCGACGATTTTCTCGACCTCCTGTGCGATGCCAAGGAGCGGGTCGCCTCCCCGCTTGGCGATCGCGATCTTCGCCAATTCCTGAAGCACCAGCGCCCGCGGGTCCTTCACGCGGTAGATCCGGTGCCCGATGCCCATGATCTTCTCTTTCCGCGCGATGAGATCCTCTATGTATGGCCGCACCTTCTCCACCTCGCCGATGTTCTTCAGCATGTGGATCACCTGCTCGTTCGCGCCGCCATGGAGCGGGCCGGTGAGGGCGCCGATCGCAGAGGAGACAACCGTGTACGGGTCGGCCAGCGTCGATCCGGTGACGCGCCCGCCGAACGTCGAGGCATTCATCGAGTGCTCGGCGTGGAGGATGAAGCAGACGTCCATGATGCGGGTCATCTCGGCGTCCGGTTCCTCGCCCGTCAGCATGTAGAGGAAGTTCCCGGCGTGCGAAAGTTCCGGCTTCGGCGGGATGTAATCCTTGCCGTGGCTGAGGCGATGGAAAGCGGCCACCAGCGTCGGCGCCTTCGCGATGATTCTTACCACCGAATTGTATCGATCCTCGGCGTTCAGCGGGTCGCGGTCGGGATAGAACATGCCGAGCGCCGCGATCGATGCCTGGAGCGCCTCCATGGGGTGCCCCGTGTCGGGAAGGCACTTGAGAAGATCGATCAGGCGGAAGCGGACGTCCCGGTTCGTCGAGAGATCGCGGCTGAACTTCTCCAGCTCGGTCCGGTTCGGGAGTTTGTCCCAGAGGAGCAGATAGGATGTCTCCTCGAACGTGCTCTGCTCGGCCAACACCTCGATCGGTATGCCGCGGTACTCAAGCACGCCCTTATCGCCGTCGATCCAGCAGATACTCGATTTCGCGGCGGGAACGCCGTCAAGTCCGGGGACATAGGGATACGGGGTGGGAACCGCGGGGGCTGCCGCGGGAGCGGGACGCTCCAACATAAATCATCCTCCAAAGCCGCGGCAGGGTCGCGGCTCGTCTCTAGGGGATCACACGAACGGATATGAGGGATTCTTCGCGCCCTATTTTGCGCGCTCGGGGAGCGGGAATCAACGCTTGCCGCGTTTCGACCTCTCGGGCGGAGCGAAATTCTGAATCCGCTTGATCGCCGCTGGGTCGTCGGCCAGGAGGCCGGCGGGTACCAGGCGAGGGACCAAGTCGACCCACTTCCGCTCCTTCGCGAAGACCTTCCGGAAGAGCGGCGCGGCTTCCTTCTCGCGCCCCAGCTTCCAGAGCGCGGCCGCCTGCCAGAAGAGGATTTCCATGTTCGTCGGCGCTAGCCGCGCGGCCGACTGGTAGGACGATCTTGCCTCTTCCAGTTTTCCCTCGGTGATGAACGCGTCGCCCTCGTCCACGTGCTTGTACGCGCGCCAGAGAGTCACGAGCCGCCGCAGCTCCTCGATCGGCCTCGGATGGTCCTCCACCCGCAGATCGAGGACGCGGTCGGCCCACGGACGCGCCGAGCGCTTCCCGCGGACGATCACGATCGCCGCCGACTGCTGGCCGCGGATATCTCCCCCGGCTCGCTGCCCCGCGTCGAGCGCGGCCAGAAGGCGCGCAGCCAGATCGCCCTTGGTCACCTCGTATGCGCGCGCCATGGCGGGCCAGACGGCCTTGTTCACCATGAGATTCGCCTGGACCGAGTACTGGGCCCCCGCACGGTCGCCGGCGTCGGGGATGCACTTGCCGCCCGTGTGTACGGCCACGCCGCCGTCGGCGTCGATCATGGCCACCTGCCTCACGTCGCGATACTGGTCCTGAGCCAGGAGCTCTTGAAGCGCCTGCTTGGCCGATCGGCCGTCGCGCATCATCTGGAGCCCCTTCGGGCCGTAACTCACCTCGACCAGCGATTGCGTGGCGACGGCGCCCACCCCTGGCTCCGCCCACGGAACGATGGGGCCGACCGCGAAATAGTGCGACTGAACGGCCACGCCGATATCGCCGGTCACGGAATCGCGGGCGACGATCGAAAAGGTCGCCTGGGCCGGTGGCGCCAGGGTTAGAAGCGAAGCGGCGAGGAGCGTGAGCCGGATGAAAGCAACGAGAGCGCGAACGGGCACGAGATCCTCCGTGGACTGGTTACGTTTTGGCTTCAGCGGGTAGATCCGTCCGACGCGTCGTGGTGGATGCCGGTGTGCCGCCACCGCCACTCCTCGTGCCGCGAGGCCCGATGCCACGATGGGGAGAATTCCGCATCGTTTCGTGGGATCTGGCCCACTCCTCCCCCGCTTCATACGCCTCCCCAGAAAAGGCGCAATCCAGCCATCGGTTAAGTTAAGCAACATCAATACTTTACGACATCCGCTCCCCACTCTTTTCTTTGCCTTCCGAGGCGCGATTCCTGCATACTATCCGTCGCGTCCATGAGGTGCAACGTCGCTCGCCAACCAACGGTGGATAAAACACGTATGTCGCGATACCCCTTCACTCCGGTAGCCGCACTCTCAGTCATCGCGATGGCCCTCGGTTCGCTCCAGGTCCAGGTCCCCCGTGCGAGCGCGGCCTATGTTCCGAATGGCAGCCCCGCCTCACTTGCCGATTCGAATCAAGTGCTGGCGCGTTCCATTCCCGACGGAGCGGGCGGTGCATTCATCGTCTGGGAGGACTACCGAGGTGGTGACGCCGATGTCTACGCGCAGCACCTGGATGCCAGCGGTAACCCGCTCTGGGGTGCGAACGGCGCGCCCGTCGTCACCTTCGCCGGAGGCCAGGAGTCGCCGATCCTCACGAAGGATGGATCGAGCGGCATCATCGTCGTGTGGCAGGATAGCCGGAGCGGCACCTACGACATCTACGCGCAAGCTCTCAACGCCGCTG
>JANNMC010000019.1:0-7625 GCA_031397435.1 Candidatus Eiseniibacteriota bacterium
GCGATCACCAGGCCCAGATGCTCGTGGTCGTGCGCCGACGTGAAGAAGAGAATCTCCCGCTTCGAGCCTTCGCCCATGAACCACTTCACGGACGTGTCCATATCGGAGTCGGCGACCGCGTTCGCCGCGGCCTTCGCGTGCTCCAGCGACTTCTTCAACTGCGCGATGATCTCTTCCTTCTTGGTCGTGGAGGTCTCGAACGTCTTGGGGTCGACGCCGTCGGGCATCTTTGCCCCGATGAAACTCGGAATCATGAAGTTGCCGCCGGCGGCGTGCAGAAAGACTTCCGCGAAAGACCGAACGCCCTCGGCGGGGCGCCACGAATACTTCTCGGCGGGCACCGCCTCGGCGAGCTGAATCAGCTTGTCGCCGGCGTAGTCCAAATTGCGGGCGAATTCTGCCTTCGTTCCGGTGGCCGCGGACTTGGCGCCGGCGGGCGCCGCGTCGGAGTTGGCGAAGGCCGGGGTGGCGGACAACATGGCGGCGACGGCGAGCACGGTCCCGATTCTGCGCATCGAGGATTCCCCCTGGTCGTGATGTTTCGGTGTGACCCGCGATCGCGGGCCCAAGGCCGGGAAGTCTAGCGGAGAGAGCGGTGGCCCGGCTACCGGTCTCCGGGGACGCGTGCTAGACTTTCACGCTTCCATCCCAAGAGGAGGTCGTCTCACCGTGCGATTGAGAAGACTGACCGGTTTCTTCCTGGCGACCCTGATCGCCCTCGGCGCCACTCCTTCGCCACGCGCCGCCCGCGCCGAGTCGCGTCCCCGGGACGTGATGAGCGCCGCGGAGCTGCAACTGGCGATTCAGAAGCTCCGCGTGCTGGGGAGCGTTCTCTACGTTGCCGCCCACCCGGACGACGAGAACACGGCGTTCATCACCTATCTCGAGAGCGACCGCCTGGCGCGCGTCGGATACCTCTCGATGACGCGGGGAAGCGGAGGGCAGAACCTGATCGGGCCGGAGACAGGCGAGGCCCTCGGGGTGATCCGAACCCAGGAACTCCTGGCCGCCCGCGCCATCGATGGAGCCGAGCAGTTCTTTACACGTGCGATCGACTTTGGGTACTCGAAGACCTCGGACGAGACGATGTCGTTCTGGGGGCGCGAGGCGATTCTTTCCGACGTCGTCTGGACGATTCGGACCTTCCGGCCCGACGTGATCGTCACGCGATTCCCGCTCGATTCGCGGGGAGGCCATGGCCATCACCAGGCATCGGCCATCCTGGCCAAGGAGGCGTTCGCCGCCGCGGCAGATCCGAAGCGCTTCCCGGAGCAACTGCGGCAGGCACCGCCGTGGCGAGCGAAGCGGATCCTCTGGAACGCGTTTCGTCCCGACACCGGGAAGCGCGATCCGGTCCTTCCGAAACTACTCACGGTGGACCTCGGCGCCTACAACGCGCTCCTCGGAAAGAGCTACACGGAACTCTCCGCCGCGAGCCGAAGCATGCACAAGAGCCAGGGATTCGGGGCGGCCGAGCGGCGCGGACCGGTACCGAACTTCCTGGAGTTGCTGGATGGAGAGCCGGCGACCGACGATCTCTTCGATGGCGTGAAGACAGGGTGGTCGCGGATTTCCCGAGGCGAGACGGTCGACTCGATCCTGGCCGAAGCGGAGAAGGAATTCGACCCGAACGCGCCACAGCGGATCGTACCGCGCCTGATCCGGGCCCGCGTCGCGATGCGCGCCCTGGGGAGCGATCCGTGGGTCCTGGTGAAGCGGCGCGAGCTGGACGACGTGATCCGCTCCTGTGCGGGACTCTGGATGGAGGCGATCGCCGCTCGCCCCTTCGCGCTCTCGGGCGGGAGCGTGCCGGTGAACGTGTCGCTTCTGTCGCGGAGCGACCTGGCCATGACGCTCTCACAAGTGGTCTCGCCATCCGGTGGCGTGCTCCGCGACACGACCAGTTCCACGCGAACGTTCGCGAACCGCTCTCTCGCCAGGAACATTCCCCTGGAGGGTACCGTCACCCTGCCGCTGGCGAAGAGCCTCGTCACGACGCAGCCCCACTGGCTCCGCCAGCGGCCCGGCGCCGGGGCCTACCAGACGCGGAGGGCCGGGACCACGGGCTCCCAGGAGACGGAAACGCCCGACGAGGCGGAGAACCGACCGGCGCTCCTCGTCCGGTTCGAACTCGAGATTCTGGGTGAACGGATCGCCTACGACGTCCCGGTGCTCTATCGCTGGACCGATCGGGTAGCGGGGGAGCGCTACCGGCCGCTCGAGGTCGTTCCGCCGGTGACACTCCGCCTCGATCGTAGCGTCTACCTCTTCGCCGAGGCGACGCCGCGCGAGGTAAAGGTCATCGTGGAGACGCCGGGTCCCTCTGTCTCGGGCCGGGTGAGGCTCGACCTCCCGGCGGGATGGCAGTCGGCGCCCGCCGAGACAACGATCGCGGTGCGTGGTGCGGACGAGCCGGGTTCGGCTCGGTTCTGGGTGCGACCGGGGGAGCGCGCAAGCTCCGGCCTCCTTGCCGCATCCATGTCGGTCGGCGGCGCGCGCCACGATCAGAACCGCAGCGTGATCGACTATCCGCACCTTCCCGTCACGACGCTCTTCCCGCCGGCCGAGGCGCATCTCGTCCGAGCCGACGTGAAGCGAACGGGCTCGAAGGTGGGCTACGTCATGGGCTCGGGTGACGAGATCCCCGCGGCGCTGGAAGAAATGGGCTATGCCGTGACCCTCGTCTCCGATGACGACATCGAGTCCGGCGCGCTCGCGGGATTCGACGCCGTCGTCGTCGGGATTCGCGCCTACAACACCAGGCCGCGCCTGCGGTCGATGCAGGACCACTTCCTCGATTACGTCTCCGCCGGCGGGACGATGGTGGTTCAGTACAACACCGTGGAGGAAGGACTTCAGGACAAACTCGGACCATTTCCGTTCAAGCTCTCTCGAGACCGTGTCACCGTCGAGGGATCGCCCGTTCGGCTCCTGAAGCCGGAGCACCCGCTGCTTCGCGCGCCGAACGCGATCGCCGCCGCCGACTTCGACGGGTGGGCGCAGGAGCGCGGGCTTTACTTCGCCAAGCCATGGGACGCGGCCTACGAGACGGTTCTCTCGATGAACGATCCCGGCGAAGAGCCAATGGAGGGAAGTCTCCTCTTCGCGCCGTTCGGAAAGGGCGCCTATGTCTACACCGGCATCGCCTGGTTCCGCCAGTTGCCGGCCGGTGTCCCCGGGGCGTACCGCCTCTTTGCGAACCTCGTGGCGGGCGGCAGGGAATGAGCAATCGGGATGAGGGGCCGCCCTTCCGGGGGAGCTGGCCGCTCCTCTACGCCATTGTCTTCCTGAACCTGGTCGCCCTCATCGCGCTCTTCACCTGGTTCACGCACGCGTTCGAATGAGCGGACTCGACTGGTTCATTCTTGCGGCGGCGCTCGCCGGCATCGTGGCCTACGGTGTCTGGCGGGGCCGCGGAAGCCACGATCTGGGCGGCTATCTTCTCGCCGATCGGAAGATGCGCTGGCCCACGATCACGATTTCGATCATGGCCACGCAGGCGAGCGCCATCACCTTCCTCTCGACGCCGGGACAGGCATACGCGGACGGGATGCGTTTCCTCCAGTTCTACTTCGGGCTCCCGCTCGCCATGATCGTTCTGGCCGCCACCGCCGTCCCGATTTATCACCGGCTCAAGGTCTACACCGCTTACGAGTACCTGGAACGGCGCTTCGACACGAAGACGCGCACGCTGGCCGCATCGCTCTTCCTGGTGCAGCGCGGGCTGGCGGCGGGACTCACCATCTACGCTCCGGCGCTCATCCTCTCCGTGCTCCTCGGGTGGAATCTCATGCTGACCAACCTGGCGCTCGGGGCGCTGGTCGTCATCTACACCGCTTCGGGGGGCGCGAAGGCGGTCGGTTACACGCAGACACTCCAGATGCTCATCATCTTCCTCGGCTTCGGCACCGCGCTCGTTTTCATCCTGAACTCGCTTCCCGAGGGGATCTCGCTCCTCGACGCGGCCGTGGTCGCGGGGAAGATGGGGAAGCTGAACGCCGTCGACTTCTCGTTCGACCTGACGAGCCGCTACAACTTCTGGTCTGGGTTGATCGGAGGTTTCTTCGTCGCGCTCTCGTACTTTGGAACCGATCAGTCGCAGGTCGGCCGCTACCTGACAGGCCGCTCCATCGCCGAGAGCCGGACGGGGCTTCTGGCGAACGGCATGGTGAAGATCCCGATGCAGTTCGCCATCCTCTTCCTGGGAGCGATGGTCTTCGTCTTCTATCTCTTCGCGGCGCCGCCCGTCTTCTTCAACCCCGTCGAGGTGAACCGCATGCGCGCGGGCGCCTACGCCGAGGAGTTTCAAGAGGTGGAGTCACGGTATGGCGCCGCCAGCGGAGTCCGCCAGGAGCGAGCGCGCGAACTCGTCAAGGCGCACCGTGAAGGGGATGGTGCCGCGGAGGAGCGCGCCGTGCAGGGGCTGCGCGAAGCCGAAGCCGGGACCAAGGTCATCCGGGCCGACGCGGTCGCGTTGATCCGGAAGAACGATCCCGCGGCGCAGACGAGCGACACGAACTACGTCTTTCTGAGCTTCGTCCTGGGCCACCTCCCGATCGGAATCGTGGGGCTCGTGCTGGCGGCCATCTTCGCGGCATCCATGTCCTCGACCTCCGCCGAACTGAACGCGCTCTCCTCCACGACTTCGGTCGACTTCTACAAGCGGTTCGTGGAACGCGTCGGGACCGAAGAGGGAGCCGCCGCCGCCGCGGGAAGACGCGAGGTGCTGGTCTCCAGGGGAGCGACCATCTTCTGGGGAGCGTTCGCGATCGGCTTTGCCGAATACGCGAGCCGGCTCGGCTCCCTGATCGAGGCGGTGAATATTCTCGGATCGCTCGTCTACGGGACGATCCTCGGCATCTTCCTCGTGGCTTTCTATCTGAAGCAGGTCGGGGGGACGGCTGTCTTCGCCGCGGCGCTGGTCGCGGAAGCCGCCGTCGTCGCCTGCTTCCTCTTCACCGACATCTCCTTTCTCTGGTACAACGTCGTCGGCTGCCTGAGCGTCGTCGGAGTCTCGCTCCTCATCACCCTCTTCGGCAGAGAAACGCCAGCGCGTGAATTCGGGGCGCTCTAGCCCTTCTTCCCCTTCCACTCAGCAAGCTTCTTCTCCGTCGGCTTCATGTTCGGCTTGTCCGGATCGGCCGCGCCCACCTTGAGCGCCTTCTCGGCGGTGGCAATGGCATCCTTCGTGTTTCCGGCCTTCATCTTCATGTCCGCCAGAAGGCTCAGGTTCGCGTAGGTCGCCTTCGTCGCGACGGACTGTTCCTCCCACGCCATGGCCTCATCCGTGTTGATCCCCGCGTTGAAACAGTACTGGGCCGAGCGGTGGAGCGTCTGCCAGTCGTCCGACTTGCGTTCCGCCAGCGCGGCGCGAATGTTCGCGATGGCCTTCTCGTTCGTCTTCACTTGGACCGGAACGGCGATCGCGAGTTTCTCCCAGCGTACGACCAGGTCGCCGCTCGCGGGGGCGAGATTCTCGAATCCGATCGACATCCACTCCTGGTGCGGCGCGTCTTGCGGCTTCACCTTGAGACGGAGCGCGTCCTTCTCGGGCGTGTACTCGTTGGAGCCCCAGGCGCCCTTGGCGTGGCTGAAGATCACGTCCCACTCGCCGGCGGTGGGGAGCGTGTAGAAGGTGTACGTGCCCGCGGGTAGGGTCTTGCCGTCGATCGTTACGGCATCGGAGCACTCGAAGGTGGTTGCCTCGTTGGCGCCGGTGCGCCAGACCTCGCCATACGGGACCAGTTCGCCCCAGATCTTCCGGCCCTTCACGCCCGGCCGGCTGTAGGCGAGTGTGAAGTCGGTAAGGCCGATCGATTGGGTGACCTTGGCGTTGGGGCTGATGCGGGGCAGCGTGAGTTCGGAGCGGGCGGTCCCGGGGGCGCTTGCGGCGACCACAAGGCCCAACGCCGCCGCGAAGACGGTGCGGAGGGTGGTACGAATCATGGTTGTGACTCCTCTGATGGCAGGTACTCGATTCGCCGCGGGATAGAGCCGCCGCGGCATCCAGGGTCGATCCGACCGGAGCCGGATGAACGTGCGGAGATTCTAGCAGGCCGGCGCCCGGCCGGCGAATCGAAGGCGGCACGAACGAGGGGGCCCCGGCGGCGCGATGCCGCCGGGGCCCTTCCTCTCGAGCGTGCGGGTCGTCAGACCTTGATTGCCATCTTTGGGGCGACCTTCAGAACGGTATCCGGCGCATGGGCCGGTGGAGAGTAGATCGTGCAGAATTTCAGCGGTTTCTTGCTGGAGTTCCGAAGGTTGTGCTTCGTGCCCGCGGGCACGAAGGCGCCGTCGTGCTCTTCGACCGGCAGGAGCTTCCCATCGAGGATCATTTCACCCTTACCATCCTCGAACAGGAAGAGCTGATCGATTGCCGGGTGGATCTCGTCGCCGAGTTCTTCTCCTGGTGCCAGACTCATCAAGACGACCTGCGTGTGCTTTCCGGACGCGATGACCTTCCGGAAGTTCTCATTCTCCTTCACGAGCTTCTTGAGGCTGAGGACCTGTTTCATGTTCACCTCCATGAGGTAGACCTGCCTTTGTTCGAGAGGTGCATCGAGCGTGCCCGCCCAACGTGAACTGATCGAGGCCGCGGAACTGTTGGCGCTCCAACGAATGGGCGGCGGCCACATCGAGGCCGCCGAGGGCCGTGTCACCGGAGCGGTGCCAGACTGACAGGTCGCGGTGCCCGAATTGGCAGCAGAGCCGGCCTCGATCAATTCGAGGCGCGCGTCGACAGCCGCCGCTCACACAGCAGAGGGTGTTGGATTCCTCAACACTGCCGTTGAGTTCCTCAACGACGCCGCAGAACGCTCCGCCGCACACGACTCCGGCGCTTCGGCGGCGGGAATGAGATCTTTGACCGTAGAGATTCTCAACGACACGACCCTTGCGCGGTGTTGTCGTTCTCCACATCCCCAAACAATCTCGTGCTCGTATCGACCGCGTCCGCATGGACTTCGCTTCCGCGAGCCGTCGCCGTCGCGACAGGTGGCTCTCCCCTTGCCATGAGAAGAAGCGGCGAGCGACATCCGTTCGCCAGGCGGAAAGGGGTAACACCATGGTTCCAATGCTCGCGCTTCTCACATTCGTCGCCTTCATCGTGGTGACGTGGCTCCTCGCCCGCGTGCGGCCGGCGGAGTCGGAGTGCGCCTCATTGAACGAGGGGCTTCGCGCTCCGTCGGCCAACGTCCTCGCCGCCCGATTCCAGCCAGCCTCCTACCTCCATCCCGGCCACGTCTGGGTGCACCTCGCACCCGACGGGATCGCCACGGTCGGCGCGACCGACTTTGCCGCCAACTTCGTCGGCACGCTGTCGGGGGTGGAGACTCCGGAGACGGGAAGGAATCTGCGGCAGGGTGAGCCTGCATGGACACTGGTTTCCACCAGAAAGCGGCGGTTGACGCAAGCGATGCCGCTGGATGGGGAAATCGTGGAAGTGAATCGCAATCCGATGGAGCGCCGTGGAGACGACAGCGCACCGCGCGAGGGAAACTGGATATTGAAAGTCCGGCCCTCGCGGATCGCCGAGAGTCTCCGCAATCTTTTCAGCGGGTCGCTTGCCGATGCGTGGCAGGAAACGGCGGCGATGCAGATGAACGCCGTGCTCGCCCCCGCGATCG
>JANNMC010000027.1:0-1044 GCA_031397435.1 Candidatus Eiseniibacteriota bacterium
ACTCGTCGAGATAGGCTTGCAGGTGGTGGTGGCGCAGGCCGTGGTAGACGCCGAGCGGCTCAAGTTCTCCTCGATGGACCAGGCGGGGCCGAACGACCCCGTCTCGATGCTCGGGATCACGATGCACGTGCTGATTCGCGGAGCGACGTTCAACCTCCACACGCGCGAAGCCTCAGCCGGCTCGCTCGCGGTGGGCAAGAGCTAGGGGCACCTTCGGTCATGCGGATACTCGAACGCTCGGTCTACGTCGGCCCCTCGTTGTACGCGCACTTCCCCGTCATTCGCCTCGAGCTCGATCTCGGCGCTCTCGAGGAATGGCCCACCACGCGGCTCGGCACCTCGTTCACCGACGGCCTGCTAGGCGCCCTGCCCGGGCTCCACGAGCACGGCTGCTCGTACGGCGAGGCGGGTGGCTTCATTCGCCGCATGACCGAAGATGAAGGCACCTGGCTCGGTCATGTGCTGGAGCACGTCGCGATCGAACTGCAGAACGTCGCCGGCGTCAGAGTCACGTTCGGCAAGACGCGCGGCACCGCGCGCCCCGGTGTGTACGACGTGGTCTTCGAATACGAGCACAAGGACGAAGGGCTCGAGGCCGCAGAGCTCGCGATCCGGCTGATCGACTCGCTGCTGCCCGAGGCGCTCCGCACGCGCAAGGAGTCGGAGCCGTTCGACTTCGCGCGCGAGCGCGACACGTTCATCCGTTTCGCGCAGCGTCGCGCGCTCGGACCGAGCACCGCGTCGATCGTTCAGGCGGCCGAGGCGCGCGACATCCCGTGGATCCGGCTCAACCACCACAGCCTGGTCCAGTTCAGGCACGCCAAGTACCAGCAGCGCATCCAGGCCACCATCACGTCGCAAACCAAGCACATCGCGGTCGAGATCGCGTCCGACAAGGAAGAAACCACCCGCATCCTCGCGACACTCGGGCTCCCGGTGCCCGAGCAACGGCTGGCCTACACCGAAGAGGATGCGGTGAAGGAGGCGGTGCGCATCCGCTACCCCGTGGTGGTGAAGCCCTACAACGGGAACCACGGACGCGGC
>JANNMC010000066.1:0-2341 GCA_031397435.1 Candidatus Eiseniibacteriota bacterium
CCCGCGAGTGCGCTCGCAAAGAACGGCAGCGCGAGCAGCGGCATCGCGAACATCGCCCACATCCCGATCGCGCGGTCGAGCAACACCGCGGTGGCGAGCTCGGTGCGCGTGCCGCGCTTCTGGCCCGCCACGGAGTAATAAACCTTGGCGATGTCGCCGCCGGCGCCGCCGGGCAAGAAGAGCCCGAAGAAGAGTCCGGTCGTCATCAGCACCACTGCGGGCCAGGCATCGAGCCGGTAGCCCATGGGACGCAATAACACCGGCAGGCGAATCGCGGTGACCCAGGAGGAGACCGCGAGCACAGCGAGCGCCGCCAGCGTGAGCGGCCAGTTGTGCACGAGCCCGGCAAGCGCACTCCACTCGATCGCGCCCGAGCGCACGAGCAGCCAGATCAGCACGCCCGCGATGCCGAGCCGCAGCGCGAGCGAAGCCCAGCGGCGTGCGGGCGCTTTCTCTGCGGGCGCCTCGCTCATTAGGCCACTCCGAGCGTCGGGCGCTCCCCGTCGATGAACGCGCGGTGCCACAGTTCGAGGTTGAGCAGGCCCCATACCTGGCGCCCGAACGGGCGCTCGCCGTTCACGAGCGCTTCCACCGTGTCCATCTGGTAGAGCCCGCGTTCGCGCGCGCGGCGCGAGAGCAGGTGATCGGCGACGAACTCGCGCAGCGGCCCGCGCACCCACTCGTTGAGCGGCACCGGAAAGCCCATTTTGTCTTTGCGCTCGAGAATCACCGGCGGCAGCAGGCGCCGCACCGCCTCGCGGAACACGCGCTTGGTATCGCCGCCCTGGAAGCGCACAGTGGGCGGCATGCGAGTAATCAGGTCCGCGATGCGGTGATCGAGGAGCGGCACGCGCGATTCCAGCGAGACGCTCATGCTGGTGCGGTCCTCGACCTGGAGCAGCGAAGGCAGCAGCGTCTTCAGATCGAAGTTCGTCATCTTGTTGAAGTACGACTCGATCGCGGAGTGATTGAAGACCTGCTGGAAACTCCCGAACAGGCGCTCGCGGCTGCCGGGTCCCCAGGCTTCAGTCGAGAACATTCCGTCCGCGTCTTCTGCGCGGCCGATCAGGCGGAAGTAACGCCGGTCCATGTCCTCGAACAAGCCTTCCTTCCAGAAGGTCTGCAGCATCGGCTTGTACTGCTTCAGCAAACCGAGGTTCGGCTGGATGCTGTCCCAGCTCACCACGTACTTGCCTTCGTTGCCGCCGAAGATCGCGCCCTTGAGCACTTGCTCGAGGTACGCAACGAGGTAGCGCGCGTAGCCGCCAAAGATCTCGTCGCCGCCCTGCCCGCCTAACACCACCTTCACGTGCTCGCGCGCGAGCTTGCTCACGCAGTACTGCGGGAAAAGGCCCGGGCCCGCCGCGGGCTCGTCCATCGCGTACACGAGCTTCGGCATCGCGTCCGCGAACTCCGCCGCGGTCGGCCACACCTCGTGGTGCACCGCATTCACGTGCTCGGCGACGGCGCGCGCATAGCGCGTCTCGTCGTACTGCGGGCCGTCGGCGAAGGCGCCGGTGAAGGTGTGAAACGCGCCGCCGTAGGGCTCGGCTGCGAGGCAAACCACGGTGGAGCTGTCCATGCCGCCGGACAGGTGCGCGCCCACCGGCACGTCACTGCGCAGCTGGAGCCGCACCGAGTCCTGTAACAACAGCAGCAGCTGGTCGGCGTAGTACTCCTCGGTGTGGTGCGTATCCACGTCCCAGCGGAAATCCCAATAACGCACGATCGTGGGCGCGCTGTCGCGGTACGGCCGAATCGAGAGCCAGTGCCCGGGCTCGAGCTTGTGGATGTCCTTGAACAGCGTCTGCTCGCGCAGGCAGAACTGGAAGTAGAGGTACTGCTCGAGGCCGTCCGAATCGCGTTCGGGCCGCGCGATGCCGGAGGCAAAGATCGCCTTGGGCTCGCTCGCGAACGCGAACGTGTCTTTGTTCTTGTGCCAGGAGTACGGATTGATGCCCATGCGATCGCGCGCGGCGAACAGCCGCTTCTCGCGCGCGTCCCAGATCGCGAACGCGAACATGCCGTTCAGGCGCTCGAGCATGCGCTCGCCCATCTCTTCGTAGAGGTGCACGAGCACTTCGGTATCGCTGTGGGTCTTGAACTTGTGGCGGCCCGAGAGATCGCGGCGCAGCTCGAGGTAGTTATAGATCTCGCCGTTGAACGTGATCCAGATCGTGCCGTCTTCGTTCGACATCGGCTGCTTGCCGCCCTCGACGTCGATGATCGCGAGCCGCGTGTGCACGAGCGCTGCAGCGCCGTCGAGGTGCACGCCGCGATCGTCGGGCCCGCGGTGGTAGAGGCTCGCCTGCATGCGCGCGAGCGCCTCGGGGTCGGGCCG
>JANNMC010000131.1:0-1393 GCA_031397435.1 Candidatus Eiseniibacteriota bacterium
TGAAGGCCGGTGACGTCCTCACGGTCGACAAGGTCTTCAAGGACCAGCAGCGCGTCGACGTGACCGGCGTGAGCAAGGGCCGCGGCTTCGCCGGCGTGTTCAAGCGCTGGGGGATGAACCTCGGCGAGCACGCGGGCCACCACGGCCTCCGCCTCGGCGTCGCTCTCGCCCACGTAGATGTCGCGCCGCAGCACCGGCAGCGCCGGCCTGCCCGAGCGCGCCGCGGCCTCGCGGTAGGTGTCGAGCTGAGCGATTAGGTCTTCGCGCGTCGCGTTCTGGCCCGTGAGCCAGCCATCGCCGATGCGCCCCGCGCGCGCTGCGGCCGCGGGCACGGTGCCAGCGATCCAGAGCGAGACGGGCACGCTCGGCAGCGGGCTGATGCTGACGCCTTCGAGCGTGAAGTACTTGCCGCGGAAGGTGACGCGCTCACCCGCGAGCAGCGCGCGCACGATCGCGACGAGCTCTTCGAGCCGGCCCGCGCGGCTCGACAGCTGCATGCCGAACGCCTCGAACGCCTGCGCGCGTCCGCCGTTGGCGAGCGTGACGACAAGCGGCGCACTCGCGAACGCAGCGAGCGTGCCGAGTTGCTCCGCCAGCAGGATCGGGTGGTAGAACGGCGCCAATAACACCAGGCCGAGCGTCATCTCGCCGGTCACCGCAGCGAGCCGCGCGAGCGCCGGGATCGGCGCGAAGGAGTTCGCGTAGGAGGCGGGCACTGCGTGGTTGTCGCCGTAGAGCAGGCAGTCGAGCCCGGCCGCGCGCGCGGCGGCGCCCACTTCGAGCACGTTGCGCGCTTGCTCGGCGGTATCCGTCGCGCCCATCGGGCGCTCGATGAAGCTGCCCGGCGGCATCGCGGCGAGCATGCGCTGAAAGAGCGGCGTGGTGTGGGCGCCGGTCGGATAGAGGAAGCGGAGCGAGGTGCCGAGCTTCATCGGCCCTCCAGCTTTCGCGTTTCGATTTCCTCTTCAACTTCGCGCAGCCGGTCTTTGCCGAAGAAGAGCGCTTCGCCGACGAAGAAGCTCGGCGAGCCGAAGTTCCCGCGCGCGACCGAGCGCTCCGTGTTCGCGATCAGCTCCTGCTTCACGCTCGCGTCGGCTGCGAGCGCGAGCAGCTCGTTCGCCGGCAGGCCGGATTCGGCGAGCGCTGCCTCGATCACGGCCGGCTCGTCGAGCTTCTTGGGCTCGGCCCACATGTGCCGGTACAACTCGTCGACGTAGCGCTCGTAACAACCGAGCCGCTGCGCGGCGACGGCGCCGCGCATGATCTGCAGCGTGTTCACCGGGAAGAATGGGTTGCGCGCGTAGCGGGTGATGCCGTGCCGCGCGAGGAAGCGGCGCGTCTCGAGCTCGGCGTACTCGCCCTTGTTCTTGATCCCGCGCAGCGAGACCGCGGG
>JANNMC010000140.1:0-11435 GCA_031397435.1 Candidatus Eiseniibacteriota bacterium
GTCGATGTAGTCGGATTCCAAAAATCAACATCTTTATTCCCCCAGCCTTGTTCAATTCCCGGGGCCGGGGATCTTTTTAGTTCCGGACGAGGAGGCGCGCGCCTACATCACCGAGAAGTACGTCGCCAGTTACCTGCGCCACGGCTTCGGGCTCTACGCGGTGACGTTGAAGGACTCGGGAACGCCGGTCGGGATCTGCGGCCTCATCAAGCGGGAGACCCTGGAGGATGTGGACGTCGGCTTCGCGTTCCTTCCCCGCTTCGCCGGGCTTGGTTACGCCAGCGAGTCCGCCGCGGCGGTCATGGCGCATGAACGGGCGGAACGGGGCATCGGCCGCATCGTCGCGATCACGACGCCGAACAACGTCCGCTCGATTCGGGTCCTGGAAAAGGTGGGGCTACGATTCGAGAAGGTGTTCCGCATGTCTGGGGATGACGAAGAACTGGCCCTCTACGCGCACGAGCCCGGTCGGGAGTAGAATGGCGGTATCGGGCGACCGGGGTCGGTGAGCCTCCTGGACGCCTGAGCTCCGGTGCGCTCGCACCGGGTTTCGCGCCTTCCTGTGGGGGGAACGGCCGATGAGCGTCTCGTTTGCCTTCGACGATTCGGGGCATGCTGTCACGCTTCACTACACTGCGGAACCGTCGCTCCAGGAGTGGACCGACACCATGCTCGCGGCGATGAACGATCCTCGCTTCCACCCCGGCATCAAGCTCCTCCTCGACCGCCGCCTGCTCGGCCCGCCATCCCCCGATTTCGTCCGCGGAGTGGCCGAGTTTGTCGGACTTCACCGCGCCATCTTGAGCCGCTGCCCCTCCGCCATTCTGGTCGGGGGCAAAGGCGCGTACGGCATGGCACGGATGGGCCAGGCGCTGATCGATTTCCACGGGGTGACGTTCGAGATACTCGAGTCGGCGGAAGCGGCGGAGGAGTGGCTACGGAAGTAGGGGCAAGGCCCCCGCTACCCCTCCATCCAGACGCGCGTCAACTGCCAGGTCATCTCTCGCGTGTCGTAGCGGATCTCGTAGTAGTCGGCGTTGTCGGCCAGAAGCGCGAAGTAGTGGATCTTGTTCTGCCCCTCGTGACGGACCCAGTCGCCGGTCACCTTGGCGATCTTCACCGTCTTCTGCTTCCAGCGAAATCGGATCGGCTTCATGACGCCGCCGGCGAAGACGGTGATGACTTCGATGGGATCGTGGATCGACTCGATCATGAAATACCCGCTGTCTGCTGTAGGGAACGAATACGCATGAATCATCCGTCGAGCCTCCGGAATACTCCAACCACCTTCCCCGCCACGCGCACATCGGGATCCGAGGGCCGGACCTCGATCGGTTGGTAGTCGTCGTTCTCCGGGAAGAGCAGGAGGTTGTCTTTGCGCGGGAAGTAGCGCTTCACCGTCGCCTCGTCACCGATCACCACCACCGCGATATCGCCGCTCTTCACGGTCGTGTCGTGGCGGACGATGACGACGTCGCCGTTGAAGATCCCGGCGTTCTTCATGCTGTCTCCGCGCACGCGGAGCGCGAAGTGCTTCCCACCCCGAGCCATGGTGCTGTCGATGACGAAGGTGTCCTCGACGTGCTCCTCGGCCAGGATCGGCGCCCCCGCGGCCACACGGCCGATCAGGGGGATCTCCAGATAGTCGCGCTCGGGCCGCTTCGCGCCGGCGCGGGAGAGTGGGGGGCGAGGACCGGGCACGTCCTCACGCCCGCGGGACGGTGTCGTGCGTGACGCCGATGCGAGCGAACGCCCCTCGATCGCCTGGAGCTCGATGCCACGCGAGGTCCAACGGTCTCGGCGGATTTTACCCGCCTGCTCCAGGCGATCGAGGTAGTAGCGCACGCCATTGGTAGAAGCGATGCCGAAAGCCGCGCCGATTTCCCGAAGCGTAGGCGGGCGGCCGCTCTTGTGGAGCGACGCCGCGATGTACTGGAGAATCGCCTCCTCACGGTCCGGACCCGGGTCGGTGATGGCCGCGAGGGTCGGAGCGGGCCGCGTTGCGGGCTTCGGTCGGGCCTTGAGGCCCCTGGTTGGCTTCGGCTTCTTGTTCATGCTTGAGAAGATAGTGCACATTTGTGCAGTTGTCAAGGGGTCGGGTGAACATCGGGTGCATTTCGGCCGATTCGCTTGTCCGGTGCGCACTTCCCTGGGCATACTGAGGGTGGCGCGTTTCGATTCTCAGCTCCGCACTCGCACTCCGATCCAGATTGTCCGGGGACGAATACGCATGCAGCCGCATCTTCGCATCGCCCGCCCTGTACGTGATCTAGCTCGCGCGAAGGACATGTACTGCCGTGGCCTCGGACTCCTCCTCCTCGGCGAATTTGCCGACCACGACGGATTCGATGGCGTCATGCTCGGCAGAACCGGTTCGAGCTACCACTTGGAATTCACCATCTCCGCGACGGACCGAGTTCTGCCGACGCCCACGCCGGAAGACCTCCTGGTCCTCTATCTGCCCGACAATACCGAGTGGCAGAGCTCGTGCCAGAACATGCTTGCGGCCGGCTTCAAGCCGGTGGCTTCCTTCAATCCCTACTGGGAGAGTCGGGGTCGTACGTTCGAGGACCCGGACGGCTACCGCATCGTCTTGCAGAACGCGGCCTGGAGCGGCGAGTGAACGCCATCGTCTGGAGTCAGTTTGGGGCAGCGATCGACATGCTCGAGAACGCCATGCGTGCCGCGCCGAACGAGGTCTGGCGCGACAGGGCGAAGCAGCCGGAGTTCTGGTACGTCGCCTATCACACGCTCTTCTTTCTCGATTACTACCTCTCCGATTCCTCGGACGGGTTCGCGCCACCCGCACCGTTCACGCTGAGCGAACTCGATCCAGAGGGAGTGCTTCCCGATCGCGTCTACTCGAAGGCCGAGCTGCTCGCGTACCTGGCGCATGGCCGGGAGAAGTGTCTTGTCATGCTCTCCGCGCTGACCGACGAGAAAGCGGCACTTCCCTGCCGGTTCGAGCGGCGCGACATGACCGTACTGGAATTGCACCTCTACAACCTGCGCCATGTGCAGCACCACACCGGACAATTGAATCTCATTCTGCGCCAGGCGATCGCCTCGGCTCCTGACTGGGTCGGGAAGGCAAAGATCGGTCTCCAGTCGAAACCCTGACTGCCTGATCGTCGGAGGCAGCGGGGCGCCGGGGCTTTGATCGAGAGGAGAACTCGGATGTCCCCTATCAACTACTCCCGCACCGAACGATTCTGGCTCGCGGCGCTTGCCGTCTTCGGCTTCGTCGCGGTGAACGGCGCCTTCTTCTACGGGCTCATCGCCCAGCCGGGAAGCCTGAAGGCGGCTCTCACGAACCCGATCTCGCTCGCGTTTCTGGTGGAGGCGCTCCTCATGCTGGCCGCGCTGGCCTATCTCCTCGGCAAGTGGAGGGTCAGCCGGCTCTCGTGGGCCTGGTTCCTCTTCCTCTCGCTCGTGGGGAGCATGGCGTTCGCGCTTCCTGTAGTGCTTCTATGGCGCGGGCGCCGTTCGCCTCCGCCCACTTCCTAGGAGAACTGGCTCTTGCCCTCGACAACCGAACTCTCGCCGCTTCTCAACCACCACCGCTCCATCCGCAGCTACAAGCCGGACTCCATCGACCCCGCGCTCGTGCAGGAAGTTTGCGGTGAGGCGATCGCCGGCGCCTCTTCGTCCGGCAACCTGAACAGCATCTCGATCGTGCTGACGCGCGACCCCGAGCGGAAGCGGAAGCTCTACAAACTCCACTTCGAGCAGGAGATGGTGCTGGAGGCGCCACTGGTGGTGACCTTTTGTGCCGACTGGTTTCGCACGCGGGAGTGGCTCCGCCGGCGCGGCGCGCGCGACAACTTCAACAACCTGATCGGCTATCACGTCGCCGCCTTCGACGCGATGATCGTGGCGCAGAATGCCTGCCTCGGCTTCGAGGCGCGGGGGCTGGGGATCTGCTACATGGGCACGACGCTCCACTCCATGGGAGAGATCGCGGCCATGCTGGATCTTCCCGACACCTGCCTTCCGGTCACGACGATCGTCGTCGGTTACCCAAACGAAGATCCGCCGAAGCGCGATCGGCTGCCGCTCGACGCCTTCCTGCACGATGAGACGTATCGCAGGCCGACGGATGCGGAACTGGACGCGATCTACCAGCAGCGCGAGGTGCGCGGCTGGGCGCGCTACATGGCCTATCCGGAACTGAAGGCGAAGATCGAGGCGCTCGGCATCACCTCGCTCGCGCAGTTCTACACGAGCACGGCGAAGTACGATCCGGACGAGTTCCGCGTCGACTCCGCCAAGCTCCGCGCGCTACTCGAGTCGAAGCACTTTCTCCCATGATCAAACTCCCCGCGTGGTTCGATCCCCTCGACGCGCGCGTCACAAATGTCATGGCTCGCATCGGGGTTCCGCTCCTGCGTATCAGCCTCGGGATCGTCTTCTTCTGGTTCGGGGTATTGAAATTCTTCCCCGGCCTGAGCCCCGCGCAGGAGCTGGCGACGCGAACGATCGGCATCCTCACCTTCGGCGCGATTCCACCGGACGTGTCGATCCTTCTTCTCGCGACCTGGGAGTGCGTGGTGGGTCTCGGTCTCATCTTCGGGCTCTTCATGCGGGTGACGTTGCTCCTGCTCCTGCTCCAGATGGTCGGCACGATGACCCCGATCGTCTTCTTCCCCGGAGAGGTCTTCACGCGCGTTCCTTACGCTCCGACGCTGGAGGGGCAGTACATCATCAAGAACATCGTGCTGGTGAGCGCAGGACTCGTCCTTGGCGCGACGGTGCGCGGCGGGGCCGTCGTCTCCGATCCCGCCGTCCTTCGCCGGGCGGCCGCGCGCTCCAAATCCTGAGAAGGGAGATCCCATGAAGGTTCGTGCATTCCAGGGGGCCGACTTCGAAGAAGTCCGGAAGCTCTGGGCTTCGACGGAAGGGCTGGGAGTTGGGCCGGGCGATAGTCGCGAAGCGGTAACCCACTTCCTGGACCGCAATCCCGGGCTCTCGCTGGTCGCCGTGGACATGGGCGCGATCGTGGCCTCGGTTCTCTGCGGTCACGATGGCCGGCGCGGCTACATGTATCGACTGGCCGTGGCGCCCGACTACAGAAATCAGGGACTCGCCAAGGACATGGTGCGCCGCTGCCTCGCGGGACTGAAGGCGGCGGGAATCGTGCGCTGCCTGCTCCTGGTCCAGGAAGACAACGAAGGGGCGAGAGCCTTCTGGGAGAAGCTGGGCGCGCGATTGCGGAGCGACTTGGTTGGATTCTCCATCGATGTCTGACCGAGCCACGCGGGCGGTCGCGCCCCCAAGGGTTCGACTGGTGCCGGGAACGGCGCGCCACGAGACGGCCTTCCTGGAAGCGGCACGGCGGAGCCGCCGGCTTCACCGTCCCTGGTCTTCTCCACCCACGACGGCGGCACGGTTTCGCCGGTATCTGGCGGCCTTCCACCGCGGATCGGACGCCGCCTATTTCATCCTCTCCGCATCCAAGGAGCTGGTCGGCGTCGTCAACGTCAGCCAGATCGTCAGAGGACCGTTCCGGAGCGCCTACCTGGGGTACTACGCGTTCGCGCCGCATGAGGGACGCGGCTACATGACGGCCGGCCTCGCCGCGGTCGTGAACATGGTCTTTCGGAAGCTCCGACTCCATCGCCTCGAGGCGAACATCCAGCCGGGCAACAAGGCCTCACTCGCGCTGGTAAAACGTCTCGGATTCCGGAAGGAAGGCTACTCGGAGCGATACTTGAAGATCGGCGGCCGGTGGAGAGACCACGAGCGGTGGGCCATCACCGTTGAACGCTGGAAAGAGACGCGGAGCCGCCTGCGCGCCGGACCCCCGCTCAAAGCAAGATAGACAAAGCCCGGAGGAACCATGGCCATCGTTCGCTATCTCGTCACCGATGTCGACGCGTCGATCGCGTTCTACGCCGTTCTCGGCTTCGATCTGGCCGACCGCTGGGGGCCACCGTTCGCGATCATCCGGAAAGGCGATCTCGACCTCTGGATCAGCGGCCCGGGCACGTCGGCGTCGAAGCCGCTTCCCGACGGCTCCCAGCCGACGCCCGGAGGATGGAATCGGTTCGTCGTGGAGGTGGCCGACATCGATGCCGCGATGAACGATTTGAAAGCCAAAGGGGGGCGCTTCCGGTCCGAGCCGATCAAGGGGCCGGGCGGTCGTCAGGTGCTCTGCGAGGACCCCTCCGGAAATCCGATCGAGTTATTCGAGCCGGCCAAGTAGATTCGTGGCAATCACGAGAGCGTCGTCCCGCCCCATCCATCGAGGAGTCATGACCACTGCCACGCACGCCGACGTCGATCACTATCTCTCCGATCTCTTCGCACCGCACGACGCGGCGCTTCAGGCGACCCTCGCCGGCAGCACGGCCGCGGGGCTTCCGGAAATCCAGGTCTCACCGACGCAGGGGAAGTTTCTCCACATCCTGGCGCGGCTTCAGAAGGCGCGCACGATTCTGGAAGTGGGAACGCTGGGCGGCTACAGCGCCATCTGGCTCGCGCGGGCCCTGCCGAGCGGAGGCCGCCTCGTCACGCTGGAGTTCGACCCCAAGCACGCCGAGGTCGCACGGGCGAACATCGCCGCCGCCGGGCTCGCCGACCGGGTCGACGTTCGCCTGGGCCGCGCGCTCGATACGTTGCCAAGACTGGCGGCCGAGGGCCTTGGACCTTTCGATCTCGTCTTCATCGATGCCGACAAGCCGAGCAACCCCGACTACTTCACCTGGGCGCTGAAACTGACCCGTCCCGGCAGCCTGATCCTCGTCGACAATGTCGTTCGCGACGGCTCCGTGCTCGACGCGGGCAGCGGCGATGCGACGATCGAGGGGACCCGGCGCGTTCTGGAGATGATGGCCGCCGAGCCGCGCGTGAGCGCGACGGCGCTCCAGTTGGTCGGCGCGAAGGGATGGGATGGGCTCGCGATGGCGGTGGTAATTTCGTGACCGCCCGAGACAAGACCCGCGCGGAATTCGCGGCACCGCACCACACCGGAACACGAAACGAGGCATCGATCATGCGCTCCTTCTTCATCGCCCTCTTCCTCCTCGCGCTCGTGCCCGCCTGCTCGACGGAGTCGACCTCTTCCCCCACGCGGATGCTCGCGGTGAAAGCCTCGCTCGACACGCTATGGACGCGATACGCCTTCTCCGGCGACGCGCGCGACGCCGGGGGATTCGGACTTCTCTTCACCGACGAGGCGACGCTGGCCATCTCCGGCGTGCCGATGAAGAAGGGGCGCGCCGAGATCGAGGAATGTCTCGGCACCCTCTACTCGGGCGTCGACGCCACGGCCCTTCGAATCGATCACAGGGACATGAACGCCGTCGGCATGCTCGCCTTTCAGAGCGGCTTCTTCGAAGAGGACTTCACCGAGGGTGGCGTCGCGAAGACACGGTACGGCCGCTTCGCCGCCGCGGTGGAACAGGGGAAGGATGGCGCATGGCGATTCCGGCATCTGACGGCCCTCGCCGACTCCGTTCGGCCCTGACCCGATGACAAAGGGGCGTCTCGAGGCGTTCAGCGATGGCGTGATCGCCATCATCATCACCATCATGGTGTTGGAGTTGAAGGTGCCGCAGGGCGCGGACCTACAGGCGCTCCGGCCGCTCCTGCCGGTCGCGCTGGCCTATCTCCTCAGCTTTGTCTTTCTCGGCATCTACTGGAACAACCACCATCATATGTTCCAGGCGGTGAAACAGGTGAACGGCCGCATTCTCTGGGCGAACCTGCACCTGCTCTTCTGGCTCTCGATCATTCCGGTGGTCACGCACTGGATGGGCGAGCACTACACCTCTACCTGGCCGGTCGCGGCCTATGGCGTGGTGCTCCTCGCCGCGGGCTGCGCTTACTTCATCCTTGCCAGGACGCTCGTAACGCATCACGGGACGGGCTCCGCGCTGCACGTCGCGCTGGGCAGCGACTTCAAGGGAAAGCTCTCGATCGCCATCTACATTGTGGCCGTCGCCGCGGCGTTCGTGGCGCCGTGGGTCTCCTGCGCGCTCTACATCGTGGTCGCCATCATGTGGCTCGTCCCGGACCAGCGGATCGAGAGGGCCTTGAAGGAGTAGCGGACGACGCAAACGGATTGTCACGCGGACTCCCAGCTTCTACCCTGCCCGTACGCCGCAGCGTGGCGGCTGGAGCATTGAAGAACCGGGCACCAATCCAGGGGGGACCATGGGCACCGCCATCAGGGCCGGCATCATCCTCGGAATTCTCGTCGAAATCTGGACCGCCGTGGTCATCGCGGCCGGGTGGCACAAGGACCCGGCGTTGATGATGGTCTTCTTTCTTGTGATCCCGATGCAGATAACGGTCATCGTGATGGCGCTGAAGCGGACCGCCGCCGAGGCGAGCTACGCAAAGCAGGTGGTGAACGGGGTCGTGATCTCGGCCATCGCCGGCGGCATCATCTTCATCGGTTCGTACATCCTGACCACGGCCGTCTTCCCCGCCTACTTCGATGAACTGCGCGTCGCGGGGACGGAGATTCTCACGAAGGCCGGGAAGACGACCGAGGAGATCGCGGTCGTGATGAAGCAGAACGAGTCGATGTACGACCCCCTTCAGAACTCGATGGCGGGCCTCATCGGGACCGACGTGACCGGGCTCCTCGTCTCGATGATCGCCGCCATTTTCCTCCGGAAGAAGAACTAGGGGGCGATGGCTTCCCTCTCGCTCCGCGATCTCACGCTCACCTATCCAAACGGCACGCGCGCCGTCGACGGGATCTCGCTCGATCTTCCCGAGGGCGCGTTCCTGGCGCTCCTCGGCCCCTCCGGCTGCGGAAAGTCGTCGCTACTCCGCATGATCGCGGGTCTGGAGACGCCGACCTCCGGCGCGGTTCTTCTCGACGGGCGGGACGTCACCGACGCCGAACCCAAGGACCGTGACGTGGCGATGGTCTTTCAGGGCTTGGCGCTCTACCCCCACATGACGGTGGCGGAGAACATGAGCCTGGGGCTTCGCGCCCGCCGCACTCCGGAGGAAGAGATCGGCCGGCGCGTGGCGGAGGCGGCGGAGATGCTAGGACTGACGCGATATCTCACGAAGAAACCGCGCGAACTCTCCGGTGGCGAGCGTCAGCGCGTGGCGCTGGGCCGGGCCCTGGTGCGGCGCCCCAAGATCTTTCTCTTCGATGAGCCGCTCTCCTCCCTCGACGCGCAACTCCGCCAGGAACTGCGCGAGGAGCTGGCACGCCTTCACGCCCATACGCGCACTACGTCGGTCTACGTGACGCACGACCAGAAGGAGGCGCTCTCGCTCGGCGACCGCGTGGCGGTGCTCCGCGCCGGGAAGCTCATGCAAGTGGCCACCCCCGAGGCGATCTACCGCGAGCCGAGCGATCTCTTCGTGGGACGCTTCGTGGGAGAGCCGGCGATGAACGTGGTGGAGGGGGAACTGCGCGCGGAAGCGGGGGGTATGACGTTTCACGCGCCTGGGTTTCATCTGACCCTCGCGGGGCGATCGGCCCTGACGGCGGCCGGCGCGCCGCCCGCGACCCGTGCGGTTTCGCTCGGCGTTCGTCCGGAGCACGTCTCCCTTGCCCCGACCGGCGCCTCCTGCCAGGCGGCCGTGGAGCGCGTCGAACGCCTTGGCGGCGAGACCCTTGTCCACCTGCGCGGGGCCTGGGGCTCGATGATCTCGCGCGTCGCCCCGGCCTCGATTCCACCGGAGGCCGGGGCGTCGATCGGTGTCACGCTCGATCCCGCCCACGCTCTCTTCTTCGATCGGGACTCGGGGGTTCGGATCGTCTGACGCGCCCAGGCTGGGAAGCGCCCCGGGAGGGCCCCGGATTACCCCTCCGCTGTGGTAAACTTAGGGTCGAACCCAAACGGAACGGACCGGATCGGAGTTTCGATGACCTGCAACCTCGTGCCGTCGCGGCGTCGCCGCCATACCCTCGTTCTCCTCGCACTTTCGCTCGTGGCCCTTCTCGTCTCGAGCAGCGCCCTCCGCGGCTCCACGGCCCAGGCGGCCTCCGCGCCGCAGGCCGTCGAGCCACTCTTCGTGCCCGGAGAGCTCCTGGTGCAGTTCCGCGCGGCGACCGCGAAATCCGACCACGCGCGTCTGGCCCGGGAGGAAGGAGCGGAACTGCTGCGCGAGGTCTCGCCGACGGGACTTGTGAAGCTACGGCTTCGCGCCGGCGACACGGTCGAAGAAGCGGCGGCCCGGTTCCGGAAGCGCCCCGACGTCGAGTACGCGATTCCGAATCTTCGCGCGCGCGCCTTCTTCACGCCGAACGACTCCCTGATCACGTCCACGACCATGGACCTCGCCTGGAATCTCCGGAGCGTGCAGGCCTACGACGCGTGGGATCTCCAAACGGGCGACCCGAGCATCGTGGTGGCCATCATCGACACCGGAGTCGCCCACGAGGATCGCGCGATTCCCGACTACGAACTGGCGGGCATCTGGCCCGGAACGACGATGTACCGGCGCTCGCCCGACCTGCCGGGACCGTTCGTCCCAGGCTGGGACTTCATCCACGACGACCCCCACGCGAATGACGACAGCGGACATGGCACCACGGTCGCCACCATCGTCGCCGGCGCCCCGAACAACATCGCCGGAAGCGCGGGCATCGCCTTCGGCGTGACGCTCATGCCGATCAAGGTGATCGACTTCCAGAACGACTCCGATATGTCGTTCATCACGGGCGGCATCCGGTTCGCGGCCGATCACGGCGCCCAGATTGCAAACCTCTCGCTTGGTTTTCCACCGATGGGCATCTTTCACTTCCTCGGCTACACGCAGCCGCAGATCAACGAGATGTTCCGGCCGCTGCGCGAGGCGGTGAGCTACGCGCAGCGCCGCGGCGTCATCCTGGTCGCCTCCGCGGGGAACTTCGACGCGCCGGAAGTCAGCCTCCCGGCCGGTTACCCCGGCGTGATCGCGGTCGGCGCCACCGACCCCGATGGCCGGCGGGCTTCCTATTCTTCGTACGGGCGAAACCTCGACCTCATGGCGCCGGGCGGTGATTTCCAGGATCTAAATGGCGATCATGTGCAGGATGCCGTCTTCGCCCTCTCCATCAAGCCGCACCGCTCCGAGGGCTCCCTGGCAAAGCCCGACTCCTTCGGCTGCTTTCCCTTCTTCGGCACCTCCGGCGCGGCGCCGCACGTGACGGGCGCGGTGGCGCTTCTCATGTCGAGGGGCGCGACGTCGCAGGGCGCCATCGAGCAGACCCTTCGCGACACGGCGGTCCGGCCTCCGGATCGGTTGCCGGGCACCGACATCGAGTATGCCGCGGGGCTCATCCAGATCGAAGCCGCCCTCCGGGCCCGTACTCCCCTCGGCGGCCAGACGGCGGCCCGGGGAACGATCGCGGCGCGCCTCGTTTCGCGAAATCCCGCGCAGGGCGAGGCTTCGATTTCATACACCAACGCGCGCCCTGGCCGCGTGCGCGTGCGCGTGTTCGACGTGCACGGCGCCCTGATGCGGACGCTCGACGA
>JANNMC010000141.1:0-10099 GCA_031397435.1 Candidatus Eiseniibacteriota bacterium
GGCCAGGGGCGCCGGAGGCGTGAAAACGTAGAGCCGAAGGCGATCGTCGGGCTTGTAGGGCTTCCCGTTCAGGGTCCAGGTGAGCTTCTCCCAGTGGAGCCCCCCGGTCAGCGGAATCTGGGTCAGCGTCGTGTCGAGGGCATTCACCAGGGTCAGCGTTCCCTTGCTGGAGATCCACTTGTCCGCCGGCTTCAAGTCGAGGCGAATGTCGGCGCGCGCGATATCTGGTAGCGGCGCGCCGAGCCAGGTCTTCAGATTCTTGGCCCAGTAGTCCTTCCGGAGCTTCTTGGCGGCACCACCCTCCATTCCCTGGCTCACCATGAATGCCAGCGCGGCGCAGCAGGTGAGAGGCACGATAGCCGCCGGAAGGAGTCCCAGCACGGTCCGGAACAGCGGGGCAGGTTCGAGGCGATGGAGGAGGCGAACGCCATCCCGCTCCCGACGCCCGAAGAGGCGGACCGCCAGCGCCGTGAAGAAGACCGCCGCCCCGAGGACCATGACGCGATTCAGGACCAAGGCGGCGCGATCTGTCTCATAGAAGCCGAGGTCGCTCCATCGCATGACGCCCCAGAGCGGCCAGTTCGCCGCCCAGCTGATCTTTCCGGTGATGGCGCGATACCCCGTGAGGGCGAATACTCCAAAGCCGACCGCGTAGGCGGCGTAGCGATTCCCAAAGATCCCATATACGGCCGTGACGAACGACGTCCAGAGGAGAAACGTGGGTACCAGCAGGCATCCCCAGAGGAGAATGTAGGGAACGATCGAAAACGGCACGGTCCCCTGAACGAGCAGGGCGATGACGCAGGCCACCAGCGAGGCGAAGAGAATGGTCGCGGCCACGAAGCTATTCGCCAGCGCCTTCCCGAAGAGATAGGCGGCGGTTCGAACGGGTGTGGCATAGAGAAGCGGTGCCAGGCCCGTGGTCCGCTCCCGCTCCAGCGACTCCACCGTGTAGAAGAGGAGCAGAAGGCAGACCAGCGCCGAGATCTGATTCGCCACCGCCACTGCCGTGATTCCGGGCGTGAGGAGAATCGGCGTGTCGAAGGCGCCGAATGCGAGAAGGGCGTTCCCCAGGGCCTGGATCAGGATGAGCGGGGCGAAGATGTAGAGCCCCGGCTGGCGGAAGAGCTCCTTCAGTTCGATCGATGCCACGGCTCGCACCGCGCCCAGGAATCCCACTGGTGACGTCCGCATGTGAAGGTCGGCAAGCGTTGCCTCCACGGGAGCGCCGACGGCGTTCGCGGGCGCTCCCCTCCGCGAGCGTCCCACGGCCTCTCCCGCCAGCGAGGCCGCGACGGCACGCTGCGTGAGGAACACGGCACCCAGACCCAAGAGGAGCATCCAGGCACGATTCATCCAGAAGAGGGCGTCGTAGGGGACGCGGGCGGTGTTGTAAAACTCCACCCCGCGATCCACCTTCAGGTGTGTCTCGTTCAGCCACCGGTAGCCGCTCGGCTCGACCAGTTGGAGAATCTTGTTCACCCTCACGTCCAGCCACGACGGCGCCCAGGTCCAGAGGAAGAAGCCGCAGACGAGCAGCGCCGCCACCGGGAGGACGAACACCAGGACCGGATTCCGGCTCTTCTCTCCGACAAAGATCGAAATACCGGCGAAGAAGAGGAAGAACGGGAGTCCGACGAAGAGTACCGGCCTGAGGTAGTTCCCCCAGGCGAAGGGTCCGCGAATCTCGTTCGCGCTCCCGTTCGGCACGACGTGGTTGAATAAGGCGCTCGTGAGCGCCTGGAGCAGAAGAAGCACCACAAACCCGGCGATCACCGCCAGGTACCGGCCCCAGACGTACTCGCCGGGCGTGAGCGGCGTGGCGTGGAGAATCGCGTCGACCTTCGTCTCCCGATCGCGGATGAGCGTGAGCCCCGCCGAGGCCGCGAGGAAGAAGGCGTAGAAGAGCAGCGTGAGGTAGGTCATCGTCTGCGTCTGCGCGAATTCGGACGTGATCCACGCCTTCGTCCCTCCCACCTGGCTGTCGCCGGAGCTGATCTGCATTCCTCCGCTCGAGAGGCCGTAGGCGGTGAAGACGATGATCATCGCCAGCATGATGTAGAGCGGGCGCTGGAAGGAGTGGCGGAACTCGACGCCGAACGTGGCGCCAAAGCGGCGGAAGTTCACGCTCGCGCCTCCAACGGGGAGGGAACTCCATTACGTTCGGCGGAGGCGCCTCTCCGCATGAGAACGAGATAGGCATCCTCCAACGTCACGGCGATCGGCCGGAAGCCCGCGGGGGGCGACCCTGCCGGGGCGTAGATCCGAGCACGATGCTCCCCTTCCACGAGGAGCACCTGCGTGACGGTCCGCGTCGCTCGGAGCGCCGGCAGATCGCCGAACGCGACCGTCCCCTCGTAGATGGCGCCGTCGATGGAGCGCCGCGCTTCGGCCGGCGTGGTGACGGCGAGGAGCCGTCCCGATCGGATGACGGCGAACCGAGAGCAGAGGACCGCGACGTCCTCCACGATATGCGTGGATAGGAGCACGATGCGGTCCGCGGCCAGCTCGGAGAGAAGCTGATAGAAGCGAAGCCGCTCCTCCGGATCGAGCCCCGCGGTCGGCTCATCGACGATGATGAGTCGAGGATTCCCGGCGATCGCCTGCGCGACCCCGAGTCGCTGGCGCATGCCGCCGGAGTAGCCCTTCACCGAGCGCTTGGCGGCGAACGTGAGGTTCACACGCTCCAGCAGATCGGCCACGAGCTTCCGCCTCCCTCCCGGCGCATCGACCCCCTTCAGCTCGAGGAGATGAGAGAGCATCGCCTCGCCGCTCAGGTGGGGGTAGAAGCCAAATTCCTGGGGCAGGTATCCGAGCCGCGGCCAGAGTCGCTCGGGATTCTCAACGATGCTCTCTCCGTCGAGCGTCACCGTGCCGGAGGTCGGTTCCAGCAGGCCGGCCAGGATCTTCATGAAGGTCGACTTCCCGGCCCCGTTCGGGCCAAGGAGTCCGTACATCCCGGGCGCGACGTCGAGATCGATCCCGTTCAGCGCGGTGACAGGACCGGGATAGACCTTGATGAGGGCGCGGACGGAGAGCATCGATTCCTCCTCGAATCGGGGAAAAAAGAAGACCGGGCGTCGCGGGAACTACGCGCGCCCGGTCTTGGGAGTTTCGCCGGTCGAAGCCCTTTCCGTGTCTACCGCCCCACGGCGGGGCTTTCGCGTCGTGAGGCCGATCGCTCCACGTTTTCGTCGCGCCCCGACCCCACCGAAATGAGCCGGATCGGCACTCCGGCCAGCTCTTCCAGCCGGTCCAGATAGCGCCGCGCCTCGGGCGGAAGGTCTTCCCAGTGACGCGCGCCGGTCGTCGGCTTCTTCCACCCCGCGAACGTTTCGTGCACCGGCGTGATGGCGTCGAGTTCCGCCAGCGACTCGGGCATCTCCGTCACGCGCCGCCCGTGGATCTCGTAGGCGACGACGCAACTCACCTCGGCCAGCGAGTCGAGGACGTCGAGTTTCGTGATGATGAGCGACGTGAGCCCGTTCACGCGGGCCGCGTGCCGGATGGCGACGACGTCGAACCAGCCGCAGCGGCGTGGACGGCCGGTCGTGGCGCCGTACTCGCGGCCCTCCTCGCGGAGACGCTCGGCAAGTTCACCGGAGAGTTCCGACGGGAACGGCCCGTTGCCGACACGCGTGGCGTACGCCTTCGCGACGCCGATCACTTCCTGGATGTTGGTCGGCCCGACGCCAGCGCCGGTACACGCTCCGCCCGCCGTCGCGCTGGACGATGTGACGTAGGGGTACGTGCCATGATCGATGTCGAGATGAGAACCCTGAGCGCCTTCCAGGAGCACGCGCTTTCCGGCACGGAGCGCGTTGTTCACCTCCAGCGACACGTTCACCACGAGCGGCCGGAGCATCTCGGCGTCACGTGCGGCGGCAGTTAGGACGTCATGAAGCGGCGCCACGGGAGCGTCATCTCCGACGAGGCGAAGCGTGCGATCGCGAAGCGCCCGAATCCGCTCTTCCCGAATCACCGGGTCGAGCAGGTCGACGACGCGCATCCCGACGCGGCCCGCCTTGTCGGTGTACGCCGGCCCGATGCCGCGGCCTGTCGTCCCGATCGCTTTTCCCGTCGCCTCCGCATGCTTCTCGATCACCTTGTGATCGGGGAGGATCACGTGCGTCGATCCGGAGACGAAGAGGCGGCCGTTGACGTCGATCCCGCCCTTCTCCACCCGTTCGCGTTCGGCGCGGAGCGCCGCCGGATCGAGGACCACGCCGTTGCCGATGTAGCAGAGCGTGTTCGGGCGGAGGATCCCGGAAGGAATCAGGTGCAGAATGAACGTCTGGCCATTGAAACAGACGGTGTGGCCGGCATTCGGTCCGCCTTGATAGCGGACGACAATGTCGGCCTCCTCGCTCATGAGGTCGACGATCTTACCCTTCCCCTCGTCGCCCCACTGGGCACCCACAACGACACGGCAGGACATGAGCAGCACCACCTCCAAACGAAAACCGCGTGGCTGGCGCCGCGCGGCGAAAGTTCAGGATCAGCAGAGCAACACTATCAGGCGGGGACGCCGTTCGTCAATCGGGCGCTCGCTACGCCACCCTCGTGCGGCCCACCGCAACCCACTGTAAGAATGACGGTTAGCTCGGTTGTTCGTGGCGGCGAAAGACATCCATGAAGGCAGCTAGCGCCTCGTCCAGCCCATGCACCACGACCGCGTCGGGAAGATGATCGCGTAGCGTCTGGACCGGCCGGTAGAGGATCGGGTAGTCGGCGGACTGGAGAAGAGTGAGGTCGTTGAGGCTGTCGCCCATTCCGATCACCTTGAAGCCCGCCTGCTTCATCCCCTCGACCACCATCGCTTTCCGCCCGCGAATCCTCAGTTCCCAGCCGACGATGCGGCCGGCTGCGTCGGTCTGGAATTTGTTGGCGAAGAGGTTCACGCCTCCCAGCCGCTCGATCATCGGCGTGGCGAACTCGTGAAACGTATCGGAGATGATCATCACCTGGCAGTGCTGCCGGATTCGCTTCAGGAACTCGGGCGCGCCCAGGAAAGGATGTACTTCGTACGCCACCCGCTGCACCTCCGCGAGCGTGAGACCCGCGCGGTTCATGGAGTCGACACGCTGTTTCATCAGTTCATCGAAATCGGCGGTGTCGCGCGTCGTGAGGTGAAGTTCGGGAATGCCGAAGTGCTCCCCCAGGTAGGGCCAGATCTCGGGAGCGAGAACCCCTTCCAGATCGATGGCGGCGAGCATGGGGTGAGACTATTCGGATCGGCGGCCCGGGTCAATCGAAGCGCGTTCCGCGGCGAGGAGCGCTCGGTTCTCGGCGCGGACTCTAATGCTAAGAATGAGCCCGTTCGCGAGGGAAGCCACGAGCGCCGTGCGCCACGCGCCGAAGAGAAGCGGGAGCGCGGCCAATTCCAGGACGACGCCGAGGTAGTTGGGGTGGGCGAAAACTCGATAGAGCCCGCGACGCACGCGCGGCTCCCCGTGCACCACGAAGACGCGAGCGCTCCATCGGTCGCCCAGCGCGTACATGGCAGAAAGCCGCAGCCCCTCCCCCAGAACCCCAAGCGCGAGCCAGAGCGGCCAGAGCGCCCCAGGACGCGCCCCCGCCACCGCGACTTCGGCCAGGAGGCCCAGGGGGAAGGCGACGTGGAGTGCGACGAAGAGAGGAAAGGGTCCGCCAGGCGCCTCGTACCCGCCTCTCGAGCGCATTCGGCGCTCGTTTCGAGAGGAGAGCAGGAGCTCTAGCACCCGGCTCGCGACGAGGAGCGCCAGCGTCGCCGCCAGGGCAAGGGAGATGATCGGCACGGCGATTCGTCCCTACGCCGCGACGCCGCGCATCAGGACGTATTCGGCGGAGAAGCCAGGGCCGAGGGCGGTCAGGAGAGCCCGATCGCCCGGCGCGATGGTCCGTGATTCGAGGAAACGCTCCAGCACGAAGAGACAGGTCGGCGACGACATGTTTCCGCGTTCACGCAGGATGTCGCGCGCGTGCTGGAAGGCCGCGGCCGGTAGCGATAGGGCTTCTTGGTAAGCCTCCAGCACCTTCATGCCTCCGGGATGCGAGACGACGTGAGCGATCTCCGCGAGGGTAGTTCCCTGCCGCCCCAGGAAGCAATCGACACTCTCCCGGACCCAGTTGCGAACGATCGCGGGAATGTCTCGTGAAAAGACGACGTGAAGACCGTCGCCGTCGGTCGCCCACCCCATGACGTCGAGCGTATCCGGCCAGAGCGTGCTTCCGCTCGCCTCGATCGCCAGCGTCGAGGATCCCCCGCCTGTCGTGCCACCGCCTCCCGCCGATTGTCCGTCTACCAGGACCGCCGCCGCCGCGCCATCCGCGAAGAGTGACGCGGCCACGAGATTCCGCTTCGACCGCTCGCGCCGCTGAAACGCCAGGCTGCAAATTTCGACCGCGACGAGGAGTATCCGCGATCCGGGCGCCGCGATCGCGAAGTCGCGCGCGCGGGCAAGGCCGACGGCCCCGCCCGCGCAGCCTAGGCCCCAGATCGGCGTTCGCCGCACGTCGGAGCGGAAGCCGAGGCGATTGGCGATCGAAGCGTCGAGACTTGGCGTGGCGACACCCGTGGAGGAGACAAAGACAATATGATCGACATCGCCCGGGGAGAGACGTGCCCGCTCCAGGGCCCGGGTCGCCGCTTCCACGGAGAGGGTGAGGGCATGCTCCAGGTATCGGTCGTTTCGTTCGCCGAAGGTGTGGTCGGCGGCGTACCACTCGAGCGGCATGCAGAGACGGCGTGTCTCGATACCGCCGTGATCGAAGACCGGGAGCAAGCGGCTCCAGTCGGCACCAGGGTCTTCTCCCGGCGTTCCGGACGCGAGGAGCGAGGCCAGGAGTGCCTTGGCGTCCTCCTGGCGGGCGATGATGGGGGGAACGGCGGTGGCGAGGCCGAGAAGCCGCGCGCAGTTCGCAGGATCGCCTAGCGGGCTCATCTCAACCTTCCTCCTAGAATGAAAATGAGGGAGGGGAGAGTCATACCGACCCTCCCCTCGATTCCTCCGGATGACGGTTGGGATTCGCCAGGCCCGTCACGGCTAGAGCGCACGATGACGCGACTAGCTACCGCCACCTCCGCTGAGTCCGTTTTTATGCACTGGACCACCTCCTTTCCGCGATACCTAATTTTTCGGCCGATGGTCGTCATGAGTCAACCGGAAAATACACAAAACTACGGCATAGTTTGTGAATTACTTCACGTGTGAGCGGCCTCCGCGGCCGCCATCCGCTCGAGAATCATGCGGGCGATCTCGTCGCCGCACGCTTCCTGCGCCTCGCGCGTGGAGGCACCGATGTGGGGGGACGCGACGACGTTGGGGAGGGTGAGAAGCGGGATGGCCCCCGGCGGTTCCGCCGCAAAGACATCGAGCGCCGCGCCCGCCAATTGCCCCGACTGGAGCGCCTCGAAGAGCGCCGCCTCGTCGACCAGATCGCCGCGGGCGGCATTCACCAGCACCGCGCCCCGCTTCATCGTGGCGATCCGCTTCGCGTCGAAAATCTTCTTCGTCTCGGGCGTCACCGGCAGGTGGAGCGTCACGACATCCGCCTGCGCCAGAAGCGCCTCAAGCGTCACCGGCTCCGCGCCCGCCGCGCGAACGGCCTCGGGGGCCACCAGCGGGTCGTAGCCGACGCAGCGCATCTCGAAGGCCAGCGCACGCCGTGACACCTCGCGGCCGATCTTTCCCATTCCGACGATGCCAAGCGTCTTCCCGCGGAGTTCGCGGCCCATCAGCTTCGCCTTGAGCCACTCGCCGCGGCGGAGCGAGGCATCGGCCTCTGGAAGTTTCCGGAAGAGGGAAAGGAGGAGTCCGAAGACCAGTTCGGCCACCGCGATGGAATTGGCGCCGGAGACGTTCATGACCTCGATCCCCCGCTCCTTCGCGGCCGTGACGTCGATGGTATCGAGTCCAGCGCCCGCGCGCCCTACCCACCGAAGCCGCGGCGCCGCCTCCATCAGGCGGCGCGTGACCTTCGTGGCGCTCCGAACGACCCAGGCATCGATGTCGGCCACGAGTGGCAGGAGCTGCTCCTCCGTGAGGCCCACCTGCTCGACGACCTCCACGCCCGGCGCGGCGCGCAGGAGGCCGACCGACGACGTTGGAATCGAATCGCTGACGAGAATCTTCATGGCCATGCCGGGCGCCTACGCGACCGCGACCGGCGCGGTGGCACGCCGGAAGTTCTCGTGCGCGGCGCGAACGGCGGTGCCGGGCTCAACACGGTGCCCGTGATCGGAGAGCGCCGACTCAAATGCCCCGACGAGCCGCAGGATGTCCCCCATGTCGTAGTAGCCGATGTGCCCAAGGCGGAAAATTTTCCCCTTCAGCGAGTCCTGCCCGCCCGCGATCTTCACGCCGTAGCGCTTCTCCATCGTCTTCACGACCGCGCCGCCGTCGATCCCTGCGGGAACCGCGATCGCCGTGACGGCATTGCTCGGCACCTGGGCGAAGAGCGGCAAGCCCAACGCCGCCACCGACGCACGCGTCGCGTCGGCGTTCCGTTCGTGACGGAGGAAGACGTTTTCCCTTCCCTCCGCGGCCATCATGGACGCCGCGGCGTGCGCCGCGATCACCAGCGAGATCGCGGGGCGTGAAGGGCGTGTCGCCCTTCTCCAGAGAGGCGCGGGCCTTCGTGAGATTGAGGTAGAACTTCGGTAGCGTGGCTTTCTCGGCAGCCGCCCAGGCGCGCGGCCCGTAGCAGACATAGCCCAGGCCGGGCGGGATCATCATCCCCTTCTGGGAGCCCCAGACGACCGCGTCCAGGAGCGAGGCGTCGAAGTAGAGGTCGTAGACGCCGTACGACGTGACGGCGTCGACCACGGTCAGAAGGCCCTTCGCGCGCACGACCTTCGCGATCTCGTGCACCGGGAAGAGAGCGCCGGTCGAGGTCTCGCTGTGCGTGACGAATACTACCTTCGCATTCGGGTGCGCCGCGATGGACGACTCGACTTCCTGGGGCGTGGCCACGCGGCCGTAGGCGACCTTCACGCGATGGACGGCGACTCCGTAGGCTTCCGCGATCTTGCCCCAACGTTCGCCGAACTTGCCGCCCTCCACCGCGATGATCTCATCGCCGGGCGAGAGAATGTTCACCAGCGCCGCTTCCATGGCGCCCGACCCGGAGGCCGAGAGCGTGAGCACGGGCTGCGTGGTGCCGAGATGCTCCTGAAGGAGGCGGGTCTGCTCGAGGAAAATCTGGCGGTACTCATCGGTGCGGTGGTGCGGAATGGGGCGCGACTGCGACGCCAGGACTTCCGCCGGAATTTCGGTCGGGCCGGGCGTGAACAACATCCGCTTCATGGTTCGTGCGTCTCCTGTCGGTGGGCCCTGCCGCCGGCGTCTCCCAGAAAATTGTGCCGGGGGACGCTCAGTGGGCGGTGGGCATCGGCTTCCCTTCCGGTTCGGCCGGGACGATGGGCCGCGGCTCGCCCGGCTTCAGGGCGATCTCCAGCACCTCGTCCATCGTCTCGACCATTCGGAACGTGACTCCCAGTCGAACGGACTCCGGGAGTTCCTTCAAGTCCTTCTCGTTCTGCTTCGGAATGATGATCGTCTTCACGCCGGCCCGCGTGGCGGCCACGACCTTCTCGTTCAGTCCGCCGATCGGAAGCACGGTGCCGAGGAGCGTGATCTCCCCCGTCATCGCCACTTCCTCGCGCGTCGGCACGCCGGTGAGGGCCGAGACGAGCGCGGTGCAGATGGTGATTCCTGCCGAGGGACCGTCCTTCGGAATGGCGCCTTCGGGCAGGTGGACGTGGATGTCGACTTCCTTGTAGAACTTCTTGTCGAGACCCAGGGCCTCGGCACGCGAGCGCGTGTAGGAGAGGGCCGCCTGGCCCGACTCCTTCATCGTGTCGCCCAACTTGCCGGTCATGACCAGCACGCCCGACCCGGGCAGAACGCTGACCTCCACGTTCAGCACGTCGCCGCCCACCTCGGTCCAGGCAAGGCCCGTGGCCACGCCGATCCGGATGCGGCGCTCGATCTGGCTGTCGAGATACTTGGGCGAGCCAAGGAACTGCTCGACGCGCCGCTCGGTGAGCCGCACGGGGCGAGGGGTCTCCGCCAGGGCCTTCCGCTTCGCCACCTTGCGGCAGATCGCGGCGAGTTCG
>JANNMC010000144.1:0-6077 GCA_031397435.1 Candidatus Eiseniibacteriota bacterium
CTCGCGATTTGGCTCGAGCCCGCGCAGGCAATGCGCTTCGAAGCTGCGAGCGCCGTCGGCGAGCAGCTCGATCGACTGCAACACGACGTGAGCAATTAGGGGCTTGCAGACGTTCAACTCGAAGTTGCCCTGGCTCGCAGCCATGCTGACGGTCGCGTGATTGCCGAACACGCGCAGACAGATCATGAGCAGCGCTTCCGCCTGTGTCGGGTTCGACTTGCCGGGCATGATCGAGGAGCCCGGCTCGTTGGCGGGAATGCGGAGCTCGCCGAGTCCGCAGCGCGGGCCCGAGGCGAGCCAGCGCACGTCGTTGGCAACCTTGAACAACGCGCCGGCGAGGGTGCCGAGCGATGCCGAGAGCGCCGCGAGTACTTCGTGGCCCGCGAGCGCCGCAAACTTGTTGGGCGCCGGCACGAACGCGAGGCCAGTCCGCTCGGCGAGTCGCCGCGCGACCTCTTCCCCGAAGCGCGGGTGCGCATTGAGCCCGGTGCCGACCGCGGTGCCACCGATCGCCAGCTGACACAGCGCAGGCTGCGCGGCGTCGAGCCCCACTCTCGCGAGGCGGATCTGCGCCGCCCAGCCTCCGATCTCCTGGCCGAGCGTGAGGGGAGTCGCATCCTGCAGATGCGTTCGTCCGATCTTGATCAGGTCGCGGTAGTCATCGGCCTTTCGGTCGAGCGTCGCGAGCAACGTCTCGAGCGCCGGGTCGAGCGAGCCGCGAAGCGCGAGCGCCGCGCTCACGTGCATCGCGGAGGGAAACGTGTCGTTGGTGGACTGCCCGCGGTTTACGTGGTCGTTCGGGTGAACCGGCGTCTTGGCCCCGCGCATTCCGCCCGCGAGTTCGTTCGCGCGGTTGGCGATCACCTCGTTCACGTTCATGTGGGTCTGCGTACCCGAGCCGCTCTGCCAGACGCGCAGTGGGAAGTGCGCGTCGAGCGCGCCGTCGATCACTTCCTGCGCCGCGCGCGCGATCAGGCCCGCCTGCTCGCTCGGGAGTTCTCCGAGCGCCGCGTTGGCCTCGGCCGCCGCCTGCTTGAGGAGCCCGTAGGCGCGGATCAGCGCGCGCGGCACGAACTCGCTGCCGATCGCGAAGTAGCGCAGAGCGCGTTCGGTCTGAGGTCCCCAATAAGCGTCGGCCGGCACTTCGACGCTGCCGAGGCTGTCCGCTTCAGAGCGCGAACGCACTGGGTCGCCCCCCTTACCCCGCGAAACGTGACGGTTGCGGCGTAGGAACGAGACCTACGCGGGCTTGTTAGGGCTGCGTCACATCCCAGATCGGTCGACCTGGTTGACCCAACTCTCCCAGCACAGGCGCACTTCGGATCTGGATGGAATCGGTCGGCGGCGGAGACCCGACGGGCGGGAGACTCGCCGGCCTACGCAACACCTCGATCCGGTTGCGTACCCACGAAACGCCCCTCACGCGCTCCGCGAGGTGTTCGGCCCGCGAGCGATCAGATGCGGAAGACACGTGCCCGAACAGCGTCACCTCTCGATTCACCGAAACGACTCGGATCGGGTACCCCCGGAGATTTTCTTCGGCACTCAGCCGTTGCTCCACCTGGCGCTCGATGCTCGTGTCGTCCGAACTCGCCGCACATCCCAGCCCGAGCGCGAGCACGCACGTCCGCGCGACTCCTTGGATCTTCATTGCGCAAGATCTCCTCGTGGCGGCGTAGCGACCGACTTCGCCGTCGCAGCGCCCGCGTGAGAGGAATTGCAAACCTCGTGCCGGAAGGGCGGGCGGCGGCGCGGAAGGGGCGGCGCGAGCGGCGAGAGAATTTCTACAAACTGCCTGCTGGAGGCTTCCCGTGCGGCCACACCCAGTCGCGCACAGAGGGAAGATCGATGCCGTGCTCTCGGATGTACTGGTGGTGCTCCGCGAGCCGGCCGTGCATTTCTCGGCGGACGTGCGCGTAGCGGGTCGCGAGATCCGAGACTCGGTCGATCACGTCGATCACGAGATGAAAACGATCGAGATCGTTCAGCACCGCCATGTCGAAAGGCGTGGTGGTGGTTCCCTCCTCTTTGTAGCCGCGCACGTGAAGGTTGCCGTGATTGTTACGGCGATAGCTGAGGCGATGGATCAGCCAGGGGTAACCGTGGAACGCGAAGATGATCGGCGCAGTGGCGGTGAAGAGCGCGTCGAAGTCTGCATCCGAGAGACCATGCGGATGCTCGCTGGCAGGTTGCAGCGTCATCAAATCGACCACGTTGACGACGCGGACGCGCAGCGCGGGGATGCGCTCGCGCAGAATCGCCGCCGCGGCCAGCGTCTCCAGCGTCGGGACATCGCCGGCGCACGCCAGCACGACGTCGGGCTCGCCGCGATCGCTGCTCGCCCAATGCCAGATCCCGATTCCGGCCGCGCAGTGCGCGATCGCAGCGTCCATGTCGAGGTACTGCAAGGCTGGCTGTTTGCCGGCGACGATCACGTTCACGGTGTCGCGGCTGCGCAGGCAGTGTGCGACGACCGACAAGAGTGTGTTCGCGTCCGGCGGCAGATAAACGCGAACGACCTCCGCCTTCTTGTTCACTACGTGATCGAGGAAGCCCGGATCCTGGTGACTGAACCCATTGTGATCCTGCCGCCACACGTGTGACGTGAGCAGATAGTTCAGCGAGGCGATCGGCCGGCGCCACGGAATCTCGCGCGATGTCTTCAGCCATTTCGCGTGCTGATTGAACATCGAGTCGACAATGTGAATGAACGCCTCGTAGCACGAGAAAAACCCGTGGCGTCCCGTCAGCAGGTAACCCTCGAGCCAGCCCTGACAGAGGTGCTCGCTGAGAACTTCCAGCACGCGTCCGTCGGGCGAGAGCTGAGCGTCCGTCGCGAGGATCTCGCCGGTGAATGCGCGCGAGGTCGCCTCGAAGACGGCGTTCAATCGATTCGAAGCCGTCTCATCGGGGCCCACGATCCGGAAGTTGTCAGGGTTGCGCCGGATGACGTCGCGCAGGAGTTCGCCCGCTACACGCGTCGCTTCTGCCAACGTGGTGCCGGGCTCGCGGACCTCGATCGCGTAATCGCGAAAGTCGGGCATGTCGAGGTCGCGCAGCAGCAGGCCGCCGTTCGCGTGCGGATTCGCTCCCATGCGCCGCTGGCCTTCGGGAGCGAGCGCCGCAATCTCGCGCCGCAGGGCGCCTTCGTCGTCGAACAGCTCTTCCGCTCTGTAGCTCGCCAGCCAGCTCTCCAAGAGGCGCAGGTGAGACGGCTCCTTCGCGAGCTCGGCGAACGGAACCTGGTGCGAGCGCCAGGAGTTCTCCGTCGGCTTGCCATCCACCTCTTTCGGTCCCGTCCAGCCCTTCGGCGAGCGAAGTATGAGCATCGGCCAGGCCGGACGCTTCGAGAATCCGTGCCGGCGAGCGTGCTCTTGGATCTCGCGGATCTCAGCGAACGCGCTGTCGAGCGCTGCCGCCATCAGCCGGTGCATGACCGGCGGGTCATCCCCCGCTACGACGAAGGGCCGATAGCCATAGCCAACCATTAGGGAATGAAGTTCGTCGGCTGGAATGCGCGCGAGCAGCGTCGGGCTGGCGATCTTGTAACCGTTGAGATGCAAGATCGGCAGCACGGCGCCGTCGCGCACGGGATTCAGGAACTTGTTGGAATGCCAGCTCGCGGCGAGCGGGCCGGTCTCGGCTTCGCCGTCGCCGATCACGCACGCGGCAATCAGATCGGGATTGTCGAAGACGGCGCCGTAGGCGTGGACCAACGCGTAGCCGAGTTCGCCGCCTTCGTGGATCGAGCCTGGAGTTTCAGGCGCGACGTGACTCGGGATGCCCCCCGGAAACGAGAACTGCTTGAAGAGGCGCTTCAGCCCCTCGGTGTTCTGCGAGATGTGCGGGTACACCTCGCTGTAGGTCCCCTCGAGGTAGGTGTTCGCCACCAGCCCTGGTCCCCCGTGGCCGGGCCCTGCGATGTACAGCAAGTTCGTATCGCGCAGCCTAATGATTCGATTGAGGTGCGCGTAGATGAAGTTGAGACCGGGCGTGGTGCCCCAATGGCCGAGCAGACGCGGCTTGGTGTGCTCTAGCCGCAGCGGAACGCGCAGCAGCGGGTTATCGAGCAGATAGATCTGGCCGACGGAGAGGTAGTTCGCCGCGCGCCACCAGGCATCGATCAGGCGGACGGCTTCGTCGTCGAGCACGGCAGCGCTCATGCTGCGCCGAACGCGAGGTTGGGGACCGCCCGCCGACGAGTGATGGCCTTTTGCGCCTCCACGATCGCGATCGGCAGCGGCACAGTCAGCGCCAACACGAGCCACGCCGCGGCTGGAGGAAGCGCGAGACCGAGCAGGTTGCGGAGCGGATCAAACCAGAGCGCGAACAGCTGGAGTAGGACGACCATCGCGCTGGCTACGAACACGTACGGGCTCTGCGCGAGGCCCTCGAACATCGACTGCGTGCGCGACCGGCAATTGAAGGTTTGACCGATCTGCACGCCGACCATGGACATCATCGCGATCGTTCGCGCCACGTCTCCGGATCCGTACTGCCGCAGCGCGCCCCAATAAATCACCAGCGTGATCGCCGCGAGCAGCGCAGCCTGCCATGCGATCAAAACCACGAAGGGCCGCGAGAGCAGCGTCTCGTTTGGAGCGCGCGGCGGCTGCTCCAGGATGCGCGGGGCGGGCGGCTCGAGGGCGAGCGCGAAGGCCGGAAAGACGTCCGTGACCAAGTTCAGCCAAAGGATTTGCAGCGGCAGCAGCGGTAGAGGCCACCCCAGCACGATGGCCACGAAGATCGTCAGCACCTCGCTCAAATTGTGCGAGAACATGAGGTGCACGAACTTCTCGATGTTCGCGTAGATGGCGCGGCCCCCTTGGATGGCCGCGACGATCGTGGTGAAGTTGTCGTCCGCAAGCACGATGTCCGCGGCCTCCTTCGCGACATCCGTCCCGCGTTCGCCCATCGCGATGCCGACGTCCGCCTTCTTCAACGCGGGCGCATCGTTCACTCCGTCGCCCGTGACGGCCACGATCTCGCCGCTTGCCTGAAGCGCCTCCACGATTCGATATTTGTCCTCGGGCGAGACGCGCGCGAACACGTCGGTCTCCGCGGCAATCCGGCGCGCGTCCGCTCCGGCGAGTTCGCTCGCGTGCTTGACGCGCGGCTCCCCATCGACGAGCCGCAATTCCCGCGCGATGAAGCGCGCCGTCTCCGCCTGGTCGCCGGTGAGCATGATCAGGCGGATGCCAGCCCGTCGCGCTGCCGCCACCGCGGCTGCAACGCCAGGGCGAGGCGGGTCGATCATTCCGACGAATCCCAAAAACGCGAAGCCGTGCTCCGCGTCTCCGGTGGCGGCGCCCATACGCTTGTGCGCGAACGCCAGGACCCGCAGCCCCTGCTTGCCCGCGAGGTCGTCGTTGACGGCATCGAGGGCGGGCCGGGCGGCGGGAGCGATGTCGCACGCGTCGAGCACGACTCGCGTCGCACCCTTTAGCGCCCACAAGAAATCGCCCTGCGGCGAGCTGTGCACCGTAATCATGCGCTTGGCGCGCGAGTCGAAGGGATGCTCGGCCACGCGGGGATGACGCGCGCGCAAAGCAGCCACGTCGTCGCCGTGCAGTGTCGCCGCCTGAACCAGCGCGATCTCGGTGGGATCGCCCGCCTCGGCTGTCGCGTCGTTGCAAAGGATCGAGACCTCTCGCAGGAGCCGCTCCCGCTCGGGATCGGCCGCCTGATAAGTGCTCACCGTCATCCGGTTCAGCGTGAGCGTCCCGGTCTTGTCCGAGCAGATCACGGTCGTGCTTCCGAGCGTCTCGACGGCTGCCAAGCGGCGCACGACGGCCTTGTGACGCGCCATGCGCAGGACGCCGAAGGCCAGGACGAACGTCGTGACGGCCGGCAACGACTCGGGGATTGCGGCGACGGCGAGCGTGATGCCGACCTCGAGCATGATCCAACCATCGTCGCCGCGGATCCATCCGGCGAGGCTCACCGCGGCTCCAATCGCGAGCACCGCTAACGCGAGACGTTTCCCGAGCGCGTCGAGCTTGGCCTGGAGCGGCGTGCGCGACTGCGGAACGTCGCGAACCAGCTGCCCGATCTTGCCGAGCTCGGTGTGGGGGCCC
>JANNMC010000150.1:0-14687 GCA_031397435.1 Candidatus Eiseniibacteriota bacterium
GCGTTCATCCGTCCGTTCACCAGGGTGCTGACGAGCCGGCCCTGAATGTCGTAGACCCGGAGGGTCACACGGCCTTCGCGGGGAAGTCCGAACTCGATCTTGGTGCGCGGATTGAATGGATTGGGCCGAGCCACCAGGGAGGCGATGCCGCTGCCGATCTCACGCGCCGCGTTCAGGCCCGACGCGGCATTCGCGGTACGCGAGGAGCCGAGGACGGGACGGAACATGGACATCTGGATGTCGGCGCGAGCGTCCTGTCCGGCTGTGAAGTTGGTGTAGCAGGCGTCGTAGGAGTAATCCATGTAGTTGTGGATGGGGTCGACGCCGGTGTCGGTGCAGGTGTCCTTGCCAGTCGGGCATCCCGACGTGGCCGTGCTCTGAGCCGGCGTATCACAGACGAGATCGCCTGTCGTGGTGCAGGACGTAGTGCCGCAACCGCCCTGGAACGTGTGGTAGAGCCCAACCCAGTGCCCGACTTCGTGCGTTGCCGTACCGCCAAGATTGTACGGTGCGAGCGGGCCGCCCGGGAGCGATGCGTAGTGAATCACCACACCGTCCATGGTCGGGTTGCCGGCGAGGCTCGACGGGAACGTGGCCCAGCCGAGGAGATTCTGGCCCGGCTTGCAGGTGTAGAAGTTGAGCGAACCGGTCGGATTGTTGACGCGCGCGGACTTCGCGTTCCGCTCGCCGTTGGAGCCGGGTGTCATCTGCCACCAGCCCTTCTTGCCGCCGGTGGCGTTGTCGCGCGTCACGCTGTTACGGAAGAACGAGTAGCCCGTGTTCGCGGCGCCGGCGACTGGATTTCCGTTGTAGTCCTTGCCGGCGAAATTGTTGTTCATGACCACGATCTGCGCGTCGAGCTGCGCGTCGGTGAGATTTCCCGTCGTGCCGCTGTAGATGACATGGAAGTTCACGGGAATCGGCGCGCCGGCCACGACTCGGTTCTCGGAGAGCCAGCGATCGACCTGCGCCTTGTCAGGCGCCGACATCCGGCCCGCGTGCTCGTCCGTCGCGCAGCGGTAGACGTCTTCACCGCTCTCCGCCTTGCGAGCGCCCATGTCGAAAGGGTTCTCGGGAGCGTTGCCGTTCCCCGGGGTGGCGGTGGGGTCAGCCAGCCGCGCGGAGCCGATGAGGGGACGGTAGGTGGACATCATGAAGTCAGCGCGAGCGTCCTGCCCGGTGGTGAAGTTGTTGTAGCAGGCGTCGGACGAGTAATCCATGTAGTTGTGGATCGGATCGTCGCCGGCCGCGGCGCAGGTGTTCTTGCCGGCCGGACAGCCCGACGTCGCCGTGCTCTGAGCCGGCGTGTCGCAGACGTAGTCGCCGGAATTGGCGCAGTCGGTCGTGCCGCAGCCGCCCTGGAACGTGTGGTAGAGCCCGACCCAGTGGCCGACCTCGTGCGATCCGGTGCCGCCCAGGTTATACGGAGCGAGCGTGCCGCCCGGAAGCGAGGCGAAGTGAACCACGACGCCGTCCCGCTTGCCGTTCACGCCAAGATCCGACGGAAAGGTTGCCCAGCCGAGGAGATTCTGTCCCGGTTTGCAGGTGTAGAAGTTAAGACTGCTCTCCCAGTTGACCGCGAGCGAGTTCTTCGCGTTGGTCTCGCCGCTGGAGCCCGGGGTCATGGTGAACCAGTTCTTCTTGCTTCCGGTCGCCAGGGTTCGCGTGGTGGCGGCGCCCATGACGAATGTGTAGCCGGTGTTGGCGGCGCCGGAGACCGTATTGCCGGCGTAGTCCTTGCCGGCGTAGTTCCGGTTAAGCACCAGGAGTTGCGCGGCCAGCACGGCATCCGACACGTTGGACCCGGCGGTGTTGGTCGAATAGATGACGTGGAAGTTCACCGGAATGACACCGCCGGCCGCGATGCGGTTCTCGGCGATGAAGCGGTCGATCTGCTCCTTGGTCGGCGCGTCGATCTTCGGTCCGCGCTCGTCCGTCGCGCAGCGGTAGACGACGTCACCGGCGTCGGTGTTCCGCGCGTTGTCGGGCGTGAACCAGTGGTCCTGCCCGCTGCCCGGCGTGACGTCGGGCCTGCCCGCGGCTGTCGCGATTCCCGCGAATCCAAGGGCCAGCACGACCAGGGCGATTACCGCGAATACTGACTTCTTCATGAGTGCCTCCAGGGGGTCGTTCGTTCGTGAACCGATCGGAACGCGAGACGATGGGGAGACGACTACGGAGTACGGCGTGGGGGTAGAGGTTGTGGAGGTGCCCGGCGGTGTCCGGGCGGTGGGCAAGGGGATAGGGCAAGCGGGTAGGTCAGGTCACGGCCCGAGGATCGAAAGGCCGGGATCTTCGCGAGACTGAGAACGCTCGTGGCCTGGAAGCTCAACGAGGATCTACTCCTACGGTTACGGAAGTCCGTAGTGAGGCGTTCTCGTGCGATCCGCTCCTCCCCCGAGGAGTCCGGATGGCGCGAAGCGACGAATGAAGAAGTTTAACACAACCTAAGCCGTTGGGTCAAGCAGAATTGCGAAGCTTTGATGTCCGCCGCTGCCGCCTATTCCACCCACCGCGAAATCTCACCAAGCTCCTTCCGCGTCAGATCCGGCACCGTTGTGTCCACCGCGGGGTGCCCTACCGGGAAGAGGATGAACGGCTTCCAGTTCTCGGGAACGCCCAGGAGCTCGCAGAGAAACCCCATCGGGCTCGGCGTGTGCGTGAGTGTGGCGAGCCCCATGGAGTGGATCGCGGCGATGAAGAAGCCGCAGGCGATCCCGACACTCTCCGACACGTAGTAGTTCCTCGTTTTCGTCCCGTCCTCCCGCAGGCCGTACGTCTCGCGGAAACAGACAACGAGCCACGGGGCCGATTCCAAGTAGGCCTTCCGCCAGTCCGTGCCCAGAGGCGCCAGCGCCTCCAGCCATTCTTCCGGCATTCTCCCGCCCTCGTAGCTGATTCGCTCTTCCTCCTCGGCCGCCGCGCGGATGCGACGTTTCACCTCGGGATTCGAGACTGCCACGAAGCGCCAAGGCTGGCGGTGGGCGCCACTCGGCGCCGTTCCCGCCGCGCGAATCGCGAATTCGATGCAGGCGCGCGGGACCGGGTCGGCCGAGAACATGCGAACGCTCCGGCGTGAGCGGATATGCTCGTAGAATGCCCGAGCGCGGGAGGCCATCTCCTCATTGGAATGGCGTTCGCGGCGATAGGGGATGAACGGCCGGCCAGGGTGGTGCGAAGTCATTTCGATCACCTGCGCAAAGAGGAAAACAGAAGGGCGGGCGCCATGCCGATGCGCCCGCCCCGTTCACTCGAGATGGTCGGACTACTGCTTCGGGACGAACGAGCGCTTCTCCTTCTCGCGCTTCAGCACTTCCGTGTTCATGACCTTGAACTCCACACGACGATTCTTCGCCATGCCGAGTTCGGTCGTGTTCGACGCGATCGGCAGCGTTTCCCCGTATCCCTTCGAAGAAAACTGCTCGGACCGGAGCTCGGGGAACTTGTTGACCATGTAGTCGAGCACCGCCTTCGCGCGCGCATCGCTCAGGGCCCTGTTGCGAGCGTCGGTACCGCGGGCGTCGGTATGCCCGCCGATCTCGATCCTCAGTTCCGGCCAGCGCGCCAGGATGTTGCCGACCTCGTCCAGGACTCTCTCGGACTCCGGCTTGATGGTCGACTTGCCGGTGTCGAAGTTGACGTCCTGGAGCCGGATCATGCCGGTGTCGAGAAGTTCGGTCTCCTTCTGGCTCACCTCGATCGGGCATCCGCTCTTGTCGACGCGGACGTTCGCCGGCGTATCGGCGCACTTGTCGTTGCCGTCGCAGACGCCATCCTGATCGGCGTCGCTGGGGCAGCCGTTCGTGTTCACGGTGCAGCCGCTCGGCGTGTTCTCGCACTGGTCGAGGCCGTCCAGGATGCCGTCGTTGTCCGAGTCCATCGGGCAACCCTTGGAGTCCACGCGAGCGTTCTTTGGCGTGGCCGCGCACGTGTCAAGACCATCGAAGACACCGTCGCCATCCGCATCGCCAGGACAGCCCTTGGTGTCCACCGTGGCGCCCATGGGGGTGCCTTCGCACTGATCCAGACCGTCGGCGACTCCGTCGCCGTCGCCGTCGACCGGGCATCCGTTCACGTCGACCCGAGCGCCGAGCGGTGTGCCGGGGCACTGGTCGAGCTTGTTGGGGACCCCATCCTTGTCATCGTCACGCGGCGCCCCGCCGAATCCGAACGAAAGACCCGCGAAGACTTCGGGCTGATACTTCGATTCCTCGGTCGTGAGGCTGGTGGGGACCTTGTAGCTGACCACACGGCCATCGGCGCGAAGCGCCACGCTGCTCGAGAGGCTGAGGCTGAGTCCCGCGCCGCCATTCCAGGCGAACTTCGTCTCATCCGAAGCTCCGCCGCTGGCGCTGATCATCCCCGCGCCCGCCGTGAGGTACGGCTTGAAGGCGCCCTTGGCAAGGAACCAGGTCAGATTTCCCTCACCGTGGATCAAGTCCAGCGACCCGGTGGCCGGCGTATCGAAGTCCGCCGTCGCGAAGTGGCCGCGCGCTTCGAGTGCCCACGTGGGAGAGAGCTTGAAGCCCAGAATTCCCCCGAAGCTCGGGGCCGTGTCCTCGATTCCCAACTCGGAAGGGGGCCAGGCCATGCCGCCACCGGGCACGAGCCACCAGCCGGGCAACCCCTCGCTACTGGAAGCCAGGGAAAACGACGGAAGTAGCAGGATTGAGAAGGCGGCAAGAAAGAGGCGAATGGCTCGCACGGGGAGACCTCCTAGTCAGACGTGCCCTGATCGTCATAGCCCGGGCTTCTGCCCGTCGCTCAGATCGTCCCGGGAATCTAGCCCAGAGCCCCGGTAGGGGCAAGAGGCTTCCCTCTCAAGCCACTCCGCTAATTGACGTAAAGATTGGGGGATGGCAGACTTCCAAACATGGCTGAAAAAGCGTTCGATGAGGAAATTCAGGCGGGATATTCGTTCGAAGGCGAATCACTCCTTCTAGGCGCGCCACTCCTCGAGGGCAAGGTGCGGGGCGGAGCGATCGTTCGGCTGCCGATCGCCATGATGAATCGCCACGGGCTGATCGCCGGCGCGACCGGCACGGGAAAGACGAGAACCCTTCAGCTCCTGGCGGGTCAGCTGTCGGCCGCGGGGGTCCCCGTCTTCCTGGCCGACATCAAGGGAGACCTCTCCGGCCTTGCCGCACCCGGCGTCGCCAACGCGAAGATCGAAGCGCGCTCATCCGCCCTCGGGATTCCTTTCGTTCCGGCCGGAGCCCCCGTCGAGTTCGTCAGCCTGACGGGGGAATCGGGCACGCCGATCCGGGCGTCCGTCTCCTCGTTTGGCCCGCTCCTCCTGGCGCGGGCGCTCGATCTGAACGACACGCAGCAAAGCGTGCTGGCGCTTGTCTTCAAGTTCTGCGACGACCGCGGACTCCTGCTCCTCGACCTCTCGGACCTTCGCGCGGCGCTTCAATACCTGACCGGCGACGGCGCGAAGGAACTCGCCGAGTTCGGCGGCATGTCGAAGGCGACTGTCGGCGTCCTGCTCCGGAAGATCGTGGAGATGGAGGCGCAGGGGGCTGATCGCTTCTTCGGAGAGCCGGAGTTCGAGGTCGAGGATCTGATTCGCACCGACGTGTCGGGGAAGGGCGTCGTGACGGCGCTCGAGCTCTCCGACCTTCAGGATCGCCCGGCTCTCTTCAGCACGTTCATGATGTGGCTCCTTGCCTCGCTCTACCGGGAGCTGCCGGAGGTGGGCGATCTCGAGAAGCCGAAGCTGGTCTTCTTCTTCGACGAAGCGCATCTCCTCTTCGAGGACGCCAGCAAGCCGTTCCTGAATCAGGTGGAGCAAGTCGTGCGGCTGGTGCGGTCAAAGGGGGTCGGAATCTTCTTCGTGACACAGACTCCCAAGGACGTTCCCGCCGACATCCTGGCTCAGTTGGGAAACCGCGTGCAGCACGCGCTGCGCGCCTTCACGCCCAACGACGAGAAGGCACTCCGCGCGACCGCGAACACGTTCCCGCGCTCCGAGCACTACGACCTCCCCAAGACTCTCACCTCGCTTGGAATCGGCGAAGCGCTGGTGACGGTGCTCTCCCCGCGCGGGACACCGACACCGGTCGTGGCCACGCTGCTCGCGCCTCCCGCCAGCCAGATGACGCCGATCCCGACCGCGGATCTCCAGGCGCGCGTCGCGGCTTCCCCGCTACACGCCGAATACGCGAAGGTCGTCGACCGCGAGAGCGCTCGCGAGGTGCTGGAGGCAAGGGCTCGGGCAGACGAGGGGGGCGTAAAAGCCGCCCCGGCCAATGGCCCCGACGTGGGGCAGCAAATCGGTAAGGCGCTTGGCTCGCCGCTCGCCCGGACGGTCGGGCGCGAACTGGTCCGAGGTCTCTTCGGGGTGCTCGGGGTCTCCACCACCACCCGCCGCCGCCGCCGTCTCTGGTAGATCGCCCCGCCCGGCCGGTGTAGCCTCATCCTTTCCGTTCACCATTAGATCCGGAGGATCGATGCCCAAGTTCGTGATCGAGCGCAACATTCCCGGAGCCGGCAAGCTCAGCGCCGCGGAGCTCCACGCCATCTCGCAGAAGTCGTGCGGCGTCCTGAACCAGATGGGACCGAAGATCCAGTGGGTTCAGTCGTACGTGACGGACGACAAGATCTACTGCATCTACAATGCCACGGACGAAGCCGCCGTCCTTGAGCATGCGAAGCAGGGAGGATTCCCCGCGAATTCCGTCTCCCGCGTGGCCGCCATCATCGATCCGACCACCGCGGAATAGCCTCACGGGGCGCCGATCGATCACCTAACCGCTTCGCCCGGCGCCTCTTGGGTGGCCCCATCTACCGGGTGCCCGCCCCCGGGGCGCCATGCTATTCTCAGCCCATGAATTCCGCCCCCGGCTCCGTCGTCATCCGTCCCCTTTCCGAGCTCGATCTGGCGCGAATTACCGCGATCGATGAGCGCCTGACCGGCGTCTATAAGCCAGACATCTGGGAGCGCCGGGTCGTCTACTACCTTCGCCGCGACCCCGAGGCTTGCCCGGTCGCCGAGATCGATGGAAAGGTTGTCGGATTCATGTTCACCGACCTCAGAAGCGGGGAATTCGGCCTGGAAGAGACCAGCGGCTGGATCGAACGCTTCGGAGTCGATCCCGACTATCAGGGGCGCTCGGTGGGCCGGCGGATGTTCGAGTCGGCGCAGGGATACCTGCGTGGCCAGGGCGCCACGGTCTTGCGTACCCTTGTAGGTCCCGCGGACAGCGAACTGGCCGGATTCCTCCGCGCCGTTGGATTTCAAAACGCGCCGCTTCAGGCGATGGAGATGCCCGTACCGTGAGTATCGAGCAGACCACCCTTCCGAAGAAATTCCACGACGCCGTCCTTCACTGGCAGCGCCACCACTTCCCGGACTACGGACTCCTTCCGGAAATGTGGCACAAGTACTTCCCGAACGATCCCGAGTTCTGCCTCTGCGCCAAGATGGAAGTCGGCATGGGCGACACGATCGAGGTGGGGGACCAGAAGGGGCAGCCCCGCATGCTCCAGCCCTCCGAGATGTCGGAGGATCAGGGGCGCCACCTTCTCGCCATCATCCGGGCGCAGGCATCGACCGAGTTCGGCTCCATCCAGCAGCACGGCGTGACGCTCTCCCGCGCGCAGGAGGACGAGGATCGCTTCTGGGTGCTCCGCGTCATGGCAGAGGAGCTGAGGCACGGCTACCAGATGTTCTACATGCTCACTTCCCAGGACTGGAGCGGCGTCAGCGATCAGTCGGCCGAGGACATGGTGGAGGAGATCCTCTCCATGCGGACCGGCTCCCACGTCCTCGACGCCTTCAACGTCGACTACGACTCCTTCGTCGACAACGTCGTCTTCGCCGCGGTGATCGATCGGGTCGGCAAGTACCAGCTGGCCATGCAGAAGGTTTGCGCCTACAAGCCATTCGCGCAGTCGATGCCGCCGATGCTCCGCGAGGAGGCGTTCCACCTCGCCGCCGGCGTCGTGCCGCTTCGCCGCTGGGTGCAGCGCGCCGCGCAGGGATACGAGCTGGTCACCATGAACGCCATCCAGCGCTCGCTCAACAAGTGGGTGCCGCGCGGGCTCGAGATGTTCGGGCACGAAAAGGGCGGCGATTCGAACATCCGGTTCGGATTCAAGAATCTCAAGAATGCCGAGGCTCAGTCGCAATACTTCGAGGAACTGCAGAAGGTGGTGGCCGACCTGAACACGCGCTACCTCCGCGCGCGGCTCCCGCGGCTATCGCCCGAGGAGGCCGAGGCGCTGGTCGTACGCCTCCTTGCCGATCGCACGAAGTTCGAAGGAGTCTCCTGGGAAGATCTCCTGCACCTTCCAGACCGCCGTTACTTCCGGCGTAAGGGAGAGCCGGCGTGGACGATGTTCGGCGTGCGCGGCGAGTCGTTCGAAGAGGTCGACGCGTACGTGAAGCATCTGGCCGCGACGCTTCCCGATCCCTATCTCCATAGCCGTGACATGAGGCAGTACGTCGAAACGCTTCGCGACGTTGCGGCCGGTCGCGTCACGCCCGAACAGGCGAGCAAGAAGACCCCGAACTTGAAACGCGTGGGCGGCGTTTGCCCCTGCAGTAAGTCGGTTCGCTGGGTCGTTGAGGAACCCGTCACCGCGCCGCCCGCCGCGGCGTAAGTTCATTCTGCTTTTCGTTTCCTCCCTGAATCAGGAGTTCCGCCATGCGCTTCTCCTTCCCCGGGCGGACGTCCGCGTTCCCGTTCGTGTTCCTCGTCGCCCTCTTCTCACTCCTGCTCGTCTTCGCCGGCTCCTGTTCCCGACCCCCGCAGGCTGACCCGGCGGCGATACGCGCGGCGATCGACGCGGTCAACCGCGATTTCATGGCGGCCTTCCAGGCCAGAGACAGCAGGGCGATCGGACTTCTCTATACCGAAGACGCGAAGCTCATGCCTCCAAACCAGGAGCCGGCACTAGGCCGGGACGCGATCGTGAAGGTCTGGGAGAGCCTGCTCGGGCTTCCGATTTCGAGTTTCCTCCTCGAGACGGACGAAATTCACGGGACCGGGGACGTTGTGACCGAGGAAGGCCACTACGCCCTGATTGGCGGCGACAGTCAGACGGTCGAAGCGGGGAAGTACCTTGTCGTCTACAAGAAGACCGAGGCCGGCTGGCGGCTTCATCGGGACATCTGGAGCAGCAACGCTCCGGCCATGGCGCCGGCCGCGACCGATACCACGATCGCAACCCCCAAGGAGTGATCTCATGAATCCCGACGCCTTGGCCTCCGCCGCGGCCGCCCACGCGGCTTCTCCCGCGCACCGCGCCTTCCTTCCCGTTGCCATCCAAGACGAGGTAGCTGCGAAACTCGTCGCGAAGCACGGCGCGGCCAATGCGGACGCGATCCGTCGCGGGGTCCGGCAGGTGGCGGAGCGTTGGTGGAACGATGACGGCGAGGCAGCCCTGTTCGCCGACTTCTGCGAGCAGCACTTCCTCGCGGAAGAGGCTGAGCGGACGGTCGCTTTCGCGCGGATCTCCGACGCGCTGGAGCAAGTGGATGGACTGTTGCACGAACTCCACCGCGAACTCCGCCGCCCGATGGACACCGATACCGGTCCGATGGGACCGGTCGACCTCCTCTTCGCGAACATGGATCTCTTCGCGCACCTGGAGCCCGATCTCTTCCGCACGAAAGTCGGGTTCCTGGCGCTGCTCAACTTCCCGGTCCACCGGTTGGAGGAACGTCTGCGCGACGGCGGCTCGTGGAGCCGCGAGTCGTGGGCGCGCTCGTGTCTGATGGACCGATTCGCCACGCGCGTTCCCGCCGAGATCCTCCAGGAGACGACTCGCGCGTTCAACGAGGCGGAGGTCTACATCTCCGGCTACAACATCCTGATGGACCGGGTGGCCACGCGCGACGGGCGCCGGCCCTTTCCCGAGGGGCTAAGTCTTCTCGCCCACTGGGGCCTGCGCGATCAGTTGAAGGGGAACTACGCCGCCGGCGCCGCCGGACTGGAAAAACAGAGGCTTATCCAGAAAATCATGGAGCGAATTGTCCGCCAGGAGATTCCGGACGCCGTTCGCGCGAATCCTGAACTCCACTGGACGCCCGATACGAACGAGGTGAAGCCGGCGGACGGCTCGCCGGCTCGGAGCGATCTGTCGGCGCGGGAACCGGACACGCGTTACCAGCGGCTCTTGGACATCTTCCACGCACTCCGCGCCATCGACCCCTACGCACCCACGGCGCCGACCTTCATTCAGCGACGCTTCGATATCGGCCGACAGATGCCCGAGCGCGAGGTGGAGGCGCTCCTCGTCTCGGTCCTCGAGGCGCCCGATCTAGGCCGCGTGGCGCGGCGGATCGCGGAACGTCTGGGGCGGCCGCTGGAGCCATTCGACCTCTGGTACACCGGCTATCTCCCGCGGGCGACGCTTCGCGAGGAGGAACTCGACGCGACCGCGCAGCGACGCTTCCCGAATCTCGGCGCATTTCAGGGAGCGATTCCGGGAGTGCTGGAGCAACTTGGCTTCGCCCCGGAGCGCGCCCGCTGGCTGGCGGACCGGATCGTCGTCGACCCGGCGCGCGGTTCGGGCCACGCCTCGGGGGCGCAACGCCGTGAGGACAAGGCTCACCTCCGCACGCGGGTTCCGGCCGGCGGAATGAACTTCCAGGGCTACAACACCGCGATGCACGAACTCGGGCACAATGTCGAACAGGTCTTCTCGCTGAATGCGATCGATCACTGGGCGCTGAACGGCGTGCCGAACACGGCCTTCACGGAGGCGCTCGCCTTCACGTTTCAGGGATACGATCTCTTCGTCCTTGGGCTCGGCTCGAAGGGGGAGGAGGCAAGGCGCCACGAGGCGATTCACTCCCTCTGGATGACCGCCGAAATCGCGGGAGTCAGCCTCCTCGACATGAAGATCTGGAACTGGCTCTACGCGCACCCTCGGGCCACGGCCGCCGAGACGCGCGAGGCGGTGCTGAGCGCGGCCCGCGATGTGTGGAACCGTTGGTTCGCGCCTCACTACGGTGTTCGAGACTCGGAAATCCTGGCCATCTATTCCCATATTGTGGACTCGGCGATGTATCTGCCGGACTACGCGATTGGGCACATCGTGGCGTTCCAGCTGGGGGAGCGGTTGCGGCAGGTGCCGTTCGGCGAGGAGGTCGAGCGAATGATGCGTCTGGGGCGTCTGACTCCCGACGCCTGGATGCGGGCGGCCGTGAATGGCCCCGTTTCCGCCGAGCCGTTGTTCGCCGCGGCTCGCCAGGCTCTCGACGCGGGGGCCTAGCTTCCGCGGCGTCGCGGATCGGTGCGGTTACGACTTCCGGCGGAGCCGGTAGACCTCGCCGTCATGGAGAAGCAGATAAAGCTCGCCTCGGCCATCCAGGCCGAATGACGAGAGCTGGTTCATCGGTCCTCCCGTTGTACGGCGTAGCGCGCCGGTCCAATCTCGCGACTCCACCGTGCCGCCAGGGCCGAGCCGCGCGCTTCGGATAAGCCCGGTGCAGAAATCACCATAGAAGTAACTCCCGCCCAGTTCGGGGAGATCCGCTCCCCGGTAGACAACTCCTCCGGTCACCGAACAGCCGGAGTCGTGACTGTACTCGAGAAGCGGCCGGACCAACCCCGTCGTGTCGCATGCCGATCCCGGCGGATAGCAGTGGGCTCCCTCCATGCGATTCCAGCCGTAGTTCCGCCCTCCCGCCCCGGCCGGCTCCACGTCGATCTCCTCCCAGTCTCCCTGCCCCACATCGCCGATCCACATGGTTCCGCCGGAGGAGTCGAACGCGAAGCGCCAGGGGTTTCGAAGACCGTACGACCAGATCTCCTGCTTCGCGTCGTTCCTTCCCGCGAAGGGATTCGTCGGCGGAATCGCATAGGGCGATCCGCCATCCACGTCGAGGCGGAGAATCTTGCCCAGGAGCGTCGTCAGCGACTGCCCATTTCCCTGCGGATCGCCTCCCGATCCCCCGTCGCCCAGCGCCATGTAGAGGTAGCCGTCCGGGCCAAACGCGATCTGCCCGCCGTTGTGGTTCGGGAACGGCTGATCCACGAAGAGGATTTGAGTTTCGGCGGGGTTGGCACTGTCGGGATCGCTCGATGCCTGATAGCGCACGAGTCGCGTGTCGCCCGACGTGTTCGTGTAGTGGATGTAGAAGCGTCCGTTCGTGGCGTATTGCGGGTGAAACGCCAGGCCCAGGAGGCCCTGCTCGCTTCCGCCGCTAACCAGGGAGGAAACATTCAGAAAGGGGCGGGCGAGGAGCGTGCCGCTTCGAGCGATCCGGATGGTGCCCGACTGCTCGACAATGAAGACGCGAGCCGTGTCGCCGGGCGGCGCCTGGAGATCGACCGGAGAGGAGAGTCCGGTGAAGACCCGCACCGCCTCGTAGTTGGAATCGACAGGTGGAGGGGGCGCGACGCTGGAAGGCGAGGAGTCGCTCCCACACCCGAGTGCCGCGAGCAGAAGGGCCGGGAGCAGCAGGGTCGCGACCGGCGGGCGCGAGGGCGAAAGGGCTGAGGGGAGTGCGTTCATGAGTCTGAATGATGCGCTCTGGATCGCCCAAAAACAACCGGCCAGCGCGGCATTGCGTCGCGCTGGCCGACGGATGGGGGACGGCGGGCGTTCAGTGGGTCCGGGGCGCTTCAGTTGGCCCCCGCGGCCAAGCCCGACATCCCAGCCCCGATGTCCGGGGCATCACCGGCCGTCTATGCCGGTATCAGTAGAAGATATCCCGATCGCTGAAACGTGCAAGGGGCGGTGGATCGAATCCACCGCCCCTGCCAGTTTCCCTCGGCTGCCCCGCGATGGCCCCTTCGGGCTACCGATAGTCGTCGTCGTCCCAGTCGTCTTGGTAACTACCGTGCTCCGAGTACCCACCGTGCTCCGAGCATCCGTCGACGTCACAGGCCCCGCTGTTCCACTCGTCGTCCCAGTCGTTCACGTCAAAGCGATAGCCGCGTGGCCGATCGTCGCAGCGGGTGACGTGATCCCGGTAGCCGCTGTAACCGCCGAAGCGGGCGTCGCAGAAATTGCACCCGTAGTAGTAACGGTCCTGATCATGGATCCGGGCACGGATTCGCAATCCTCCGAAGGTGGTGCCCGCCGTCACGAAGTAACGGACCGGGCGAATCACGCAGAGCTGCCGATCCTGGATGTAGTACGGACGCGTCCAGACGCGGTTTGCCTGATATCTCGGGCCGCGCCGGCCGTCGCGGAGCACCACGGTCTGTCGCTGAAAGCGCGGGCGATCATGGCGCCAGGCGCGCTGCGAGCCTCGATCGTCTCCGCGGTTGACCCGGACGTCACGTTCGACGCGGCGTTCCCGAGCGGGGCCTCGCTGCTCTGGATTCCACCACTTGCCTTGATCGGCCTGGGCGACGATCGGCGACCCCGCGAGCACCGCGGCACCCAGCAGGCCCGCGAACCACATCCGCTGAATTCGTAGCGTTCTGTTCATGTTCGTCCCTCCTCTTAGGCGCCCGGGGTCACCCCGGGAGAAGTCATCTGTGGCCAGTCAAAAGCATCGGCCGTGCCAGATCCTGCCGTTCCGCGTAACTTGCGTTACCTGCTCGAATTGGACGGCTGAGTCGCGGGCCAGGGGATCGCGAAACCGTGACCTGGTCGCCGCAGCGAGACCGGGAAGTGTCACACCCGCTCAACCAAGTGGCCCCCCCTGCCGATAGATGAGGACGGCGCCGCGGGGGCGGCACCTTCCCGACGATCACTACTAAGGAGGTTCTTTCATGGCTGGCTATGGCGACTGGGAACAGCTCGAGTACCGCGCACTCATGAGCCGCGGCAGCGATGCCGAGCGAAACGCGATGGTCTGCTGGGTGGCGTCGGGTCTTACCGCCGCCGTCCTGCTTTCGTGGGGCGTGGCCGCGAAGAGCGCAAGCCTCATGCTTCCGGTGGTCTTCGCCGTGGCGTTCGGTTTCTACGCCATGATTCATGGCCGGCAGCAAGTGCGCCTCATCGCTGGATACGTGAAGGAGTTCTTCGAGGGAGGGAAGGATGGACCGCAGTGGTTCACGCGGCTCAGCCACCTTGAAGTCGTTCCAGGATTCAACGTGGCGAGCGACTGGACGGCGGCATCGCTGGCCAACTGCGTGGTCGCGGCGGCCGTCGTTCTCGCGTGGGTCTTCGCGCCGGGCGTGCCGAAGGGCGAGCTGATGGCCGGGCTCACGACGGGATGCGGCGTGGCGTTCTCCTTCCACAGCATCACGGAGACGGCCCGCCTGCGGCAGACGAATCCGGCGGCCTTCTGGCGCCAGGTCGGTCGCGTGAACACGGAGGAGCGGCAGGGTCCGCGCGCCGTCGCCCGCTAATCGAGATCTGAGTTGGCGGCCCCGAAGCCTCGTCGCTTCGGGGCCGCTTCATTTCGCCGCGGTGATCGCGCGTGGCGAAACCGGCGGGGCTTGCGTACACTTCGGACGCTTCACGAACCGCGTTGCCCCGACCATGGAGGAACCCATGCGCCGAATCGCCCTCTTTCTCGCGGCCACATTCTCGCTCGTGACTTGCGCCGCAGCCCATGCCGGGCCGATCGGAATCCACCCTGGCCTCAAAGTCGGCGTCACGGTCGCCAATTTCGACTACGCCTCCATCTCCAGCAGCACGCAGGCCCTGGAGTCCCGCTCTAAGATGACGTTCGGGGGATACCTGCGGCTCGACATCGGCCGGGTCCGCCCTTCCACATGGCGCGCGCCGCCGCGGGCCAGCGCATCGGCGAGGGGTTCGTCACCACCGAC
>JANNMC010000232.1:0-1217 GCA_031397435.1 Candidatus Eiseniibacteriota bacterium
CCCAGCTCACGCTCGCGCGGGTAGTGGGTGTGTTCTCGCCGGCGATGTTGTAGCAGTAGCCCTTCGAGTCGAGGATCGAGAAGACGTTCTTGTCGTCTACGACGAATCCGGCCAGCTCCTGACGACGACGTTCATGGACTACACGTGCCCGACCGCAGCCGATGTGCCGTCGTTCGAGGTCGAGCATCAGGAAACGCCGTCGCCGTTCACGCCGCTCGGCACCAAGGGCGTCGGCGAATCCGGCGTTACGGGACCGCTCGGCGGCCTTTGCGGCGCGATCGAGAACGCGCTGCCGCACTTGAAGCTGCAGCTGAACGAACTGCCGCTCACGCCGAACCGCGTGTGGAAGGCGATCCAAACCGCAGAGGGAGGACGAGCATGATCTCCACCGAGATCGATTTTCAAACTCCGAAGAAGCTGTCGGAAGTCCTCGGCCTGCTTCAGCAGTACGGCGCTGACGCCAAGATCCTGGCGGGCGGGATGAGCCTCGTGCCGATGATGACGCTCGGGCTGATTCATCCCGAGCGCGTGATCAGCCTGAACCACGTCGAGGGCCTCGACTACGTTCGCGACGACGGCAAGGTCCTCCGCATCGGCGCGCTCACGCGCCACGCAACGATTCGTTCGAACGCGCTGATCAAGCAGCACGTGCCGCTGCTCGCGGAGGCGGCCGAGTTCATCGGCGATCCGCAGGTGCGCAATCGCGGAACGATCGGCGGCAGCATCGCGCACGCGGATCCTGCGGCGGACTACCTGCCCGTGTCGCTCGCGGTGGGCGCCCAGTACCGGCTGCAGAAGGCGAGCGGAGAACGAACGGTCGCGGCGAAGGATTTCTTCCGCGACCTGATGACCACCCTGCTCGCCGACGACGAACTGCTGACGGAGATCGTGCTCCCGAAGCTCGCGCCGGGCGCAGGCTCCTCGTATCAGCGGCTGCATCGCGTGGAGGGCAACTTCGCGATTGTCTCGGCGGCGGCCGTAGTCGAGCCCGGCCTCAAAGGCGCGCGGATCTCGCTCGGCGGCGTGGGGCCGAAACCCGTCCTGATCGACGTCGGCGCGCGGCTCGCGCGCGGCGCGAGCGACGCCGCGCTCGACGCGATCGCCGACGACGCCTTCGCTGCGACAGGCGAAGCGTATGGCGACCTGAACGGCGACGCGGCTTATCGGCGGGCGATGGCTCGTGTGTATGCGCGCCGCGCGGCGAAAGTCGCCGCAGC
>JANNMC010000238.1:0-4962 GCA_031397435.1 Candidatus Eiseniibacteriota bacterium
CGCGAGACGCACACCGGGCAGACGCTCTGCGACAAGGCGCACCCGATCGTGCTTCGTCGCATTCCCTTCCCGGACGCGAATCACGAGGTCTCCATCGCGCCGAAGTCGAAGGGCGAGGACGAGAAGGTCGGTTCGGGGCTCCATCGTCTCCGGGAGGAAGACCCGACGCTCCACGTGCGCGTGGAGGGAGATCTTCATCAGACGATCATCTCGGGGATGGGCGATCTTCACGTCGAGGTGGCGATCGAAAAACTCCACCGGCGGTTCCACGTGGACGTCACGACCTCGAAGCCGCGGATCCCGTACCGGGAGACGATTCGGAAGATGGTCGCGAAGCAGGGACGGCACAAGAAGCAGACCGGCGGACGGGGCCAGTTCGGCGACGTCCACGTGAAGTTCGAGCCGCTGAAGCCGGGGGAGGGATTCCAGTTCGTCGACGACATCGTGGGCGGCTCGGTTCCGCGCAATTTCATCCCGGCCGTGGAGAAGGGAATCCACGAGGCGATCCACGAAGGGGTGCTGGCCGGCTATCCGATGGTCGATTTCCGCGCCACGCTCTACGACGGCTCGTACCACTCGGTCGACTCGTCGGAAATGGCGTTCAAGATCGCCGGCGCGATCGCCTTCCGCGAGGCGTGCCGCGAGGCGGCTCCTGTCCTCCTGGAACCGATCGTGGAAGTTGAAGTCCACGCGCCCAAGGAATATGTCGGTGCCGTGACGGGCGATCTCTCATCCAAGCGGGGGAAGATCCTCGGCATGGCCTCGGAGGCGCGGCGGGACGTCATCCGCGCTCTCGTGCCGCAGGCGGAACTCTACAAGTACTCGACGCATCTCCGATCCCTCACGCAGGGACGGGCGTCGTTCCGAACCAAGTTCGCGCATTACGAGGAAGTCCCTCGTGAACTCGCGGACAAGGTCATTGCCCAAGCCAGGGCCGACAGAGAGGCCATGGCTCAAGCAGCACACTGAGCCCGGACCGGAGACAGACATGCATCGTGGCACCGCACCCCGATTCTCCTCGATCTTCCTGCTGAGGCTGGCGCTCGCCGCCGGTCTTTCGTGGGCCGTGGGCGCTGCGGTGGCCGCGGGGGCCGCTTCCGCTCCCACACCGGCGGCGACGCACGACCGCTACCGGCCCGCCGCACCGCGTCCGGCCGATCCGCTCTCCGCGGCGGCCGTGAGCCGCCTTCGCGCTGAGGGGACCTCGGTCCTCTGGGTCCGCTTCCTGGACAAGGGGGAGCGCGACGAACGCTCCTTCGCGGACGCGATCCGCAAGGCCGGCGCCGGCGTGAGCGCACGCACCAAGGCGCGCCGCGCCCGCGAAACCGGCGGCCGCTTCGTTCCCGATTGGTACGACGTCCCGGTCGTCCCCGGCTACGTGGAGGGAGTCGCCTCCACGGGCGCCCGCGTCCGGAACATCCTTCGCTGGTTCAACGCCGTCACGGTGGAGGCCGACGAGGCCTCCGCCCGGCGGATCGCCGCGCTGCCGTACGTCGAGAGCGTGGAGCCCGCCGCGCGCGCCCGCGGGACAAAGCCGGTCGAAGTCGGTCCCGTGCTCGAGGGCGCTCCGCGCTCGGGCCAGGCTCCGCGGATTCCCGACGGCGGTATCGAAGCCGAGGCGTGGGCGGGACTCTCGCTGGCCAAGCCGGCGGACTACGGGCTCGCCTTCCCGCAACTCTCCTCGATCAACGTGCCCGCGGCCCACGATTCCGGCTTCAGCGGTTCGGGCGTGATTCTCTGTGTCCTTGATACCGGCTTCGACGAAACGCATACCTCTCTTTCGCCGCTCCACAAGATCGCGGAGTGGGACTTCATCCAGGGGGACGGCGAGACCGCGAACGAGGCGGGCGACGTCTCGAGCCAGTGGAGCCACGGCACCGGCACCTGGGCCGTCTCCGGCGGCTACTGGCCCGGCACTCTGGTCGGCCCGGCCTACAACGCGGGATTCCTGCTGGCTAAGACCGAGTACGTGCCGACCGAGACGCACGTGGAAGAGGACAACTGGGTGGCGGCGGCCGAGTGGGCCGACTCGATCGGCGCCGACGTCTTCACCTCCTCGCTCGGTTACTCCGACTTCGATCCGGCCGGCAACGGCGGCACCGATTACGGGAAGCAGCAGATGGATGGCCGCACCGCGATCGTGACGCTAGGGGCGGTCGTCGCCCATCGGCGCGGCATCCTGGTTTGCAACTCGATGGGGAACGAAGGCTCTCTGGGCGTGACCAGCGTCACCGCGCCGGCCGACGCCGACAGCATCCTCTCGGTCGGAGCCGTCGACCTCAGCAACGTCATTGCCGGATTCTCGTCGCGTGGGCCGACCTGGGACAACCGGATCAAGCCGGAGGTCGTGGCGCAGGGCGTCGGCACCTACTGGGCCATCGCCGGAGCGCCGAGTTCCTACGGCACCGCCAGCGGCACCTCGCTCTCCTGCCCGCTCGTCGGCGGCGCGGCCGTCCTGGTGCGGGAGGCTCATCCCGAGTGGACCAACTACCAGGTGCGGGAAGCGCTCCGCTCCACCGCGGACAAGGCGGGCACGCCCGACAACTTCTACGGCTCGGGGCGCATCAACACGACTGCCGCCATCTACAACTCGTCGCAGGGCGGCCCCGTCTATCCTTATCCGTTCAACCTGGTCGCGCCGGCCCATCAGAGTGTTCTTGGCAGCGTGCCGATCACGCTCCGCTGGCGCCGCTCGCGCGATCCGCAGCCCGCCGATCCGGTTACCTACGAAGTCTCCATCTGCACCATTTCGCCGGCGCAGTGCGTCTTCACCATGAGCACGCCCGACACGCAGCTCGTGGTGAGCGCCAGCCTGCTCCCGTTCACGCAGTACGAGTGGTACGTGACGGCCAAGGACCCGGCGCTCCACGGCCGGGAAAGCCGCGACCACTATCGCTTCACGACCGGGAACATCACCGGGGTCCCGATGACGCCGCCGCCGACCGCGCCCAAGGTGGTGCTGGCGCGGAGCCGGCCGAATCCGGTCAGCACCGGCTCGCGCCTCGATTTCAGCCTGGCCGGCGCCGCGGGCGTCGTGCCGGTAAACCTCCGACTCTTCGACGCGCGCGGCCGCCTGGTGCGCACGCTTCTCGAGAATCATGCCAGCGTCGTCCCCGGGAATTTCACGGTTCCGTGGGACGGCACCGACCGTAACGGACGGCTCGTCCCGTCCGGGATCTACTATTACCAGATCGAGGCGATGGACCGGCGCGTGTCGAAGCGCCTGGTCGTCGTCCGCTAACCGACAGAGGAGTCGCGATGTCCGGTCATTCCAAATGGGCCACCATCAAGCGCAAGAAGGCGGGGATCGACGCCAAGCGCGGCAAGGTCTTCACGAAGTACATCAAGGAGATCAGCGTCGCGGCCCGCGCGGGCGGCGGCGACATGGCCGCGAACCCCCGGCTTCGCACCGCCGTCGCGAGCGCCAAGTCGGTGAACATGCCGGCCGATAACATCGAGCGCGCGATCAAGAAGGGAACTGGCGAGCTGGAGGGGGTCAATTACGAGGAAGTCTGCTACGAGGGCTACGGCCCCGGCGGCATCGCGATCCTCATGGACTCCCTGACCGACAACAGGAACCGGACCGCGGGCGAGATCCGCCACATGCTCGTGAAGCATGGCGGCCGCATGGCGGAGGCCGGCTCCGTGCAGTGGATGTTCACGATCAAGGGGCAGGTGATGATCGCCAAGAGCGCCATCGACGAGGATGCTCTCATCGAGCTGGCGCTGGAGGCCGGCGCCGAGGACGTGAACACCGACGATCCCGAAGCGTACGAAGTGATGACGCCGCTCTCGCAACTGGAGTCGGTGAAGGCGGCCGTTACGGCCAAGGGGATCACGATCGCGTCGGCCGAACTGGCGAGAGTGCCGCAGAATACGATCACGCTCAGCGAAAAGGACGCCGAGCTGGCCTTGAAGCTCATGGAGATGCTCGAGGATCATGACGACGTCCAGAAACTCTTCACCAATCTCGACATCTCGGACGAAACGCTCAGCCGCCTCGAGTCCTAGGGCGGTGGCGGCGGCCGCTCCGGCCCCGGCGGCGGCTCCGGCAGCGGTGGCGAATCCGCTCATCCTCGGCGTCGATCCCGGCAGCCGGTTCACCGGCTACGGCTTCGTGCGGCGCGAGGGGAACAAGATCCGCTACGAGCACTCCGGCGTCATCGCCACACGCACCGCGAGTTCGTTCCCCGATCGCCTCCTGACCATCCACACCGAGCTGGCGCTCCTGATCGAAACGTGGCGCCCCGATGAAGTCGCCGTGGAGATGGCGTTCGTCCGAAAGAGCGCTCACTCGGCGCTCCAGATCGGACACGTCCGCGGCGTCGTGCTCCTGGCCGCGCGCCAGAGCGGCGCCGCGCTCTACGAATACACCGCTCCCGAAGTGAAGATGGCGGTCGTTCGTCAGGGCGCCGCCTCGAAGGAGCAAGTCTCGTTCATGGTGCGGCGCCTCTTGCCGCAAGTAGGCACGCTACGCGAAGACGAGGCCGACGCGCTGGCCGTGGCCCTCTGCCACGCGCAGCGCGCCGCCGCGCGCCAGTGGGGAATGGCCCGCAGCGCCGTCGCTCCAGGGAGGAAGTCATGATCGATGCCGTCCACGGCATACTGGCCGCCAAATCGCCAACCTCCGCCGTCGTCCGAGTCGGGGGTTTCGACATGAGGCTCCACATCTCGGTCTCCTGCTTCGAGACGTTGCCCGCGCTGGGGAAGGAGATCCACCTGCTCTCGTACCTTCATGTGCGGGAGGACCTGCTCCAGCTTTACGGCTTCGCCGACGTGGTGGAACGGGACACCTTCGAGCGGCTGATCTCGGTCTCGGGAATCGGGCCGCGCCTGGGCGTCGGCATTCTCTCGGGCGCCACCGCGGCAGTTCGATTTCATCGTCCAGGGTCGGGTCAATGGCGAAGACGGCCACCAGTTCCGATTCTTCGGCGGTGAAGCGGGCGGAATAGAAGCCGCGGC
>JANNMC010000295.1:0-7231 GCA_031397435.1 Candidatus Eiseniibacteriota bacterium
TCGTCGTGGCCGCGCTCATGGCGGTGCGCGAACTGGGACTCGACATCACGCCCGCGCTCGCCGCGGCCGGTGGTTTCGGCGTGGCGGCCGGCCTTGGCGCCCAGTCGGTGGTGCGGGATTGGATCTCCGGCTTCTTCATCATTCACGACGACCAGTACGGCGTGGGCGACACGGTGCGCGTCGCGGGCGTCTCGGGGAACATCGAGCAGTTGACGCTTCGGCACACGGAACTCCGCGACGGCGACGGCTCGCTTCACTTCATTCCGAACGGGGAAATCAAGATCGTCACCAATCTCACCAAGTCGTGGGCGGCCCCGCTCATCCGCATCCCGGTCAACGCCGACGAGGATCCGGAGCGCGTGCTCCAGGTCCTGGGCGAGATGGTGAGCGCGTTCCGAGCCGACGCGGTCACGGCCGCGCTCCTGGTGGACGGGCCGACGGTACTCGGGATCGACGACGTCTCCGGCGGTCAATACACGGTGCTGATCCAGGCGCGGACGCGCCCCGAGAACCGCCATCCGGCCACCCGCGCGCTCCGGCTCGCCGCGATTCGCCGGCTCCGCGCGGTGGGGATCGGCCTTCGGAACGCACCGGCGGGAGAGACCACGTGACCGTTCGCGCCTACGACACACGCCGCCGCGCGAAGCTTCCGTTCGAGAAGAAGCCGGGCGACGCGGTGGGAATCTACACCTGCGGCATGACCGTGCAGGACAAGCCGCATGTCGGGCACATGCGTTCCTCCATCTCCGGGGACGTCATTCGCCGCTGGCTGGAACATCGCGGATATCCCGTGACGTACGTCTACAACTTCACCGACATCGACGACAAGATCATCGCCAAGGCGAACGTCGAGGGCGTCGACTTCGAGAGTGTCTCGCGACGGAACGAGCAGGCCTACCTCGAGTACGCGCTGCGGCTCCACATCAAGCCGGCCACGCACTACCCGCGCGCGACCGAGCACATCCCCGAGATCCAGGCGCTGATCCAGAAACTCATCGACCGCGGGCACGCCTACGCCTCGGCCGGCGACGTCTACTTCGACGTGCGTTCGTATTCGAACTACGGGCAGCTCTCCGGACACAACGTGGACGACCTTCGCTCCGGTTCGCGCATCGATGTCGGCGAGTCGAAGAAGGACCCGCTCGACTTCACCCTATGGAAGGGCGCCAAGCCGGGCGAGCCGTCGTGGCCGAGCCCGTGGGGTCCCGGGCGCCCGGGATGGCACATCGAGTGCAGCGCGATGGCCATGAAGTATCTCGGGGAGACGCTCGACTTCCACGGCGGCGGCCAGGACCTCATCTTCCCCCATCATGAGAATGAGAAGGCGCAGTCAGAGGCGGCGAACGAAAAGCCGTTCGTCGACTTCTGGGTGGAGAACGGGATGGTGAACCTCGGCGGCGAGAAGATGTCGAAGTCGACGAAGCACTTCTTCCTGATCGAAGACGTGCTTCGCGAGTTCGAGCCCGACGTCGTCCGCTTCTACCTCCAGTCGACGCATTATCGGAGTCCGATCGAGTGGAACGAGGAGCGGCTTCGCGAAGCGGGCACGGCCTACGCGCGGCTTCGCGACGCCATGTCGAAGTCGGCGCGGCTGGAAGGGGACTCCGCGGCCGCGGCCGCAGCAGGCGACGCGAGCCGCTCGGCTCTTCACGCGGAAGCGGCCTCGCTCGCGGCGAAATTCGAAGAGGCGATGGACGACGACTTCAACGCGGCCCGCGCGCAGGGGCATCTCTTCGAACTGGCGAAGGAGATCAACCGCGTGGCCGATGCGACCGACGCCACGGCCGACGATCGCGCCGCCGTCGCCGCGGCAGGACAGACCCTCTATCAGCTCGGCTCCACCGTCGGGCTCTTCGCCACCGCCGAAGCCGCTGAAGAGGCCGCCCCTGAAACGGTGCAAGCTCTTGTGCGGCAAAGGGATGAGGCCAGAGTTCAGAAGGACTGGAAGCGCGCCGATCAATTGAGAGACGAGATCCTGGCGCTGGGCTATCTCCTCGAGGACGCGAAAGGGGGGACGCAAGCTCGGCGTAAACGCTGATTCCACAATGATCAATGCGAGGCGACCGCCCCCATGTGGCTCTTCGGAAAGCCGAGGACGCTCCAGGTAGAACTGCAGGTGCTCTTCCTGGCGGTGGGAACCACCTTCCTCGCGCTGGCCACACTCCTGCTCTACCAAAACGGCCAGGACTCGCTTCGCCGCCAGCTTGTCAGCTCGGCCACCACCGCTTCCGAAACCGCCGCCGCCCTCGTGACGGTGGATGAACATCGCACGATTCGCCGCGCGTCCGACATGAACTCCGCCGGCTTCCGCGCGATCGTCGAGGATCTGAGCGCGCTTCGCCGGGCCAATCCCGCCATCTATCACCTCTTCACGCTCGCCCCCACCGGCCGCCTGGGAGAGTGGGGCGTGGTCGTCGACATGGGTGGCACCGCTCCGCTCGTGGACGAATCGGAACTCCACCGCGGCCGCCTGCCGATCGGATCGCCGCCGCCGGAAAACGTTCCCGAAGTGCTTCTCCGCGCCGGAATGGAATCGCCCGCCTGCAAGATCCTCGAACTCGAGCAGGCCGATCGCGCGCGCGTTGTCGCCATCTCGCCGATTCGCGGGAAGGGAGGCGAATCGGTCGGCCTCGCCGTCGTGGAGATGAGCGCGGCAGGGCTCGTGGCGGAGGCGCGGCTACTGGGCTATGTCTCGATCGCGATCTTCCTCCTCGGGCTCTTCGCCAGTGTCGTGGCGAGCAGCATGATCTCCCGCTGGGTCACGCGCCCGTTGCAAGAGCTGCTCCGCGGCGTGGAGGCGATCTCCTCGGGAGAGCTGGGAGCGCGTGTCGAGACGAAGGCGCGAAATGAGATCGGCGCGCTGGGGGACGCGATCAACCAGATGGCGGCGGGGCTCGAGGCATCGCAACAGCGCGACGCCACGCAGCAGGCGAGGCTGCGCGATCTTCACCGGATCGGCTCCGACGCGGCGGCCACGCTCGACCTGCCGCAGACGTTGGAAGTAGCCGCGCGCGGCATGGCCGAGATCTGCGGCGGTATCGAAGCGATCGCGGGCGCGTCCGCGCGTCGCGAAGGGCGGATCCGCCTCTGGTCACGCGTCGGCCCCGGCGCGGTGGACGACACGGCGTGGGATGTATCCCCCGAGGGGCTCGAGCTGGTGCTGGGGGCTGAAACCCGCCTTCTGACACGCGTCGAGTTCGATGCCGCCGGCCTCGACTTCCTGCTTTCCGGGTCGGCAACCTATGCCATCGGCGCCCCGCTTCGCGTGAACGATCAGACCATCGGCATCCTCCTCGTCCTGGGAGAACGCGAGAGTTTCCACCCCGACGCCGTGTCGCTGGCCCGGCTCTTCGCCGCGCAAGTCTCGGCGGCGGTGGCGAACGCGCGTCTCTTCGAGCAGGTGCGCGAACTCGATCGCTCCAAGAGCGAGTTCCTTTCCATCGCCTCGCACGAGGTCCGCACGCCGCTCACCGTGATGAAGAGCAGCCTCGACCTTCTGGTTGGCGGCAAGCAGTTCACGTACAACGAGGACCAGCGGCAACTGATCGCGTTCTGCCAGGAATCGGTCGAGCGGCTTATTCGGCTTGTTAAGGACATCCTCGACATCTCGAAGATCGAGGCGGGGGTGCTACAAGTCTCACTCCAGCCCACGTCGATTAACGAACTCGTCGAGAAGTGCCTCTTCTGGGTGCCGCAGCTCCCGGGCGGCCAGGGAATCGAGATTGACGCGCGCCTCCCCTCACGGCCGCTCATGGCGGCGGCCGACGCAGGACGCATTCAGCAGGTGCTGGAGAATCTCATGTCGAACGCGATCAAGTTTTCGAACCCCGGCGGCCGCGTCACAATCGAGCTGGTGGAGCACCAGCAGGAGATAGAGGTCATCATCAGCGATCGGGGCAAGGGGATCGCACCGGAGGATCTGCAGCGGATCTTCGGAAAGTTCTACCAGGTGGAGGAGGCGGCCACGCGCGAGCGCGGCGGCACGGGCCTCGGCCTCGCCATCTGCAAGGGAATCATCGAGGCCCATCGCGGCCGGCTCTGGGCCGAGAGCAGGCTGGACCAAGGGAGCCGGTTCCACTTCACGCTGGCGCGAACCCTGGAGAGCGAGGGGGCCATGGAGACGGGCGCCGAAATCCTGGTCGCGCCCATCCTTTCGCCGCTCCGATCCGAGAAAGGGACGCCAAACCGGAAGAAAATTCCGGCCTCTACCCCTCGGTAGGGTAAATCCAGACATATTTCGCCACCCTCTCGCCGAAAGCTCTTCCGCCTGCCATTTTGGGCTAACCGCTCACTCCCACGAAGTGCCATTCTCTCTGCGGGGCTTTCTGCTCGGTAGCATACCGAGACCGGTATTGCTTTGCTTCGCCTCGTCGAGGCGACAGAGCGAGCTAAGAAATTTGCCGGGGGGCAGAAAGGGGCACAGACGTGGCCACCATCCTCTGCGTGGACGATGATTCCGCAGTCTGCGCGTTTCTCGAACTACTCCTCCGCGATGCGGGTCACGAGCCCATCCTCGCCGGCAGCGTGAACGAGGCGATCGAGGTGCTCACCCGCCTCCGCATCGATCTCCTGATCGCGGACTGCGTCATGCCGGATCGCGACGGACTCGAACTCCTCTACTACGTTCGAGACGAAGGGCTCCATGTTCCCATCATCCTCATATCCGGCTACTCGACCGCCGAGCACGCCCAAGCGGCCACGCGCCACGGCGCCGTCGACTTCCTCGTGAAACCGCTTCGCGCCGAGTCGATCCACCTCTCGGTCAAGAGCGCGCTCCTCGTCGATCGCCTGCGACGCGAGAACGAGGAGTCCCGCCGCGAACTCTCCATTCTCCGCGATCCTCAAGGGATCGTTGGTGAGAGCGAGGCGCTCCAGGATCTCCTCGAGGCGATTGACGTCGTGGCACCGACCGGCGCCACCGTCCTCCTCCATGGCGAGCCGGGTACGAAGAAGGCGCTCTTCGCGCGTGAAATTCATGCGCGCAGCCCGCGCTACGATCAGCCCTTCCTGACGTTCAGCTGCCCCGCCACTCCGGAGGGGGCCGTGGAGAGCGCGCTGTTCGGACATGAGCCGAACGCCGTCGTGGGGGCGGGGGCGGGCGCACTCCTGGTTGGCGCGCTAGAGCGAGCGTCTCGCGGGACGCTGCTACTCGATGAAGTTTCGGAACTCCTCCCCCACGTCCAGGGAAGGCTCCTCCGCGCGCTCCAGGAGCGGAAGGTCCAGCGCCTGGGCGGCACACACCCGATCCAGATCGATGTCCGCGTGATCGCGACGACCAACCGTGATCTGGCATCGGAAGTTGAAGCAGGCCGGTTCCTGCGCGAGCTTCATTCGTACCTCTCCGTTGTCTCCATCCGCGTCCCGCCACTACGCGAGCGACTCGACGACATCCCCGCGCTCGTCGAGTATTTTGTGGAGTGGAAAGCACGACAGCTTGGCCTGAGAGTCCCGACGATCCCTCCGGAAACATACGAATACCTCCGGAAGCGGCCGTGGCCGGGAAACATCCGCGAACTGGGGAACGTGATCGAGCGCGCGATGCTTCACCGCTCGGGATCGGTGCTCACCCCGGAGTCGTTCGGTCACGCTTCACACGCCGTGGGACACTCCGCTGGAAACGATGCGTCGAGCGATCGATCGGGGGGTGACGGCGCTGGCGCGCGCGGCTCCGCGGACGACGTTCTCGATATTCGCACGCTGGAGCGGATCGCCATTCAACGCGCCCTCAAGAAGACCGGGGGGCACAAGGCGAATGCCGCGAAACTGCTGGGCATCAACGAGCGGACGCTTCGCAACAAGCTGAAGGCTGAGGAGGTCCCGGTGTGGGTTTCCTCGTCGGGTGATTCCAGCCTCCCCCTGGAGGAAGAGAAGCCTGAGCCCGAGGAGAGCGCCTAGCGTTGACGAGAGACCGTGTCGTGCGTACACTCCGCAGTCTTCGCGCCGAACTTATCAAGAGCGGCGGGACGGCGCTGGCGTAGCTCAATTGGTAGAGCATCTCATTTGTAATGAGGCGGTTGGGGGTTCGAGTCCCTTCGCCAGCTCCACCATCGTCTCGCTATCGCCACGGCTGGAGGGGTTCCCGAGCGGTCAAAGGGAGCAGACTGTAAATCTGCCGGCTTAGCCTTCGAAGGTTCGAATCCTTCCCCCTCCACCACCTACTAGTATAATGTGTCGATACGATTCAGCGAGCGGGCACCCTCCCCCTAACGGGGTGCCGAGGGTCCGTAAGTTATTTATTTGAGCGGGAATAGCTCAGTGGCTAGAGCGTCAGCCTTCCAAGCTGAGGGTCGCGGGTTCGAATCCCGTTTCCCGCTCCATTTACTTCCATCCACATCTTTCCACAGCGCTTAGCATTCTATTCCACAAGTACTTAGCGAGATATCACCCACTTCGCCGGCAGAGCTGGGGGAGTCGTTTCCGCGCCGCCCCTTTCCGCTCCACAGGCAGTTTGGGTCGATTTCCCCGATTCGGCGCATCGGACCCCCCATGACGCACTCGCTGCAGACTGGCACGAACCCGCAAATTTCCTGTTGACTGGGGGTTTCGCGACTCGTACATTCATCCGCTCGCAGTCCAGACAGCCTTTTTCGACGGAAGAGAGAGGCTGGTTGGGGTTTTCTGCCTTGAGTCGAAGCAACACGTAGGCGCCGTCGCGTGACCGAACGTAGGTCGGAATGAACCGGTCCACGACGTTCCATTCATGCTCGCGCTGCAACACCGCCCACGTAGCTCAGTCGGTAGAGCATCTCCATGGTAAGGAGAAGGTCAACGGTTCGATTCCGTTCGTGGGCTCCATTGTCCGCAACGCGATTGGCAGCGCACGGTAGTTCTGGGCGCCACGTGCGCGCCCCTCGCCTTTGAATTAGAAGGTGAAGCAACCAACGAATCCCTAGGAGGGACCGTTTCGATGGCGAAGCAGAAATATGAGCGGACGAAGCCGCATCTCAACGTGGGGACGATCGGCCACGTGGATCACGGTAAGACGACGCTGACGGCGGCGATCACGATGGTTCTGTCGCAGAACAATCCGAAGATTCAGGTGCGCGATTACGGATCGATCGACAACGCGCCGGAAGAGCGGGAGCGCGGCATCACGATTGCGACGGCGCACGTGGAGTACGAGACGGCGAACCGTCACTACGCGCACGTGGATTGCCCGGGTCACGCGGACTACGTGAAGAACATGATCACGGGAGCGGCACAGATGGACGGTGCGATCCTGGTGGTGTCA
>JANNMC010000296.1:0-2235 GCA_031397435.1 Candidatus Eiseniibacteriota bacterium
TGACACCACCAGGATCGCACCGTCCATCTGTGCCGCTCCCGTGATCATGTTCTTCACGTAGTCCGCGTGACCCGGGCAATCCACGTGCGCGTAGTGACGGTTCGCCGTCTCGTACTCCACGTGCGCCGTCGCAATCGTGATCCCACGCTCCCGCTCTTCCGGCGCGTTGTCGATCGATCCGTAATCGCGCACCTGAATCTTCGGATTGTTCTGCGACAGCACCATCGTGATCGCCGCCGTCAGCGTCGTCTTACCGTGATCCACGTGGCCGATCGTCCCCACGTTCAGGTGCGGCTTCGTCCGCTCATATTTCTGCTTCGCCATCGAAACGATCCCTCCAAGCGGCGCCGGCCCTAATCGGCCGCGGCGCTCAGCTTCCCTTTACTTTAGCGACGATCAGTTCAGCCATCGCCGCCGGCATTTCCTCATAACGCGAGAACTGCATCGAATAAACCGCACGACCCTGCGTGATCGACCGCAGACGGGTCGAGTACCCGAACATTTCCGAGAGCGGCACCGAGGCCGCCACCACACGCGCGTCGGAGCGCTGGAACATGCCCCCGATCCGCCCGCGGCGCGAACTCAAATCGCCGATCACGTCGCCCATGTACTCTTCGGGCACCACCACTTCGACGTCCATGATCGGCTCCAGGAGCTTGGCGCCGGCACGGGCCGCCGCTTCCTTGAACGCGATCGAGCCGCAGATCTTGAAAGCCATTTCCGAGGAGTCGACCTCGTGATACTGGCCGTCGATGAGGCTCACCTTCACGTCGACCACCGGATACCCCGCGACGATTCCATTCTCCATCGCCTCGAGGATGCCGCGCTCCACCGCGGGGATGTATTCCCGGGGAATGGCGCCGCCCTTGATCTTGTTCTCCCAGATGAAGCCCGATCCCGGCGGCACCGGCTCCACCATCAACGTCACGTCCGCGAACTGGCCGCGGCCGCCCGTCTGCTTCGAGAAGCGCGTCCGCTGCTCGATCGGCTTCGAGAGCGTTTCCTTGTAGGCGACCTGTGGTTTGCCGATGTTCGCCTGAACACTGAACTCGCGGACCATGCGGTCGACGAGAATTTCGAGATGCAACTCGCCCATTCCCGAGATGAGCGTCTGGCCCGAGTCCTCGTCCGTCTTCACGCGGAACGTCGGATCCTCGTCCTGGAGCTTGCCGAGCGCCGTCGCCATGCGCTCCTCGTCCGTCTTCGTCTTCGGCTCGATGGCGACCTGGATGACCGGCTCGGGGAAGTGCATCTGCTCGAGGATGATCGGGTTCTCCTTGATGCAGAGCGTGTCGCCCGTATGGACGTTCTTCAGTCCCACGGCCGCCGCGATCTCCCCGCAGAAAACCTCTTCCCGGTCCTCGCGCTTGTTGGCGTGCATCTCGACGATTCGGCCGAGACGCTCGCCCTGCTCCTTGTTCGCGTTGTAGATGTGCGTGCCGGCCTTGATCTTCCCGGAATAGACGCGGAAGAAGGTCAGCTTGCCGACGTACGGGTCGGTCATGATCTTGAAGGCCAGCGCCGCGAAATGCTCGTCGTCCGACACCTTCCGCATCTCGGGTTCCAGCGTCTTCGGATTCATCCCCGAGACGGGAGGCTTATCGAGCGGCGACGGGAGGAACGCAACGACCGCGTCCAGGAGCTTCTGCACGCCCTTGTTCTTGAAAGCCGTGCCGCCCAGGACCGGAACCACCTTGCCGGCGAGCGTTCCCGCTCGAACCGCCCGGTGGATCATCACCGGCGTCACTTCCTTGTTCTCGAGGTACGCGTGCAGGAGTTGATCGTCGTGCTCGGCGATCGCTTCCAGCATGTGGTGGCGGGCATCGACCGCGGCCTTCATGAGGTCCCGCGGGATCTCCGACTCCGTATACGCTGCCCCGAGTTCCTCGGTGCTGTAGGTGATCGCCTTCATTTCGACGAGGTCGATCATCCCGGTATAGACGTCGCCGATGTGGATCGGGAACTGGAGAGGCACGGCGTTCGCGCCGAGCCGCTGCTTCATCATGCTGACCACGTACGCGAAATCGGCGCCGACGCGGTCGAGCTTGTTCACGAAGGCGATACGCGGGACGGTGTATTTGTCCGCCTGCCGCCAGACGGTCTCGGACTGCGGCTCCACGCCGCCGACGCCGCAGAACACCGCGACCGCGCCGTCCAACACGCGCAACGACCGCTCCACTTCAACCGTAAAGTCGACGTGGCCGGGCGTATCGATGATGTTGATCTGGTGGTCAT
>JANNMC010000033.1:0-3165 GCA_031397435.1 Candidatus Eiseniibacteriota bacterium
CCTTTGCCTCGGCGCCACGAAGAACGGAGCGTTGGCCGCGGAAGCGGTGATCTTCTTCACGCGGGAGCTGGCCGATGACTTCGTCCATCGCCGCAAGCGTTCGGGCCACCTGCTCTCCAAGGGAAGGCTGTTCGGCGCGCAGTTCGTCGGGTGGCTGGAGAATGGCTACTGGCTGGAGCTAGCGCGGCACGCGAACGCCAAGGCCGCCCGGTTGGCGGGCGGACTCTCCTCCATTTCCGGGGTACGTCTCGCCTGGCCGACGCAGGCGAACGAACTCTTCGTGGTCATGCCGAAGGCGCTCGTCGCCAGGCTGAAGTCGGCCGGCGCCGAGTTCTACGAATGGTATCTGGACGCGCTTCCTCCGGGAACGCCCCTGGCGGAGGACGAGACATTCGTCCGCCTGGTGACCTCGTTCGTGACGACCGACGCGCAGGTCGACGAATTCTGCGCCGTGGCGCGCCAGTGATCACCGCGGCCACCTGGAGCCGGACGTGAGCGACTCGCTCCCCGAACCCTGGCTGCGCGGTTCGCTCGGAAAAATCCCGGCGTCGCTTCTCCCCTTTGGACACGCCTTCGTCGCGGCGCGCGAGGAGGTGGAGGCAGCGACCAAGGATTTTCCTGATTCACGAATTTGGTTCGAACCGTGGGGCGCGGCCTCCATCGGCTTTCACCTGCTTCACCTCGCGGGGAGCACCGATCGCCTCCTCTCCTACGCGCGCGCTGAAGCCTTGACGGAGACGCAGCGAGCGGCGCTTGCCGCGGAGCGGGTTCTCCCCGAGCCGCGACCAGGGCTGGCGGAGCTTCTCGGGGCTTGGGCGACGACCGTGGAGACGGCCCTGGCGCAGCTGGAGCGGACCGCCCCGGGGACGCTGAACGACGTGCGGGGAGTTGGGCGCGCTCAGTTGCCGTCGACCGTGCGTGGATTGCTGGCTCATGCTGCCGAGCATGCGCGCCGCCACTCCGGCCAGATCGTGACGACGGCGAAGATCGTCCGCGCGATGGAATTTCCGACCATGGCACGCGAGGGAGGGGAGCGATGAAGAAGCTGCTCCTGGCCGTCGCCCTCGCGCTCGCGGCCTTGGTCGCGCTATCGCGGAACACCGGGCTGCTCCAGGGTCAGCACCCTGCGCCCGGGCACACGTCGCGCGATCGCGCGCCGATCGAAACCACCGATCCTCGTCGCGACGGCGACAAGGCACTCACGAACGCGTTCGAGAACCACGAGAGCAACATCATCGTGGAGGGGGAGGGGATCGTGGCGAAGGTGCTGAAGGACGACCTCGACGGAAGCCGGCATCAGCGCTTCATTCTCCGCCTGGCCTCGGGGCAGACGCTGCTGGTCGCCCACAACATCGACCTCTCCCGGCGAATCGAGGCGCTTCAAGCGGGAGAAACCGTGACGTTTCGCGGTGAGTACGAGTGGAATGCCGCTGGAGGGGTGCTCCACTGGACCCATGCCGATCCGGACGGGCGGCACCCGGCAGGATGGATCAAGTACCAAGGCGAAACGTACCAGTGACGTTCCGACCGCGGACGCCGCCGGCTCGCCGGTTGCCTACCGAAGGGGCATCGTGATCGACGCCAAACCTGTCGTCCTCGCGGGCCACGGCGTCCGGTTGGAGCCGCTGACGCCCGAGCATCGCGATGCGCTGGCCGCGGCGGCGGCGGATGGCGAACTCTGGCGGCTCTGGTTCACCTCCGTGCCCGAGCCGGCCCAGACGGCCACCTACATCGCCGACGCGCTCCAGGGCCAGAAAGAGGGCACCATGCTGCCGTGGGTGGTGCGGGAACTGACGAGCGGCGCGATCGTGGGAAGCACGCGCTATCACGACATCATCCCGCGCGCCGATCGTGTGGAGATCGGCTACACCTGGTATGGAAAGCGTTGGCAGCGGAGCCACGTGAACACCGCCTGCAAACTGCTCCTTCTCGGCCATGCGTTCGACACGCTCGGCTGTGGCGTGGTCGGACTCCGGACCGACAATTTCAATTTCGCCTCGCAGCGCGCCATTGAGGCCCTGGGCGCCAAGAAGGACGGCGTGATCCGCCGCCATTTCGCGCGGCGCGACGGCACCATCCGTGACACCGTGCTCTACAGCATCCTCGCCGGCGAGTGGCCCGACGTGAAGCGGCATCTGGAGTCGAGGCTGGCGAAGCACTGACCGGCGGAGAAAGGACCATCGTGGCCGAGCTGAACCTCGAAGAACTTCGCGACCGCATCCGGCAGATCGACCATGAACTCGTGGCGGGGGCCGCCGAGCGGGTGCGGCTGGTGCGGCAGGTCGGGGAGATCAAGCGCCGGCTAAAACTCTCCACCGTCGACTACGCCCAGGAGCGGATCGTCCTGGAGCGGGCACGCGCTGATGCCGAAACACTGGGGCTCCATCCCGGCATCGCGGAGGATCTTCTCGTCGGCCTCATCCGCGCTTCGGTGGGCGCGCAGGACGAGGACCGCATGCGCGTCACGGCCGTGGGCGCGGGGAAGCGCGCCGTCGTGGTGGGTGGCGCGGGACGGATGGGCCAGTGGCTCTGTCGCTTTCTGTCGGCCCAGGGCTACGACACCGGAGCCCTCGACCCGGCTGGTTCGCCATCCGACAACGAGTGGGCCGAGCGCGCGCTTCCGACGGCCGACCTCATCGTCTGTTCCACGCCTCCGGCCGCTACCGCGACGCTCTATGCCGCGTGGTCCGGTGCGCCACCATCGGGGGTCGTGGTCGATATCGCCAGCATCAAGACGCCGCTCCTCGAGCCGATACGCGCGCTGCAGCGGGCCGGCGGCCGAGTCGCCTCCATTCATCCGATGTTCGGACCATCGACGCACTTGCTGCGCGACGCCGACGTCGTGATCTGCGACACGGGCGACGCGGCCGCCAGTTCAGAAGTCGAGAAGCTCTTTCACTCGACCACGGCGCACGTCGTTCACCTCCCGCTCGACGATCACGACCGCATCATGGCCGACTTGCTGAGCCTGGCTCACGCCACCGCCATCGCCTTCGCCCTCGCGCTGCCGGAAACCGAGCATCCCGTGCGAAGCACCACGTTCCTCGCCCTGGAATCGCTGGCCGCCGCCATCGTGCGCGAAAGCTCCGACGTCTACTACGAGATCCAGGCAAAGAATCCCCACTCGGCCGCCGCGCTCGAACGTCTTCGCGCCGCGCTCGATCG
>JANNMC010000318.1:0-7650 GCA_031397435.1 Candidatus Eiseniibacteriota bacterium
CGCTCCGTCGCCGTGCGCGGAAGCATTGGGGCGTCCCGCGTGGACAATGCCGAGCGGTCACGTTCGTGCAGCGTTTCGGGGATGCCCTGAACATGAACGTCCACTTCCACTCGCTCGTGCTCGACGGCGTCTACGTGGCAGGGCCGAGCGGGGCCCTGCGCTTCCACGCGCTCCCGCCCCCGGACGACGCCGAGGTCGCCCGCGTGGCAGGCCAGGTGGCGCGGCGGATCGTCCGGCTGCTCGAGCGAAGTGGCCTCGCGCCCGATGCCGATCCGGCCGAGGCCGACCCGCTGCCGGACAAGGAGCCGCTGCTCGCCCTTCTCTATGCAGCCTCGGTGGCGGGCCGCATCGCCACGGGCCCCCGCGCGGGCCAGCGCGTGCTGCGCGTGGGCGACCGCATCGACGTGGACGATGTCTCGGTGCTCGAGGGCGAGCGCTGCGCGAGCGTCGGTGGCGTGAGCCTGCACGCGAACGTCGCGGTCCCCGCACGGGACCGCCGGCGGCTCGAGCGCCTGGCCCGCTACGTGGCCCGGCCTCCCGTCTCTACGCAACGACTGTCGCGGCTCGACGATGGCCGGCTCCTCTACCGGCTGAAGCATCGCTGGCGCGACGGCACCACCCACGTCGTCTTCGAACCCTTGGAGCTGCTCGAGAAGCTCGCGGCCCTGGTGCCTCCGCCCCGCTTCCACCTCGTCCGCTACCACGGGATCCTCGGGCCGTGCGCTGGCGAACGCGACCGCGTCGTGCCGGGCGGTCAGGCAGCGGTGGGTGAGGCTCCCGCGTGCGACGCCGTGGCTCCCCCGTGGCTCGACGCCGTCGGCTCGGCCGTGGTGGCTCGCGCTCAGACTGCTTCGGGTCTTCCGCCAGATTCATCGGACAGCGAGCCGGTCGGAGCCGTCCCCGCTCCTCTTCGACAACCCTCGCCGGAGGCCCCACGCTCGGATCGGCCGCGAAGAATGGCGTGGGCCGACTTGCTCCGGCGCGTCTTCGCCATCGACATTCTGGAGTGCCCTCGCTGCGGCAGCCGCACGCGGATCCTCGCAGCGATCCATCCCCCGGACACCACGCGAGCGATCCTCGAGTGCCTCGCGCTGCCCTCTCGCGCTCCACCCGCGGCCGCGGCTCGGCCCGACGACGACGAGGGAGAGCCGCGATCCACGAGAGAGGCTGCACTCGACACCGGAGCATGACAGGTCGAGCAGCGAGGCCCCCCTCCCGAAGCCATCCGTCCACCTTGGCGGCACCGCCGGCGGCGGGAGCCCGCCGCCCAAGGGCCGCGAAGCGGGCCGCGGCCGGCGCGCGAGGGCTTGAATCCCCCGCAGTACGGTCGAGGTAGCTGACCATCCCTGCGGGACTTGTCACTTCGGGGGTTATCGGACGTCAATCTGCCCCTTGAACCGCTTATCCGCCGCCGACGAGCGGTGCGCCGGGAGCACGATGACTCGCAGCGCGGGTATACTGAAGCTCGAGATGCCGAGGGACTCCGCAATCCGTAGCGTCCGTTTTCTGGTCGACGACCATGGCCACAAGACCGCGGTCGTAATCGACCTCAAGAAGAACGCCCGCCTCTGGGAGGACTTCTACGACGTTGCCCTCGCTGCGGCTCGGGCGCGTGAGCCGCGGGAGTCCCTCAATAGCGTCCGCAGGCGACTGGCAGTTCGCGCCAAGCGTCGGTAGTGGCAGCCTACTCGATCACCTTCGCACGGAGCGCGCGCAAGGAGCTCGAGCGTCTGGACGAGCCGCTGCGATCGCGGGTGTTCGAGCGGATCGAGAGGCTGGGATCCGATCCGCGCACGCCAGGTTGCAGGAAGCTCGAGGGCGGCGTGGATCTCTGGCGCATCCGGGTCGGCGCCTACCGCGTGGTCTACTCGATCGACGATCGCCGCCGGCGGGTCGACGTGGCGGCCGTTCGACACCGGTCCGACGTGTACCGGTGATCCCACTTGGCGCGAGCTTCGAGTGGCGGCGATCCTCTGGTCAGCGAGCCATCATGGCATGTATCCGCCTACGCTGGATCGAACCCGCGCGACCGGGTCCAGAATCGGCCCGTGTGCGGTTTCATGCGAAGTCGTCGTCTTGGTCGAGGGCCGCGAGGGCGTCCCCGTCGTATTCGATCACGCGCTCGTCGCTTGGCTCGGCGTACCCGAGCGGCGCCTCGCCGCGTGCGTAGCCGATCGCGCGGTAGCCGCGCAGTCGCTTCTCGAACATGCGCAACAGCATCGGCACCTCGCGGTCCACGTAGTCGAAGATCCGGACCTCGCTCTTGCCTGGGTGCAGGCGGTGAAGCCGCCCCGTGTACTGCACGAGGGTGCCCTTCCACGATACGGGCATCGCGAGGAACAGCGTGTCGAGGCGCGCGTCGTCGAAGCCTTCACCGATGTATCGCCCTGTCGCGAGCACGAGCCGTTCCTCGTTGGCTGGGATGGCGGCGAGCTGCGCGCGAACGGCGCGGTGAGCCTTGGCGCCCATGCCGCCCTGAAGGACGACGAGGTGGCGCGCCACGCGCTCGAGGCGGGTCGCGAAGTACTCGAGGTGGTCCTTGCGCTCCGTCAGCAGGATCGGGGAGCGGCCGTCTTCCAGCGCGCGGATCACGTCGTTCAGGATCATCTGGTTCCGCATCTCATCCCTGGCGAGGGCGGCGTAGGTCTGCTGAATGCCTGGTGACTTCTCGGAGCCTGGCATCCGGAACGCGGTCTCCCGCACGACAAGTCGGTGCTCGAACGGTCGTCGCCCCGCCTGTGTCTTGGCGTCGATCGAGAAGCGCACCGGGCCGAGTTGCATCTGCGTGATGGGGTGATGGCCATCGCGGCGTAGTGGTGTCGCCGTGAGTCCGACGAGATAGCGAGCCTTGACCTCCGAGAGCACGCGCTCGAACGAGACCGCCGGCAGGTGGTGGCACTCATCGACGATCACCTGCCCGTAGCCGGCGACGAGATCGGCGACGGAGTCCTTGCGGACGAGGCTCTGGATCATCGCGACGTCGAGCCGGCCGGTGAGCGCACGCTTGCCCGCGCCGATCTGCCCGATTTCCTTCGGCTCGATGCCGAGGAAGACGGAGAGCTGCGCGACCCACTGGTCGAGGAGCGGTCTGCGGTGGACCAGAACCAAGCTGCTGCACGCGCGCGCGGCGATGAGATAGGTGCCGATGACGGTCTTGCCGACGCCGGGCGGGGCGACGAGAACGCCGGCGTCGTGAGCGAGCAGCGCTCTCGCCGCCTGCTCCTGAATCGCGGTCAGTGTGCCCTGGAAGCGCAGCCCGAGCGGAACGCCTCGAGTCCGCTGGTCCTCCACATCCAGGCCAACGCTGTGCCCGTGCAGCAGTTCCTCGAGCTCGGGTCGGCAGCCGCGCGGCAACGCCACGTGCTGCGGCAGGTCCTCCGCGCAGCTGATCACACGTGGGGTCATCGCGGTGGAGAGGCGCATGCTCTGCTTCTTGTAGAACTCTGGGTTCTGGAAGGCAGCGAGTCGCTTCATCTGGTTGAGGAGCGGCGACGGTAGGCCGGCCTTCTCGACGAACAGGCGTTGGGCGAGGACGGCGGTGACGCGCGTAGGCAGCGGCCCCGTGATGCGTGGCGCATGCGGCCTTCCCGAGGGCAAGCGGGTCCACGGCGTTATTTCGTCGTCGTTAGTCACGTCGGCGAGGCGCACTCCGACAACGCTACCCGTACGAGTCGCCTCCGAAGCGATCCGCTCGACCGTCATCGGGTCGATGCGCTCGACGCTCGCGAGGAATGCCCACTGCTGATCGTCCGGGAGCGCGACGAAGTCGTCGTCGAGGAAGACCGAGTTCCCTGCTTGGCGTGGGCCGTGCTGGAGCGGCAGCGCGATCAAGTTCCCGAAGCCGCCACGCGGCATCGTGTCCTGGCTAGGGAAGAGCCGGTCATACGAGTCCATGCTGAGCTCGTGCCTTTGAGCCATCGTCTCCGTGATGAGATGGCAGCCCATCTTCCGTGCCGTCGAGGCCGCGACCGGCGCCGAGAAGAAGAACCAGACATGGGCGCCGTTGCCGGACCGAGAGCGTTCGACGACGGCCGGCAGTCCGAGGCGGCGAGCGGTCCCCACGAAGGCGCGCACGTCCTCGATCCAGGTGCTCTTGTCGAAATCGACCGCGAGGAACCAGCAGGTCTCGTCGTCGAGCATGGCGTAGACGCCCATGACGTGCTGACCCGTGAGGTGTGCGAACACGGCGGCATCGTCGAAGGGGCGAAACGCCTGCTGCGTGCAGTCGCCGCACTTCACCTTCGGCAGCGCGCAGACCCCGGGGACGAACTTGTTCGAGCAGGCCGGGGCGTAGCCGGGCTTCCCAGTCTTCTTGCTGACGAAGCGCGTCGGGTAGAGGTCCGGCCGGCCGTGGAAGAGCTGACGGAACAGCTTCACCTTGTCGGCCGGCGTGCGCGGGCCGTTGGCGAGCGACGGGGCCGGCTCGCGCACCGGGGTGGGCGCCACGTCCAGCGCGGTGAGGTCGGTCCGCAGCGCGGAGAGGCGAGCCTTCGCTTCAGCCTGTTCAGCTTCGAGCCGACGGAGGTGCTCCTCCTCGCGGGCGATCGCCTCTCGCAGCTTGGTCAGACCCTCCAAGGCGTATCGCGCCACGGCGTCTTCCTTCGACGTGCATAGAACCAGACCAACGGGCGGATTGCCAGCCAACGATTTCCGCGACGCCGTCGTGGAAATCGTGGGGGCGGCGTGCGCGAAGTAGAAGAGCCGAGTGGTCTCCAGCCGATTCACCGAGAAGCCACGCCCGAAACGGCTCATTGGGTCGTCGGAGAGTCGTGTGGGGAGAGCCTCACCACCCCGCTTCTTCCCCTTCCCGCGCAATCCAAGAACGAGGCTATTTCCGCTTGCCGGCACTGCGCCATTGGCGTATAGTGATTCATGCGCTTCGTCGAGACGCCGATCTTCACACGGACCATCACTGGGCTGCTCGACGACGAGGACTATCGGAGGCTGCAGATTGCGTTGATGCTGCGACCTGAGCAAGGTCCGATCATTCGCGGCGCTGGAGGTCTTCGCAAAGTGCGGTGGGCGAAGGCGGGATCGGGCAAGCGCGGGGGCTTGCGGGTCATCTACTACTGGGCTCCGAAGGAGACCGCCTTTTTCATGTTGTACGCGTATTCGAAGAGCGACCAGGCCGACCTGACGCCAACCCAAGCACGTCGGCTCGGGCAGATCGTTCGGGAGGAATTCAAGTGAAGGCAGCGGCGTTTCAGGAGCTCGTCGCCAGCGTGCGGCAAGCGGGTCGCATTCGCAGGGGTCGGATGAAGGCCGGAAGAATCACGGCCTTCCGTCCGACGGACGTAAAGGCGGTTCGAGCCAAACTCGGCGCTTCGCAGAGCGAGTTTGCGCTCATGATCGGCGTGAGCGTGGCCACCTTGCGCAACTGGGAGCAGGGGCGGCGGACCCCTGATGGCCCGGCGCTGGCCTTGCTCCGGATTGCGGCAAAGAATCCCGAGGCTGTGATCGACGCGCTGCATGACGCGCGGGGTGCGGCCTGACACCGCCTCCACCAGACAGCGCTCGGCGAGCGTGAGGCGCCGCTGTTGGTGCGTTGACGTACGGTGCCGTGCTCGGCGCCGAAGTTCACGGCCGCCTTCGCGGCCGCGACGCCCTCGGGGCGGTGGGCGGCGACCGCGGTCGCCAGCTCGCGCGCAGAGGCGAGCAGCTTCTCCCCCGGCACCACCGCGTTCACCAGCCCGATCGCGAGCGCCTCGCGCGCCGGGATCGTGCGCGCGCTCAGCACCAGCTCGAGCGCCTTCGCACGCCCGACCAGACGCGGCAGCAGGTGCGTGCTGCCGAGCCCGGGCAGGATGCCGAGCTTCACGAAGGCGAGGCCGAGCTTGGCCTCCTCGCTCGCGATGCGGACGTCGAAGGGCAGGATCATCGTGACGCCCACTCCGATCGCCGCCCCGTTCACGGCCGCGATCAGTGGCTTCGGGTGCACTACGGTCGAGGTAGACGGTCCTCCCCCGGGTGTCGGCCCAAAGTACAGATGTCCGGGCCACCTGACTTTCGAGGGTTATCGGACCTCGAATGCCCGCTTTTTTCGCCTATCCGCTTCCTGCCGCAACTCCTCGGATCGCGGCGACAGAGACACCGTTGCCGGCGCCCGTGAAGTCGTTTGCTCTGGCAAAGTCACCCACGAACCGAAAGACGCCGCCCTCCGAAGCGGCGAGAAAAGGAAACCTGCAGCAGCGGGTATCATCGGCCCGCACCAGGAGAGGCGTTGCAAGAACAGGCTGCGGCCCACTCGGCTGCGCGTACGACTCGGCGCCGGTCGCGTGGGAGCGGGTTTCTGGGTCCGCGAGCGGGCGCGTGCTTGGCGCTGCTGGGCTCGCTCGTCGCGGCTGGCTGCTCGCGTGAGCCGGCGACGCGTCACGTCGTGCTCGTCAGCATCGACACCTTGCGCGCGAACCACCTCGGGCTCTATGGCTACGCGCGGCCCACCTCACCTTTCATCGACGGGCTCGCCGCCGAGTCCGTGGTCTTCGACCACGCTGCGCCAACCTCCCCTTCGACTGCCCCCTCGATCGCGTCGCTGCTCACCGGCCTCCACCGTGCCTCCCATGGTGTTCGGGGGAATGGCGGGACGCTTCCGGAGTACGCGACGACGCTGGCGGAGACGCTGCGTGCGAACGGCTACCGCACGGTCGGCGTGATTACGGTGCTCCTCAGCACCGGCATGGCGCTGCCACCGGTCGTGGTCGGCCTCGCGCTCTATCTGCTGTTCTCGCGCGCAGGCCCGCTCGGTGCACACGAGCTGCTCTTCACGCCCAGCGCGATGGTGATCGCGCAGGCGCTGCTCGTTTTGCCCATCATCGCGTCGCTCACGCGCCAGACGATCGAGGACCTCGCGCGCGAGTACGACGAGCAGCTGCGTGCGTTTGGCGCGACGCGCCTGCGCGCCGCAGCGACGCTGCTGTTCGAGGCACGCTACTCGCTGCCGACCGCGCTGCTCGCCGGTCTCGGCCGCGCGGTCGCCGAAGTCGGCGCAGTCATGATCGTTGGCGGCAACATCGCGCACGTGACGCGCACGATGACGACCGCGATCGTGCTGCACTCGAACCGCGGCGATACCGCGCTCGCACTCGCGCTCGGGCTGATCCTCGTTGCGCTCGCAGTGCTCGTGAATGGCAGCATCGAGGGGCTCCGCGCTGCGGCACGGCGCGCAGGAGCGTGATGCGATGAGCCGCGCAGCCACGATCCTGCCGCTCGCCTTCGCGAGCGTCGGCTTCAGCGTTGGCGAGCGTGCACTGCTGGAAGCAGTGGAATTTCGCTGCGAGTCCGGCGGCATCTCCGTCTTGTTAGGCCCGAACGGTGCAGGCAAGAGCCTCGTACTGCGCCTCGCGAGCGGCTTGCTCGCAGCCACCCGAGGCTCGGTGCGCTGGCTCGGCGCGAGCACCTCGGCAGCAGTGAATGCCTACGCGATCGTGCTGCAACGCCCCGTCCTGCTGCGGCGCAGCGTCGCCGCCAACGTCGGCTATCCGCTCGCGCTGCGCGGGATCCCGCGCGCCGAGCGTCGCGTGCGCGTCGCTCGCGCGCTCGATGCCACGCGACTCACGGCGCACGCCGGGCGCCCCGCGCGCACGCTCTCGGTCGGCGAGCAGCAGCGCGTCGCGGTGGCGTGCGCCTGGGCGCAGGAACCCGAGGTGCTGC
>JANNMC010000326.1:0-7391 GCA_031397435.1 Candidatus Eiseniibacteriota bacterium
GAGATGGGGTGCCAGCAGGCAGACCGCAGCCAGGTGGAGCCGGCCATCGGCCAGCGCGGCGAACAAGGCCGGATACTGCCGTGCTGCCCGTGCCGCCTGGATGCGCTTGTATGCCGCATCCTCCGACAGTCGCATCTCCTCGACACAGTAGGCATGCATGGACGCGTAGCCGGCCGGGACGTAGAGCCGGCGTGCGTCCACCTCGGCGAGGTGCGCCAGGAGGGTCGCGGTGGTCACGCGATCCTGAGCGACGAGCGCAGCCAGGTCGCGAAGGAGGACGGCGTCGCTGAGGTTAGCCAACATGTACTCGCGCATGAGAAGACCTATCCACGGGGCGGGTCATCGAAGGTCCCGGCTCCGCGGCCAGGCTCGATGGGGGATTTTTCCTTTATACCACGGGGGATTTCGGCGTCCAGAAGGGCACGCAGGGCGTGGTGTAAGGAAGCTCGGGGACTTCTCATCCCTCCACGCTCACGATTGGGCGTCCGGGGGCTTGCCAGGCGGGCCCATCACCCTCCTCCGTGCGCGGATGCCGTGTGCATCCAACGTGAGTGCTCGAATTCGTCAAGGGAATTCCTACGGGCAGCGCACTCTTCTACCGCGCCCACGCAGGCGGAGGCTCGCTTGCGTTTCGACGCAGAAATCGAGCCGCGCGACCGACGACCGCGGCCGCGGAAGGTGTCAACATGAAACCCAAGGAGCACCGCCTAGAACTGTACGCCCTCCACCACGGTAGCCAGCTCCACCAGGTCTCCGACGCGCACGTCTGTGGGTCCCGGTCTCGCGTGTGGGCGCTCGACGTAGACGCAGGTGAGTCCGAGCGCCCGCGCCGTCTCCAAATCGTAGTCGGCGTAGGCAGAGACGTGCCACCAGTGCGGACCGAACGGAACGCCGAGCTTTTCGCTCACGTATCGCCAGACCCCCGGTGACGGCTTGTAGGCACGTGATTCCTCCGCGCAGATCCAGTCCGTCAGCGTGAGGCCAAGGCCAGTCTGCGCCTGCTCGCCGTGCTGGCGGTCGCTGTTCGTCATCGCGACGCAGGGAACCGTGTGTATCAGCCGCCGCAGCCCTTCCGTGGAATCGGGATAGGGCGGCCATGCTCCGACCGACGCGCCGATGACGTCCGCGTCGGAGGGCGAGAGCCCCACTACCTCGGTGAGACTCTCCGCCGTGATCTCGGCATAACGACGGAACGCGCCCTGCTCCGACCGTCCCTGTGCGTCGATGATCCGATCGAACGACCCCTCGTCCCACGCTCCTCCCGCCCGCGCCACGGCTTCCCGCATGCCGCGCCGCCAATCGAGGACGGTGCCAAAGATGTCGAACGTCAGAAGCGAAGGCCGCGCAACAGGCTGCATCCCTTGATTCTTGGGGGTCAGGGCTCTAAGATCAACCGCAGCGTAACAGGCGGAATTCGACGACTTCCGGAGTGTCACAGGCGGCCGCGGGTCGCGCGAGCGACGCGAGGAAAGTCCGAGCTCCACAGGGCAGGGTGCTGGATAACCCCCAGCGGGAGCGATCCCAGGGAAAGTGCAACAGAAAGCAAACCGCCTCGGGTCTTCGGGCCCGCGGTAAGGGTGAAACGGTGCGGTAAGAGCGCACCAGCGGGGGAGGTGTCTCCCTCGGCTCGGTAAACCCCACCTGGAGCAAGACCGAATAGGGGACGAGAGGTGGCCCGCCTCGCTAAAAGTCCCGGGTAGGTTGCTAGAGGCGCGCGGTAACGCTCGTCCTAGAGAAATGGTCGCCACGGAGCAATCCGACAGAACTCGGCTTACGGGGCGCTCCGGAGTCTCGAATTCGCCTCCTTCAGTTTCGCGTGAGGAATCCGACACGATATGAACGTCCCCGATCCGGCGCCCGCGCCGGCGCCGTCCGCGCCCAGCGCCGGCGACGCCGCCACGGCGCGCGCCGCCATTCCCTCGCTCACCATCGGTCCCTACTCTGTCCGCTTCGTTTCCGGTGGCCGCTTCCGGCTCGACGGCGGCGCCATGTTCGGCGTCGTGCCCAAGACGCTCTGGAACCGCGTGGCGCCGGCGGACGAGAAGAACCGGATCCGGATGGGGATGAACTGCCTTCTCATCGAGGGGGGCGGGAAGCGGGTGCTGGTCGATGCGGGGTCAGGGACGAAAAACGACCCCAAGTTCCGCGAGATCTACGCCATCGAGCGGCCTGAAGGGCTCCTGGAGGAACTCGCGTCGCTCGGCGTCGCTCCGGAAGGGATCGACACGGTGGCGCTCACGCACCTCCACTTCGACCATTGCGGCGGCGGAACGACGCGCGATCCCGACGGCACCGTCCGGCCGACCTTTCCGCGGGCGCGCTACCTCGCCCGGCGCCAGGAGTGGAACGACGCGCACCACGCCAACGAACGGAATCGAGCCTCCTACTTTCCGGACAACTACGATCCGCTGGAGGCCTCGGGGCAGCTCACCATCCACGAGGGCGACGTGGAGATTCTCCCCGGCGTCTCGATGCGGCACCTGCCGGGGCACACGCTGGGCCACCAGGGAGTCTTCTTCGACCTGCCGGGGCAGCGGGCGCTCTACACCGTCGACCTGATCCCGACGGTGGCGCACCTGCCACTTCCGTACATCATGGGGTACGACCTCTATCCCATGATGACGCTGGAGACGAAGCGTGCGATCCTGGCGGACGCGACCCGGGAGAACTGGCTTTTCCTCTTCGAGCACGATCCCGATACAATGGCGGTCCGAGTGGCCGGCAGCGTCGAGAAGCCGGTCGCGGAGAAAGTGGCTTGACAGGGACTTAGGCAAGTTCCTATCCTGCCGCGATTAGCACCTTTTTTCACGAAGTGGCGGCTGTCGTTATCGTGGTCGGTACGACCCCGGGGAGGGTAGGGATACGGTGGGCCCGGTAGATCCCAATAGCGTCGCCGCATTCATCCCCATCCTCATCATGGTGCTGGTGGCGGCCGGCTTCGCCGGCTTCACGCTCGTCGCCTCCCATTTCCTTGGAAACCGGGTCGATAGCGTCGCGAAACTGCTCCCGTACGAGTGCGGCGTCACGCCCGTGGGGAACGCCCGGGAGCGCTTCAACACGCGCTTCTACCTGGTCGCCATGCTCTTCATCGTTTTCGACATCGAGACGGTCTTCCTCTACCCGTGGGCCGTCGTCTTCAAGCAGCTGCACGTCTTCGGCCTGATCGAGATGGGGATCTTCCTCTTGATCCTTCTCGTCGGCTACGTCTGGGTCTGGGGCAAGGGGGCGCTCGAATGGGATTGAGGCCGGAGCCCGACCAGCTGGACGCCCTGACCGAAGATCAGAAATTCGTCGTGGAGCGGCTCCGCGCGAAATTCGGCGACGCCGTGCTCGATTCGCAGTCGTTCCGGAAGGAACTCTCGATCTGGGTCCGGAAGGACGCGCTCCTCGACATTCTCCGCTTCGCCAAGGACGATTCAGAACTCCTCTGCGAGATGCTCACCGATGTCACCTCGGTCGACTACCTCCAGGAACGCGGGCCCGACGAGCCGCGATACGAACTTCTGCACAATCTCTACTCGCTCACCTTCAACCGCCGCTTCCTCCTGAAGACGCCCGTTCGCGAGAACGAGACGGCGCCGTCGGCCATTTCGGTCTGGAAGAGCGCCGACTACATGGAGCGGGAGGTCTACGACCTCATGGGCTTGGTGTTCGAGGGGCATCCGTATCTGCAGCGCATCCTGACGCCGGACGGCTGGCTGGGGCATCCGCTTCGCAAGGATCACCCGACCCGTACGGATCAATTCCCGAACATCGAGAACTAGCGACCGTGCTCTCCGCCCAAACCCGCCAAGCGATCGAAGCCATGAAGTCCATCTACGAGACGAATCAGTCCGCCGTCATTCCGGCCCTCCACGCCGCCCAGGACGATCAGGGCTGGCTGAGCGAGGAGACGCAGCGCGAGGTGGCGGAGATCCTGGGCCTGACCGAGCAGACGGTCCGCGGCGTCGTGACGTTCTACACCATGTTCTATCAGCGGCCGGTCGGCAGGCATGTCTTGCAGGTATGCCGAAACCTCTCCTGTTGCGTGAGGGGGGGGCACCGGCTCCAGAAGCAAATCGAGGAGAAGCTCGGTATTCAGGAAGGGGAGACAACCACGGACGGCCGCTTCACGCTGCTCTCGGTGGAATGCCTCGGTTCCTGCGGCACCGCCCCCGTTCTGATGGTCAATAACTCGTACCACGAGAATCTGACTTCCCACGATGTGGATCGTCTCCTGACGGAGCTCAAGTAACCGCCCGTGGATCTCGCCCTGATCATCGAAGCGACGATCAAAGTCCTCATCGTCCTCGGATTCACGCTCATGGGCGTCCCGCTCATCGTTTGGATGGAGCGGAAGGTGCTGGGGCACATGCAGGATCGCATCGGCCCGGAACGCGTCGGCCCTTTCGGGCTGCTCCAGACGATCGCGGACGGCATCAAGCTCTTCATGAAGGAAGACATCCTTCCGTCGCAGGTGGACAAGGCGGTCTACTTCCTCGCTCCCGCCATTTCGGTCATCACGGCGCTCGTGGCCATGACCGTCATCCCGTGGGGCGACACGATGAGCCTCTTCGGCCGGACGATCGCGCTCCGGATCACCGACGTGAACGTAGCCGTCCTCTTTCTCCTCGGCACGACGTCGATGGGGGTCTACGGCATCGTTCTCGGCGGCTGGGCCGCCAACTCCAAGTACCCGCTCCTGGGCGGGCTCCGATCCTCGGCGCAGATGATCTCGTACGAGCTGGCGCAGGGAATCTCGATCGTACCGATCATCATGATGACCGGGAGTCTCTCGCTGGCGGAGATCGGACGCGCCCAGGAGAAGATGTGGTTCATCGTCCCGCAATTCTTCGGGTTCTTGATCTACCTCATCTGCGCCGTCGCCGAGACGAATCGCGCCCCGTTCGACCTGGCCGAGGCCGAGTCGGAGCTGGTGGCGGGGTTCCACACCGAGTATTCCAGCATGAAATTCGCGCTCTACTTCGTCTCCGAGTACGCGAACATGATGGTGGTCTCCGGCGTGGCCATCACCTGCTTCCTGGGCGCGTGGTTCGGGCCGGTGCTGCCCGGACCGGTCTGGTTCCTGCTCAAACTGGCGTTCTTCCTCTTCTTCTACGTCTGGTTGCGGGGTACCTTTCCGCGCCTTCGCTACGATCAGCTCATGAGTTTCGGCTGGAAGGTCCTGCTTCCCGCGTCGCTTCTGAACATGGCGATCACGGCCGTCGTCATGGTGATGAGGGGATAGACGAATGGCCCTCGAACTGATCCTCTTCTCCTTCTTCGCTCTGATCGCGATCCTCTGCGCGCTCGGGGTGGTCTTTCACCGGAACCCGGTGCACTGCGCACTCCTCCTGGTCGGCGTCCTGCTGTCGCTCTCCGGGCTCTTCATTCTCCTGAACGCGCAGTTCATCGCGGCGCTCCAGGTGATCGTCTACGCCGGCGCCATCATGGTGCTCTTCCTCTTCGTGCTCATGCTGCTGAACTTCCGCGGCGAATCGAGCGTGCTCTCGCCGGGCGCCGCCAAGGGCTTCGGGTTCCTCTTCTCGCTCCTCGTGATGGTGGAACTCCTCTGGACCGCGCTTTCGCCGAATGGCGGGGAAGGCGGCGGCATGCCGCCCGTGGCGGCGCTGCCGGCCGACTTCGGGTCGCCCGCGGCCATCGGGCGGATCCTCTACACGACCTGGCTCTATCCGTTCGAGATCACCTCGATCCTGCTTCTCGTGGCGGTGATCGGCGCCGTGGTCCTCGCGAAGAGGAAATTCGCCTGATGCATCCGCTCGCCGTTCCGCTCGTCGCCTACCAGATCCTGGCAGCGATCCTCTTCACGATCGGCGTCGTGGGGGTGCTGGTTCGCCGAAGCGCGCTCATCATCTTCATGTCGATCGAGCTGATGCTGAATGCCGTGAATCTCTCGTTAGTGGCCTTCTCGCGGCTGCACGGCTCCATGGACGGCCACATCTTCGTTTTCTTCGTCATGGCGGTCGCCGCCGCGGAAGTGGCCATCGGGCTCGCGATCCTGGTCGCGATCTTCCGCAAGAAGGAAACCGCCAACGTGGACGACGTCCACCTCCTGAAGGGTTGATCCGACGATGTCCTTGAATCTGCTCTGGCTGGTACCGGCACTCCCGCTCCTCGGGGCCATTCTGAATGGCTTCGCCGCCGGAAGGCTGCCGCGGAAGCTGGTCAGCGCGATCGGTGTGGGATCGGTCGGCGCCGCGTTCGTCATCGCGCTCGGCTGCTTCCAGTCGCTCCTGGGACTCCCGGCCGAGGACCGTTTCTTCCTCCAGACTCTCTTCTCCTGGATCGACTCTGGAGATCTCTCGGTAGCCGTCCGCCTGGGGCTCGATCCGCTCTCGGCGGTAATGATGCTGGTCGTGACGGGGGTCGGCTTCCTGATCCACGTCTACTCGACCGGATACATGAGTCACGAAAAGTCGTATGGCCGCTACTTCGCCTACCTGAACCTCTTCACCTTCTGCATGCTGATGCTGGTCCTGGCCGACAATTTCCTCGTGATGTTCTTCGGCTGGGAAGGGGTGGGACTCTGTTCGTATCTGCTCATCGGCTTCTGGTACCAGAAGCCTGCCGCCGCCGAGGCGGGGAAAAAGGCCTTCATCGTCAACCGCATCGGCGACTGGGGCTTCCTGATCGGCGTCTTCATGATCTTCGTGACGTTTGGCACCCTCGACTTCGGCCGCGTCTTCGCCGAGGCGCCCGGGCAGCTCGCGATGGGCGGCGCCCTGGCGACCGCCATCGCCCTCTTCCTCTTCGTCGGCGCCACCGGCAAGAGCGCGCAGATTCCGCTCTACGTCTGGCTCCCCGACGCCATGGAAGGGCCGACGCCGGTCTCGGCGCTGATTCACGCCGCCACGATGGTCACCGCGGGCGTCTACATGATCGCGCGCTGCCACGTCATCTTCGCACTCGCCCCGACCGCCCTCCTGGTCGTGGCCATCGTCGGCGCGGCCACGGCGCTCTTCGCGGCGACGATCGGGCTGGTGCAGAAGGACATCAAACGGGTGCTCGCCTACTCGACCGTGAGCCAGCTCGGCTACATGTTCCTGGCCATGGGCGTCTCGGCCTACACGGCCGGCATCTTCCACCTCATGACCCACGCCTTCTTCAAGGCGCTCCTCTTCCTCGGCGCCGGCTCGGTGATCCACGCGGTCGCCGACGAGCAGGACATGCGGAAGATGGGCGGGCTGAAGGCAAAGATGCCCTGGACCCACCGGACCATGCTCGTGGGCTGCATCGCGATCGCAGGGATCCCGCCCCTGGCCGGCTTCTTCTCGAAGGACGAGATCCTCTGGCAAGCCTGGTCGAGCCCGCACGGCAGCCCGCTGCTGTGGGCCGTCGGCGTCACGGGCGCGGGCCTCACCGCCTGCTACATGTTCCGCCAGGTCTTCCTC
>JANNMC010000336.1:0-16158 GCA_031397435.1 Candidatus Eiseniibacteriota bacterium
CGCTCGGCTACAAGATCACGACGCGCAAGGCGCCGAGCTGGCTGCTCCGCTTCGTCTCGCTGTGGGACCGCGGCGCCCGGCTGCCGAACTTTGCGCGAAGCAGCGTGGCTCGCTCGCGAACGTCCTTCGCGCGGGCTTCGATCGCTACCTGGTCGTCCGCACGACCAGCATGGACCGTCAGCAGAAGCTCCAGGAAGTCCAGAAGGCCATGGAAGAAGCAAACATGCTCGAGGTCCCGCTCCTGGAGCGAAACCTGATCGCCCTGGCGACGATCGCCTCGATCGCGACGTTGGTCGGACTACTCGGGACGGTGATCGGGATGATCAATTCGTTCGCGGCCCTCGGGCACGCGGGCTCGGTCGACGCCGTGAAGCTGGCCGTCGGAATTTCCGAGGCGCTCATCAACACGGCGGGCGGCCTCTTCGTGGCCATTTCTCGATCGTGCTCTACAACATCTTCACGACCATGATCGACAACTTCAACTACGGCATGGACGAGGCGACGCTGCAGGTGATCGAAGTGCTCGCGATCAAGGAAGCGGGCAAGTAAATGTCGGCCAAGAAGCTCAAGCGGGTTGGCGTCAAGATCGACATGACCCCGATGGTCGACGTTGCCTTCCTGCTCCTGATCTTCTTCATGTCCACGTCGCAGTTCGATCCGCCGCAAAAGGTCCCGATCACGCTTCCGGACAGCCACTCGAATCTCAAGGTGCCCGAATCGGACGTGATGGTGCTGGGAATCGACAAGGAGTCGCGCCTCTACTGGCAGCTCGGCAAGAATGCGCAGCAGGAGACCGACATGGCCAGCCTCGAGCAGCTCCTCATCGACCAGCGGCGCCGTAATCCGCGCCTCCGGGTCGCCATCAAGGCGGACAAGGAGAGCGAATACGGTGTGATGGAAGATGTGATGGCGGCCATGCAGAAGACGAATACGATCACGTTCAGCCTCGTCACGGAGCTGGTGCAGAGCAAGAAGTCCGCGCTCCGCTGATCTCCGTTTCATCCGAGAGGAAACGCCACCGATGGGTGCCGTAGACAGTCCAGAAGGCGGTAAAAAGAAGAAAAAAGGCGGGCTGAAGAAGCGCGCGCCGAAACGGCTCGGAGTCAAGATCGACATGACCCCGATGGTCGACGTCGCGTTCCTTCTCCTGATCTTCTTCATGTGCACCACGGTTTTCCGCAAACCGCAGGCGCTGGAGATCAACCTGCCCCCGGATCCCAAGGCGAAGGTCGAGATCGCGGAGTCGAACGTGATGACGGTCCGCGCCATCGCGCCCTCCGACACGACGCGCGGCGAAATCCGCGTGTTCTGGAACATCGCGAAGGAGCCCTTCAAAGAGCAGAATTGGAACGATATGGAAGCGGTCTTCGCGGCACAGGGGAAGAAGAATCCGAAACTCGTCGTGCTGGTGAAGATCGACCGCACGGTCAAGTACATGTACATGGTGAACCTGATCGATCAATTGCAGTTTGCCGAGTTGAATCGATTCTCGCTGGCGCCTCTGGAGCCGAAGGAGAAGGCGGAAGTGGAGGCGCTCTGATGAACATGGCGAGCAGCACGATCCGCGTGCCGATGGGGGCGAGCGATCTCAAAGAGAACGCTTCCCGCATGCTTCGGAACGGGCTCATCATCTCGATCGCCATCCACTTGGGCCTGATCGGGATTTACCTCGGAAGCACGCTCATCAAGCCGAAGGACGAGGCCGCCTATACGGGCAGGGTCATCCGGATGGAGACGCTTCCTCCGCCCCCGCCGCTTTCGGACGCCGCGCCACCTCCGGTGGTGCCTCAGACGATGGACGTCGCCAAGCCGACGATCGGAATCCCGACGCCGGTCGCCGATGATCTGGCGCCGGAGCAGACGATCATGACGCAGCAGGAAATCGCGCAGTCGATCGCTCCCGTGGGATTTGGCTCGGGAAGCGGCAAGGACTCGCTGGTCATCGCGTCGGCGGACGATCTTCCGAACCAGGGCGAGTTCGTCTACTATGAGGACGAACCGGTTCCCGTCACCACGGTGCAGCCGGCCTACCCCGAATTCGCGCGCGAAGCGCAGATTCAGGGCAAGGTCGTCCTCCACGTGCTCGTCGGCAAGGACGGGCGCGTCAAGAACGTGAAGGTCGCGAAGGGCGTCACGGGTCTGAACGAAGAGGCCATGAAAGCCGTGAAGCAATGGGTCTTCAAGCCGGCGCTCAGCAACAACAAGCCGGTCGCCGTTTGGGTGGAGGTCCCGATAGACTTCCACTTCTAGCCTGAACCGCCTCCGCTCCGCGGAGGCGCCGGATTCGATGGCGGAGTTCCCCCCGATCCCTCTCCGCGATGTCCTCGGGCATCGCCGGGGCCGGGAAGAAACGGGGAACAGAATGTCCGGATGGCTTGGATTCGCTTCGTGGTCGGCATCCTCTCCGGTGCGGGGCGCTCATCGCGGCGGCCCCGCCTCGAGATCCTCCTCCCGCACGACCTCACTCTCTCTCATCCTCTCGGGCGGAGTCCATCTGGTGGCGTTCGCGCTCGTCATGGCGGCGGCCGCACGATCAGGTCTCGAAGCGCCGCCGGAAATCGAGATCAGGATCTGGGTCGATCCGCGCTACACCCCCGCTCCGCCGCCCCCAACGTTCGCGCCTCGATCCGGCGGGCCGCCCTCCGACGACGGACGCTCGATCCCCGACCCGACTCCGCCAGGGCACCCAGTCGAGGAGCAAGCGATCGACCGGCCAACGTTCGACCCCGGCGGGGAGCCGGGAGTCGGCGCCGAGCGTCCAACCGAGGGTGCGGAAGGTAGCGAGCGGCATCTTCCTGCCCCTCCCCACGTCGAGGTCGATCCCAACACCCCTGTGGAGTCCTACGACGTGCCGCCCGTCCCGATCGTGGCTCCCGAGCCCCCGTATGAAGACATGCCTCGGGAGGCGGGGATCGAGGGGAAAGTCGTCCTGGAGGCGCTTGTGACCTGGGAGGGGTACGTTCGGGAAGTTCGGATTCGGGAGGGGAATCCGATGCTGGCGGCTCCGGCCGTGAAGACGGTGAAAACATGGCGGTTCCGGCCCGCCCGGTTACACGGACGGGCGGTCAGTTGCTGGGTTTCGATCCCCATCGTCTTTCGACTGCACTAGAGGCCATGCGCTCCCAGGTATCGAACCCCTGCCTGGGGGCGTTTTCGTTGACAGGCCGCAAGGCTGAAGGCTAGCCTGGACGGTCATGCGCGCTCCCGGCAATCTCTCTGGTCGCAATCTTTTCTGGGGCATGGGCGCCTCGCTGGCCGCGGTGATCGTAGCGCCGGCCCTCGCCGCCGCGGCCGATGGTCGCGCTCCGCATCAGAGCGGCATGATCGAGCTCTACTGGACCGGTGGCGTCTTCATGCACCCGATCCTCCTCTGCTCGGTAGTGGGACTCGGACTCATCATCGAGCGCGCCTGGTTCTTCACGAGGGCGCGAACCGATACCCGCCGTCTGATGGGAGAGGTCTTGCGATTGCTGCAGGACCAAGGACTTGAAGCGGCGCAGCGAATGCTTCACGCGAGGCGGGGACCGATCGCCGCCGTACTTCATTCGGGGCTCGCGCGTGCCAAGCGGGGTCCGGAGGCGGTGGAAAAGGCCATCGAGACCGCGGCCTCGATCGAGATCGCGCTCCTGGAGCGCGGCCTCATCTGGCTCGCCACGGTGGCCAACATCGCGCCGCTCCTGGGGTTTCTTGGCACGGTCTCGGGGATGATGCACGCCTTCGAGGCCATTGCCGCCGCGGAGGAGGTCTCCGCGAAGCTCGTGGCGACCGGCATTTACGAAGCCCTCATCACAACTGCCGCCGGCCTGATCGTGGCCATTCCGGTCCAGGCGGCGCACAACTACTTCGTCTCCCGGATCGACAAGTTCGTCATCGATATCGAGGAGTCTGGCGCCGAGCTGATCGACAGTTTGACGACGCATTCCAAGCAGTGGGAGCACTTCCTCACGACGATCCACGCTCCGGGTACGCCGGCGCAGCGCTGACGGCTCGGGCTCGGACACAACAGACATGAAAATCGCCCGCCGCCGTTCGTCGAATCCGGAGATTTCGCTCGTTTCGACGTCGGACGTCGCGTTCCTCCTGCTCATCTTCTTCCTCTCGACGGCGGCCTTGAGCGTCGAGCGCGGCCTGCTGCTCGAGTTGCCGCGCGCCGGGGACGCACCGGCCGTTGTTCCAGCCTCGAAGCTGGTGGTGGTCGGTGTGGCCGCCGATGGGTCGCTCGATCTCGACGGGAGGGCGATCAACGCCGAAGCGCTCCGTGCGGCGCTCCAGGCGCGGATTGGCTCCATTCCCGATTCGGTCGTCCGGCTGCGAGTCGATCCTGCCGCGCCCTACGCCGCGTTCGTCACCGTGCTGGACCAGGTCAAGCTCTCCGGCGCGCGGCAGCTCTCGCTTGAGTCGGGCCCCGGGAGATGAAGCTCAAGCGTCGTATTCGAATCGAGTCGTCGATCCCGACGGCTTCCATGGCCGACATTGCGATGCTCCTGCTCATCTTCTTTATGAGCACGACGATCATCGGGTCGCGTCAGGGGATCGCCGTCCGGTTGCCGGGAGCGACGGCGGGCGAACGGCTCCGGAGCGAGGGAATGATCCGCGTCTCGATCGGCCCGAACGGAGAAGTGGCGTTCAACGACGCACGTGTTCGCCTGGCGAACGTGGGAGTCCTGCTCGCGGAGAAGCGCGCGAGGCGCCCCGATCTCGTGGTGTCGCTCCATGCGGACGCGCGGACTCCGTACGCGCTCGTCGGAGCGGTTCTGGACCAGCTGAAGGCGGCCCGGGCCCCACGGGTGACACTGGCGACGACGAAGCGGGGAGGGATGTGAACCAATCCGACCGCCTCCCGTCTTTACGCCGGAACTACTACCGGCGGGTCCGGACCGCGTTACTCGTGGCCGGGGTGGTGCATGCCGCCGTCTTCGCCCTGGCGCCGGCCTATCGTCCGGTGCCCGCGATCATGCGGGCCGATCCGCTTCGGCTGCTTCCGGCCGGCGGTGGGTGGGGCCGCGCGGTCGTCGATCTGGCAAACTCCGGCGGGGTGGTCGCCGCGCCGGCATCGTCACGGACCTCGCCGCTGGCGGGTGTCATCCAGGCGGCGGAGCAGGATGTTTCCTCGGAACAATGGTCGCCGCCCGCGTCCGCGGGAGGCGCCGGAGGGCCCGCCTCGGCGCCCGCCGGGAATGGCGGGACGCTGGAGGAGGATGCCGCCCCCGTCTACTACGGGTACGATACGGCACCACGAGCGCTTCGGACCTTCGAACCGATCTATCCGCTCGCGGCCAAGCTCTCGGGATTCGAGGGCACGGTGGTGATCAATATCAACCTCGACGAGCGCGGAAGCATCCTACGGGCGTGGGTGGCCTCGGCCAGCGCGCCGGAGCTCCTCGTTGCCGCCGCGCTCGACGCCGTCTATCAGTTCCAGTTCTCGCCGGGGCAGTGGCGAGGCGTTCCGGTCCGTTCGACCGTAGCCGTACCATTTCGATTTTTCTTGAAGCGAACCAGTTAAATAGATGGGGGACAACGACATGAGCGCGGACGTGGCAGACAGTGGGGTCGAGCCGGAAGTGAAGCAGGCGAACGAATTCGGAACGCTCGGGACGATCTTCTTCAATCCTCGAGCGACCTTTTCCGCCATGGCGGCGAAGCCCCGGTTCCTCCTGGCAATGATCCTCGTCGTCGTGGCGAGCTCGTGCATGGCGATCCCGATCTTCCAGTCGGGAGTGGTCCGCGACGAGACCATTGCCAAGATGGAGGAGAAGGGGACTCCGGAGCCTCAGATCGAGGCGACCGCCAAGTTCTTCGACTCCCCTGCCGGATTGATCGTCGGCGTCGTGGGGACCGTCATCAGCGTTCCATTCGCCCTCCTCGTCAGCGCGGCACTCCTCTTCTTCATGGGGAATTTCATGCTCGGGGCGAAGCTCCGGTTTCCCGACTACCTGAGCGCCGCGACCTACGGTGCCGTCGTGGGCCTCGTGGATCATGCGGTGAGAACGGCGCTCGTCGTTGCCAAGGGCTCCATGGATGTTCGCCTGGGGCTCGGAAACCTCTTCGGGGAGGACCTTCCGTACCTTGGCCGGGTGCTCGATTCGCTGACCGATCCGCTTCTTCTCTGGGGCATGGCCATCACCGCGCTCGGGCTCGCGGTCTATGCTAAAAAGGGGTTCGGATTCGGCGTCATCGCCTCGATTCCGACTCTTGTGGTCACGCTCCTGCTTTCGGCGAATCGCTAGAGGCGGAAACCAAAAGCCCTTTCCCCGCGTACCAGTGAGTACCGTCCTTCGGGACGGCCATGACGATTCAATCCGTGTCCCTGATCTGGAGAAAACGCATGCGATCCGGTTCTCGCTTCGCTCGTAGCGCCTTCGCGGCGGCCGCCATCGTGATGACGGTTGCCGTGGCGCCGCCGTCCGTTCGGGCCGCGGCCGATTCCACGATGGCCGTCCCCGCGCAGGCGGGCGAGGTCTGGTCCCTCGCGCGCTGCATTCAGACCGCGCTCGAAAGCAACGGAGACGTCCGCGGCGCGAAAGCGCGAACGGCGCAGGCGCGCGGAGGCGCGCTGAGCGCGTGGTCGAACATCCTGCCGACCATCACGGCCGATGCGAGCCTTTCCCGCGTGGAGCCGGACAAGCAGAGCTCCATCCGCGTCACCGACGTGATCACGCCAGGAGCGCCGCCCGACACGACGAGCTACCAGGGCTTCGCCGACCGCATCACGTCACAAACGCTCTCGGCGGGGGCCCAGGCGAATCTCTTCAACCTCTCCGCCTGGAGCCGGAAGAAGCGCCAAGATCACTTTCGCACCGGGGCGGAGCAGTCGGAGTTCGAGATGCGAAACGACGTCGTCTTTCGCGTGAAGCAGCAGTACTTCGAATGCGTGAAGGCGGTCCGGCTGGCGTGGGTGGCTCGTGAATCGGAGCGCCTGGCGCGGGACGAGGAGACGCGGTCGGAGGCCCTCTTCCAAGTCGGGAGCGTGGCGCGCGGAGACGTGCTGAAGGCGCGCGCGCGGCGGGCGACGACGCAGTTGAGCCGAATTCAGGCAGAGAACCAGGTCCAGATCCAGAATCACCGGCTGCGGCGGATCCTCGGCGTCACTTCCGGCGGCGCGATCGCGGTCGAGACCTCGATGGAGGAATCGGTCGCCCTGCCCGACTCGGCCAGTGTCGTGGGAAGCGCCCTCAAGTACCGCCCGACCCTCGCCGGCGCGACGGCCACGGAGAACGCGGCGCGGAGCGGCTTGTTCGGCGCGAGGGCGGCACGCCTGCCGTACCTGACCGGATCGATGAGCATCGACCGCCAGAAACGAAACGAGCAACAGGACCTCGTCGGTTATGGAAGGTACGACGACGAGCGCGAAGCGACGACGCAGTGGAGCGGCGTGCTCCGACTCACGCTCCCGATCTTCGACGGACTGGCGATCGAAGGGAACATGCGCTCCGCGAAGGGCGAACTCCTGGAAGCCGAGGCGGGGCGGCGGCAGATGGAACTCGATGTCGCCGTCGAGGCGCAGCAGGCCTGGCTCCTTCTGAAGGAGGCGGTCGAGCGGATCGCCGTCGCGCGAGAAGGCGTCGCGTCGGCGGAGGAGGATCACAAGTTCTCCAAGAGCCGCTACGAGCTCGGTGCGGGGACCTTCCTCGACTTGCTCAACGCGGCCGTGGGACTGGAGCAGGCGCGCCAGCAATTGGTGGAGGCTCAGGCCGATGCGCGCGTGGCCGAGGCAGCGTTGGAGCGGGCCATCGGGGAGCGGCGCTACTAGCGCCGTTCGGGGAGATATCGAACCATGAAAGGCAGGACCAAAGCGCTCCTCATTGGAGGAGGCGCGCTTCTCGTGACCCTCGTGATCGTGGCCAACGTGGCCCGTTCTTCAGGTGGAAAGATCGCGGTGCAGGTGGGTGAGGTGAAGAAAGGGACGATCACGTCCACGGTGCGCGCGCCGGGCCGCACGCAGCCGGAGACGATGGTGAAGGTGAGCGCGGACGTTCCGGGCAAGGTGATCCGCCTTGCCATCAAGGAAGGCGATCCGGTGCGCCGCGGCCAGTTCCTGCTCCAGATCGACGACATCGAGTATCGCGCCCAGGTGGCGAACGCCGAGGCGGCGCTTCAGGCGGCCCGATCGAACCTCCGCCAGGGCGAGGCCGCCTTCGCGCAGAGCGACGCCGCCATGAAGCGGAAAGAGAGCCTCTTCGACCAGAAACTGGTTTCGCCCGAGGAACTCGACGTGGCCCGGACGACACGCGACAGCGACAAGGCACGGCTCGATGCTCGACGGGAGGACGTGGCGCAGGGATCGGCCAGCCTCGTCATCGCGCGGGACCGTCTGAGGAAGACGCGATTCGTTTCCCCGATCGACGGCACCGTCACGCAACTCGCCATCGAAGAGGGCGAGATCGTGATCACCGGCACGATGAACAATCCCGGGACGGTGATCCTCACTGTGGCCGACCTGCGGCAGATGAAGGTGGAGGCCGACGTGGACGAGACCGACGTCTCCTCCGTCCGGATCCACCAGAAATCGAAGGTCACGGTGGACGCCCTGCCCGACACGTCGCTCGCGGGGCACGTCACGGAGATCGCGAACTCTCCCACGATTTCGGGTGTGGGCAGTCAGGATCAGCAGACCAATTTTCTCGTCGACGTCATGATCGACGCGCCGCCGGCCATGCTGCGGCCCGGAATGACCGCCGACGTAGAGATCACGACCGCCACGCGGGACAGCGTGCTCCTCGTTCCGATCCAGGCGGTCGTGGTGCGAACGCCCGAGGAACTGCTCCCCGTCGCGAAGCGCGGCGCGCGGAAGAAGAAAGACGCCAAGGGCGCCGCGCCGGCTTCCGCGGCGGGGAAGAACGGGGCCAAGGCTGAGGAGATCCGAGGCGTCTTCGTGATGGACAAAGAGGGGAAGGTCGCCTTCCGCAAGGTGACGACGGGCTTGTCGAGCGACACCGACTACGAAGTGTCCGGCGAGTTGAAGCCGGGGGAGAAGATCGTCACCGGTCCGTTCCGTGTCCTGCGCACGCTCAAGCCGGAGCAGCGGGTCCGCGTCGAGGAACCCAAGAAGCCCGGCCAGCAGGAGAAGAAATGAGCCTTGTGAACGAGCCATCGGGAGCTCCCATCCCGCCAACGGACGGCGCGCTGATCGATATCCGCGACGTCCGGAAGATCTACGTCATGGGAACGAACGAAGTGCACGCGCTGGACGGGGTGAACCTTCTGGTTCAGAAGGGCGAGTACCTCGCGATCATGGGGCCGTCGGGTTCGGGTAAGTCGACGCTCATGAACATGATTGGGTGCCTCGACACGCCGACCAGCGGGTCGTACAAGCTCCGCGGCACGGAGATCCGGGAACGCGAGGACGACGAACTGGCGCGTATCCGGAACCAGGAGATTGGATTCATCTTTCAGACCTTCAATCTGCTCCCGCGCGCCGACGCGCTCCACAACGTCGAGCTCCCGCTGATCTACGCCGGGAAGCCGGCGAAGGAGCGGCGCGCCCGCGCGAAGGAACTGCTCGATCTGGTCGGGCTTGGCGACCGCATGCACCACCGTCCCAACGAGCTCTCGGGAGGACAGCGCCAGCGCGTCGCCATCGCGCGTGCGCTCGTGAACAGTCCCTCGATCGTCCTCGCGGACGAACCGACCGGAAATCTTGACACGAAGACCGGCCAGGAGATCATGGCCCTTCTCGACGATATCCACCGGAAGGGGAACACGGTCATCCTCGTGACGCACGAGGAGGAGGTCGCCGCGCGCGCCCACCGCGTCGTCCGGCTTCGGGACGGCCTGATCGAGAGCGACCAGCGGCGGGCGGCCTCCAGCGGGCCGGGCACGTGAACCCCCCGGCTTCACCCCCGCGCGATTTCTGGATCGCTCAGGGCGAAAATCTCCGAATCGCCGTCGACGCGCTCCGCGCCAACAAACTCCGCTCCATCCTCACGGTGATCGGTAACGTCGTTGCCGTCATGTCGGTGATCGCCGTGGTCGCGATCATCGACGGACTGAACACCTACGTCAGCGACAAGATCCTCCAGCAGGGCCTGGGCGTTCTGACGATCGACAAGTACGGCTTTATCACGACCGAGGACGAGTTCCGCGAGGCCGAGAAGCGCCGCGACCTGGGCCTCGACGATATGAAGGCGCTCTCCTCCCGCATGCAGCTGGCCGAGCAGGTGGTCGCGCAGGCGTCGCGTCGCCGGATCGTGCGCGCGGGGAGCACGGAGCTCCAGGGCGTGGACATCACCGGTACCACGGAAGGCTACGAGCAGGTCTCGAAGCTGGATGTGGAGCAGGGGAGGCACCTCGAGGCCGCCGACGTCGAACGGAGGCGGCCGGTCTGCGTCATCGGCTCGGAGGTGGCGGCGAAGCTCTTCCCGCGCACCGATCCGCTCGGCGCGAGCCTCCGCGCGGGCGGGCATGAGCTCCGGGTGGTGGGAGTGTTCGCCGAGCGGGGCAACGTCCTCGGCACGAGTCAGGACAACATCGTCTACGTGCCGCTGGGGCAGTTCACGAAGATGTTTGGCTCGCGGGCGGACTTGACCATCCTCGTCCGTGGCCGCGAAGGCGTAGACCCCACGCGCGTCCAGGACGAGGCGCGCGTGGTGCTTCGCGCGCAGCGCCACGTTCCTTTGGGCAAGCCCGATGACTTCGGAATGACGACGGCCGAGACGTTTCAGTCCTTCTGGAAGCAGATCACGGGCGGCATCTTCGCCGGAACCATCGCCCTCGTCGCCATCTCGCTCGTGGTGGGCGGCATCGTCATCATGAACATCATGCTCGTGGCGGTCACCGAGCGGACGCGGGAGATCGGCATCCGTAAAGCGCTCGGCGCCCGCCGCTCCGACCTCACGATGCAGTTTCTGAGCGAAGCGGTCGTCCTCTCGCTCTTCGGAGGCATCGTCGGCGTGCTGGCCGGGATCGCGGTCGCCTTCCTGATCCGGGCGGCCACGCCGCTCCCGGCGGCCATTCAGCCTTGGTCGATCGGACTGAGCCTCGCCGTCGCCTGCTCGGTCGGCCTCTTCTTCGGCGTCTATCCCGCCACGCGCGCCGCGCGCCTCGATCCGATCGTGGCGCTTCGCCAGGAATAGCCCGTGGCCATCGACATCCGCGAGGGAGTCGGCATCGCCTTCCAGGCGATTCGCGCCAACAAGGTGCGCTCGTTCCTGACGGTGCTGGGCGTCATCATCGGAATCACCTCGATCATGGCGATCGTTTCGATCATCGAAGGACTGAATCGAAGCGTGAAGGCGCAGCTCGCCTCCCTGGGGACCGATGTCCTCTTCGTCCGGCCGTTCGCCCCTGGCGCCTTCGTGGGGGACTTTCCCGACAGCTTGAGGCGGCGAAAGTGGTTCAAGGTGGAGGATGCGGAGGCGATTCGCCGCTTCTGCCCGGACGTGGTGGCGGTGGCCCCGCTCAATTTCACGGAGGCGCGCCTTCGGTATCGCGAGAACGAGTCGCGCATCACCTTCGTCATCGGAAGCACGCCTGATTTCATGGTGACGAACAACATCTCAACGGCCGCGGGACGCTATTTCACCGAAGCGGAGGTGGAGCGGCGTGCCGCGGTCGTCGTTCTGGGCCCCGAGCACGTCGAGTCGCTCTTTCCGCACCAGAGCGCCGTGGGGCGGTCGATCAGCATCGGTGGCCAGCCATTCACGGTGATCGGCGAGACGGAGCCGAAGGGGAGGCTTCTGGGGCAGAGTCTCGACGACATGGTCATCATGCCGTACACCACGTGTGAGAAGCTTTTCGGGCCCGACCTCCGCATGGTGCTGAACGCCAAGCCGAGCGCCCCCGAGCGGATCGACGTTGCCATCGATCAAATCCGCGATGTGATGCGCCGGCAGCGAAAGGTGCCGTATCACCAGAACGACAATTTCGCGGTCTTCACCGACCAGGCGCTGCTCGACCTCTACAACAGCATCACCGGCGCGTTCTACCTCGTCATGGTCGCGATCTCCTCGATCGGGCTCATGGTCGGGGGGATCGGGGTCATGAACATCATGCTGGTCTCGGTGACGGAGCGGACGCGCGAGATCGGTGTGCGGAAGGCGATCGGCGCACGGCAGCGCGACATCCTCCTACAATTCATCGTGGAGGCGATGACGCTCACCGGCACCGGGGGAATCGTCGGCGTGGCGGCGGGACTCTTTGTCGGCTGGCTGGTCGATCTCTTCACGCCGCTGGCCTTCGCGATTCCGCTCTGGGGTATCGTGCTCGCCTTCCTCTCCGCTACCTCCGTGGGGCTCTTCTTCGGAATCTATCCGGCCGTGAAGGCGGCCCGACTCGATCCGGTCGAGTCTCTTCGGTACGAATAGGGACGAGGGAGCCTTCACGATGATCGTTCGCCATGCCATTGTTCGTCCACCGGGCGACTCGTTTGCCGCGGGACTCACCGCTTCCGGACTCGGCCCGCCCGACCTCACCCTCGCGAGGACGCAGCACCGCGCCTACTGCGAGGCGTTGCTGGAGTGCGGCGTGGCGCTCACCTCGCTTCCCGCCGACGCGGACTTCCCGGATTCCACGTTTGTCGAGGACACCGCCGTGTTGACTCCGCGCGGGGCCGTGCTCACCAGGCCCGGCGCCGCCAGCCGTTCGGGCGAGGTTGAGGCCATCCGGCCCGCGCTGGAGGCGTTCTACCAGAACCTTCGCGAAATCGAGGCGCCGGGGACGCTCGATGGCGGCGACGTTTGCGAAGCGGGGGAACACGTCTTCATCGGCATCTCGGATCGCACAAACGAATCGGGCGCCCGGCAACTGGCTTCATTTCTCGCGAAGGAGGGCTACGCGACCGCCACCGTGGACATTCGCCGCGTCCCGGGGCTCCTCCACCTGAAGAGCGGGCTGGCCGCGCTGGACGATTGGCGTCTCGCCGTCGTGCCGGAGCTCCTCGCTCACCCCGCGTTCCGGTCACACCGAATCGTCGCCGTGGCGCCCGAGGAGTCGTACGCCGCGAACTGCGTCAACGTGAACGACCGCATCCTCGTGGCTTCGGGACACCCTGGCTTCGAGGGGGCCCTGAGCGGACTCGACTACGACCTGGTGCCGCTGGACATGTCCGAATTCCGGAAAATGGACGGCGGACTGAGCTGCCTCTCGCTTCGTTTCTGAGACGATTCCTGCCTGTCTCCGCGTGGAGATCCGCCACACGCCCGCACGGTCCACCGTGTGGTAAACTCTCCCCGCTCAAATCAGTTGTGGATTGGACGTTACCGACCATTCTCCGGGAGGACACCATGCGCCGCCTGTCTCTTCTCGCGATCGTGCCGGCACTTCTGGGCACGATGCTGATTTCCTCGATGCCGACCTCGACCCCGTTGGCCGCCGCGGCCGAGAAGATCGCGATCACCAAGCTCGCCGATCTCCCGCCGCATACCTACAAGATCCCGGACAAGCCGAGCGTCCTCGTCACCAACAAGGCGGCGATCCTCGAACTCGCGAACGCGATCGAGAAGGACCTGAAGGCCGACCTGGAGAAGTACGACATCCAGGACCCGACCGCGACGCGACGGATCAACGGCACGCTCCTCACGATCGCCATGCTGAAGGAGGACTTTCCGGCGGCGCGCGAGCTGGTGAAGACGGTGCGCGGCCTCCAGGAGAAGCCGGCGCAGAAACTGACGTCGGGAATCCTGGCCGAGGCGCTCATGAAGACGAAGGAGTCGGGCGCTGCGGATCAGAAGGCGGCCCTTCGCGCCAATCTCGAAGCGGCGCTCCGGGCGCTTCCGTATCAGGAGGTCCAAGACGTCCTCAAGGCGATCAAGGGAAGTTTCGAGGTGATGTCCCTCAATCTCATGATCGGCAGTTTCCAGGCTAGCGTCGATCAGGCGGCCAAGGATGGAACGCTCAGCGACGACTTCGCGGCGGGGCTGGTCCAGGCGGGCTACGTGGCATCGAGCGTCATTCCGTTCAAGGATGAGATCGTGGCCGCCTACGCCGCCGTGCTCGACGCCAACAAGGGCGAAGCAAAGGCCGATATCTGGGCGGCTCGAGACGTCACGCTCGACGGTGGTTCAAAACTGACTCCGGTCGTGATCGGTGTCTGGGACTCGGGGGTGGACGTTTCGCTCTTCCCGACGCAGCTATGGGCGAATGCGAAAGAAGTCGCGGGGAACCAGAAGGACGACGACAAGAACGGCTTCGTGGACGATCTGAACGGCATTGCCTGGACGCTTCATTCGGATCCCGAACCGACGCTCCTCTTCGACATCGAGAAGGCGGTCGGGAATCGAGATACGTACAAGACCGATCTCAAAGGCTTCGAGGACGTCCAGGCGAATCTGGAAACGCCCGAGGCCACGGCGCTGAAGCAAAAGCTAGGCTCGCTGACTCAGGATCAGGTGAAGCCGATGCTCGAGGGGCTCACCGCTTATTCCCAATACGCCCATGGCACGCACGTGGCTGGTATCGCGGTGCGCGGCAACCCGGCCGCAAGGCTGCTGGCTTGCCGCATGACGTTCGATTATCACTCCATTCCGGAGAAGCCGACGCTGGAGCAGGCGACGAAGGATGGCGACGCCATGGTCAAGTCGGTCGCCTACTTCAAGGCGAACGGCGTGCGCGTGGTGAACATGAGCTGGGGCGGCGATCTCCGATCGATCGAGACCGCGCTGGAGATGAACAACGCGGGTGGGACCGCCGAGGAACGGCGCGTCCTAGCGCGACGAATCTACGACATCGGCTACCAGAAGCTGTTCGAAGCGTTGAAGGCGGCCCCGAAGATCCTCTTCGTGATCGCGGCAGGGAACTCGAACAACGACGTGAAGTTCGACGAAGTCATGCCGAGCTCCTTCAAGCTGCCGAACATCCTGGTGGCCGGCGCCGTCGATCAGGCGGGCGAGCAGACCTCGTTCACCAGTTTCGGCAACGTCGATGTCTACTCGAACGGCTTCGAGGTCGACAGCACCGTGCCGGGCGGAGACCGCATGAAGCTGAGCGGCACGAGCATGTCGGCGCCAAACGTCACGAATTTGGCGGCAAAGCTCTGGGCGACGAACCCGAAGCTGACGGTGGATCAGGTGAAGCAGTTGATCGTGAAGAACGCCGACGAGAAGAAGTCGGGGGAGAAGACGATTCGACTCATGAATCCCAAGGCGTCGCTCTCGGCGGCAGCGGGCAACGCGCCGTAGGCGCGAGCGACACCTTGGACCTGATCCGGGTTCGCGGAGCGCGCGAGCATAACCTCAAGAATCTCAACATCGACATCCCCCGGAACGCCCTCGTCGTCCTGACGGGCGTCTCCGGATCCGGGAAGTCGTCGCTCGCCTTCGACACGCTCTACGCCGAGGGACAGCGCCGGTACGTCGAGTCGCTCTCCGCCTATGCCCGGCAGTTCCTGGGGCAGATGGAGAAACCCGACGTCGATCAGATCGAGGGGCTCTCGCCCGCGATTTCCATCGAACAGCGGACGGCAGGTAGCAACCCCCGCTCCACCGTCGCCACGGTCACCGAGATCTACGACTACCTTCGCCTCCTCTACTCCCGCGTCGGCGTGCAGCATTGCGTGAACTGCGATCGCCCCATCCGGAGCCAGACCGTTCAGGAGATGGTCGATACGCTCCTCGCGACGCACCAGGGGGCCAGGCTCCAGATCCTGGCGCCGGTGATTCGCGGCAGGAAGGGGGAGTATCGGAAGGAATGGGCGCAGTGGCGAAAACTCGGCTTCGTCCGAGCGCGGGTGAACGGCGCGTGGCGCGAGCTGGAAGAGGAGCTGGCGCTCGACAAGAAGAAGAAGCATACGATCGAGATCGTTGTCGACCGGCTCGTCGCGGACGCGGAGAAGCGGAGCCGTCTCCACGAATCGCTGGAGACCGCCACCCGGCTCACGGAGGGGATGGCGCTCATCCTCATGGCGGACGGCGGCGAGGAAACACTCTCCGCCGGCGCCGCTTGCACGAACTGTGGCATCTCCTACGAGCCGCTCCAGCCCCGCTCCTTCTCGTTCAATTCTCCCTATGGCGCCTGCAAGACGTGCGACGGGTTGGGGACGACGATGGAGATCGATCCGGATCTGGTCATCCCCGACCGCACGAAATCACTGGCGGACGGCGCGGTCTCGGTCTGGGGAGATCCAGACGGAACCTGGACCAAGGGTTCCATCGAGGCGATCGCGAAGCGGCTGAAGATCTCCATGAAGACACCCTTCGTGAAACTCCCCGCCGCGGCGCAGAAGGC
>JANNMC010000382.1:0-2245 GCA_031397435.1 Candidatus Eiseniibacteriota bacterium
CGGCCAGGTGCGGCAGAATCAGCGCCGCGTAGGAATCGAGGAGCCCCGCGTTCGCGAAGAGGAGATAGAGCGGCGCCAGAAGAACCTGCTTCGGGAGAATCAGGAAGGCGGTCGCCAGGGCGAGGAGCGTGCCTCGGCCAACAAACCCCGATCGAGCGAGCGCGTGTCCCGCTGCCGCCGCCAGGAGAATCTGGATCGGCACGGCCACGCCTGTCACCAGGAGTGAATTCAGCGCGAAGCGCGCCATCGGCCCGCCGCTCCAGAGATCGCGGTAGTGCTCCAAGGAGAGCGGGTGTCCCCACCAGTCGGCGGGCGCGATCGGGAGGTCGCCGCCGGCGCCAAAGGAAACTCGCGCCATGTAGAGGAGCGGTGCCAGCGAGGCGAGCGAGATGGCCGAGAGCAGGAGGTAGAGGCCCCACGAACCGCCTCGTCCCCGCGTGGCGCGGCGCGGCGGGACCGAGCGGGCCACGGCAGCGCCGCTCATCGTGCCGCCCCGGCGCGTTCACCCAGCAGGTAGCGCTGGATCACCAGGAGCCCGCCGACGAGGAGTAGCAGAAGGAAGGCGAGCGCGGAGGCGTAGCCCATCTCGAAGTGATAGAACGCGCGATCGTAGAGGTGATAGACGAGCGTCAGCGTGCTCTCGAGCGGTCCGCCGCGCGTCAGTACGAAGACCTCGATGAAGATCTGGAAGGCTCGAATCGTGTTGAGCAGCACCACGAAGAGGAGGACGGGGCGAAGGTGCGGAAAGACGATCCGGCGTTCCACTTCCCAAGAGGAGAGCCCCTCCAGGCGCGCTGCCTCTAGCTGATCGTCGGGGAGCGTCTTCCGGCCCGCCAGGATGAGAATGGCGTAGTAGCCAACGCTCGACCAGATGTCCATGAACATGATCGACGGCAGCGCGAGCCGCGGGTCCTGGAGCCAGTGAATTCGCGAGAACCCGGCGGCGGCAAGCCAACCGTTGAAGAGGCCCTCTTCCGCGTAGAGCGACTTGAAGACGAGCGAGATCACCACCATCGAGAGGGTCGCCGGGAAGAAGATCGCCGCGCGGAAGAACGTCTCCGCACGCCGCGCTCGCGCCAGGAGCGACGCCACGAAATAGGCGAGCGCAAGCGTCACGGGAAGCGTGCCGACGACGAAGTAGCCGGTGGTGCGGAGCGCGCGCCAGAACGACGGCGACTGGAGCGCCGACGCGTAATTCGCGAGGCCCACCCATACCGTGCGATCGGGGCGGAGCGGGTTGTAGTCGAGAAAGCTGAGCGCCAGGGCGTAGGCGAGCGGCGCCACGCCGAAGAGAAGGAAGGCGAGCGCCCAGGGGAATACGCCGAGCGGATGCGCGCGACGCTTCATGCCGCGGCGCCCCGCTCGGTCATCGCCGCGTCGGGCGGTTCAGGGCCGCCGTGATTCGCTTGTCGGCATCGGCCAGCGCAGCCTCCGGTGTCTTCGTGCCGTAGATGGCCTCTTCCAACTCCGCGTTGATGATCTCTTCGATCTCCACCCAGCGCGGATGGAGCGGCGGCGCGACCGAGGTCCTCATCTGCTCCAGGAAGAGGCGATCGCTCGCGTGCGTCACGAAGTGGGAGTCGGAGACCGTGCTCCTGGCGGCCGGAAACGCGTTCCCCGTGGCGAGAAAGACCGGCATGGTGTTCTCGGGCCGTACCAGGAACTCCGCCAGACGAATCGCGTCAGGCTGATTTTTCGCGCGGCGAAAGATCCCCAGCACCTCCGCGCCGGCGAAGGAAGCGTGCGTGCCGCGCCCGGCCGCGGGGCGTGGAATCAGCGCGACCGAAGCGTGGAGATCGGGGGCGCTCGCTGGAAGCGCCCGGAGGAGCCACGGCCCGCTGATGACCATTCCAAGCCGGCCTTTCCCGAACGCCTGCTCGTGCATCTCCTGGCTGTCGAGCAGCGAGTAGGGCTTCAGCGAAAGATAGAAGCGGAGCGCCGCCAGGTTCGCGGAACTCGCCATCACGCTGGCCGTCTCCGTGGAATCGAGAATGTCGCCGCCATTTCCCCAGGCGAACGGCATGAACTTCTTAAAGAGGACCTCGCGCTCCCCCGAGTTCATGCCGAAGCCCTTCGCGTCCGGAACCCGCTCGGTGATGGCGCGGGCGGCGCGGAGGAGATCGGCCCACGTCTCGGGCGGCTTCGTGGGATCGAGCCCCGCGCGGCGGAACAGGTCGTCGTTCAGGATGAGGGCGCGCGTGCCAATCATCCAGGGATACGCGTAGACGCGCCCGCGATACGTGGC